>NZ_BMQM01000002.1 GCF_014648115.1 Deinococcus seoulensis
AGCATGGTAACGGCAGGAGTGCCCGGCCGGAAGCCGGGCACCCGAGCGATCGCTAATCACAGACTTGAGGATTAGTTGCTGGATGAAGTAGAGATGTGTCTGAAGCCTGCAGCTTTAAGTATATGGATGAACGATTCAATATTAGCCGGAAAACCCGACAGCATCAAATGCCATTGGAGCTGCTTGGCATGATCACGTATTCCTACAAAGAACCATGACCTTTCATCAACAGCACCCAGCCAACTATCTCTATCCCAAGGCAAAGTATCCCATTGCTCTTTAGGCGTCGATTCAAGCAATCTGCGCGCTTCATCGACAGAAATCTCTGGTGTAAAAATGAGAAACCATTCTGGGAGATCAAAATGGCCAGCATTTCGTTTCATTGATTCATTTATTACAGCCAAAAACTGCATAACTCGAGCAAGCGATGTATCTTTCCATTCAGTTGCTACGCTGCAGCTTGAAAGGTTGAAATGGCCTTCGCCATCAATGGCAGATTTTTCTATGTCAAGTATTTGCTCAAGCGAAGAGATCATTTTCTGGCCTCCTTACGGGCAGATTTTAAATCCCGCTCAGGGCTTGATAGCCTTTTGCAGCTCATCGAAATATTCAGCTGGAATTCCATAAAGATCTTTACCAATTGTTGGATCAGCAATCTGTGGCATTCCGGGAAACTTCTTTGCCAATTGCTGGGGTATGGCATCCGCTCTGAGCTTTTCCAAGAATGCTGGATCAACCTGTACCCCAATTAGCCTTGAGCCCTCCAGTCCTTGTCCCACACGTTTTTCGAGAAAATACAGGGCATGATCATCGTCAAACGCCACTTATAACATCCCTCTGTTATTAGAAAGTATAGAAACATTACCATTGGTGTCAAGGACTAATGCTGATTTATATTGCCCTCAATTCGAAACATAGTTGGATTGGTAGCATTATGCACCAACCACCCGTCATTCCCCACGTAGTAGGTGTGGGCCTCACTGACGGTAAAATTGAACATCTCGCGCGTCTGCTGCACGGTGGTGACGTTCGCGACGAGGCCGGTGGTGCCGTCGGCCTGCTTGATTTTATCCCCGATCTTGAAGTGCCCCGCGCCCACCCAGTTCCGGCTGAGGTCGCCGTGGCCTTCCGGCGCGGGCCTGGGCTGGGCATCAGCGGGCTACACGACGAAGAAGGGGTACTCCGGCGTCGTCGCGATGAATCCGAGCTTGTTATCCGGCCTCCGATCTGACTGGTGGGCACGATGGACTGCCGTCCATTGCCGCTCGGGGGAAAAACGGGATGTTCCTGCCGTTCCCGCCAAGCCGCGTCAGGTGGCGGGAGGCTTTCGTTCCGGTCAGCGGCGGATGTTGCGAACGGCGCGGCGCAGGCGGGTCAGGGTGTCCGGGGTGGGGTGGGGGGCGTAGCGGGCGGCGTGGTAGGCGTTCAGGACGTCCTGAAGGGCGGCGTGCAGGTGCGGGTGTTGCGTGGCGGCGCGGGTCATGTACGCGGTGGGGGTTTCGCCGGGCGCGCGGGGCAGGTGCAGGCGCACGCTCAGGTCGTGCAGGGCGCGGCTGGCGGGGTCGCTGGGGCGGGCGCGGCGGCGGGCGAGCAGCAGGGCGGGGAGTAGGGTGAGGGCGATCAGGGTGGGGAGCAGCAGCAGGTACGGGGTGCTGCCCACGCCGCCCAGTCCGGCGCGGGTCAGCAGGTCGCTCTGGCGGTCTCCGTCGTAGTCGACGACGAGGTCGTTCCAGCGGTTCTGGATGGCGTCCAGGCGGAGTTGCAGGCGTTTGAGGGTGCCGGGTGCGGTGGGGGCGGCGGCCTGTGGGCGGGTCAGGGCGGTGCTCAGGCCGGCGCTGACGCGGGCGGGTGCGACGACGGCGGTGGGGTCCACGCGGACCCAGCCCTGGCCGGGCAGCCAGATTTCCGTCCAGGCGTGGGCGTCCTGCTGGCGCACGATCAGGTACGAGCCGTTCTGCTCGCCGCCCTGGTACCCGCCGACCACGCGGGCGCTGAGGCCGGCGGCGCGCATGAGGAATGCGAAGGAACTGGCGTAGTGTTCGCAGAAGCCCTGGCGGGAGCTGAACAGGAAGGCGTCCACGCGGTCCTGTTCGGGCAGCAGTGGCGGGGACAGGGTGTACGTGAAGCCCCCGGTGCGCAGCAGGTCCAGGCCCGCCTGAACGCGCGCCTGGAGGTTCAGGTTGCGCCAGCTGGCGGCCAGGGCGACCGCGCGGGGGTTCTGTCCGGCCGGGAGTTGCAGGTCGAAGGCCAGTCGGTCTGGGTCTTCCTGCACGCCCAGGCGGGCGGCGCGGCTCTGGAGTTCGACGCGGCGGCGGGTGGTGACGGGTCGGGGGGTGACAGCCTGGAAGGCGTTGGTCAGGAACGCGCCGTCCGGGACGGTCAGGGGCACGTCCAGCGCCAGCAGCCAGGGGTTGCCGCTGGGTTCCAGGGTCAGGGTGTAGTTCAGGGGTGGGCCGGTCACGTCCACGCTGGGTGTCCGGCCGGGCGCGCGGACCTGCCGCCAGGTGCGGCCGTCGTACGCCTCGTAGACGGGGCCGCGCCAGTAGCGCTGGTCGGGGGTGGGCAGCGCGCCCTGGAAGTCGGCGCGGAAGGCGACGGCGCTGTTCTGCGCGAGGTTCGAGTACTCGCCGGCGCTGATCTCGTTGCTCAGGCCGGTGGTGGCCTGCCCCTGCACCGGCAGTTGCCACAGGGGGCGGTCGGGGCGGGGGAACAGCACGAACAGCACCAGTGCCAGCGGGGCTGCCAGGGCCAGCAGGCGGCCCGCGCCCAGCAGCGAGTCACGCAGGTGCGTGCGCCTCCCTTCCCCGCCGGGGGTGGCCGGGGTGGAGGCCGGGCCAGAGGTGACCGGGGCGATCCAGGCGGGCGCGGCGGCCAGCAGGAACGCGGCGCTGATCAGGGTGTGCAGCGCCGAGAGCGGCCCCTGACTGTAGAAGTAGTGCGTGCTGGTCATGAACAGTCCCAGCAGGATCAGGATGCGTCCGTCGCGGGACGAGCGGCTCTCGGCGGTTTTCAGGGCGATCAGCAGGCCCAGGAAGGCCGTTCCGGCGTCGCGGCCCAGCAGGGTGCCCTGCGTGGCGATCAGCGCGGCGGCCCCGCCGACGGCCAGCAGCGCCAGCAGCCACACGGGCAGCGGGTCGAGTGTCCGGCCGGGGCGTGGTAGCACGCGGGCCAGGGCGTGTGCCAGCAGCAGCGCGATCGGCAACGTGATCCACACGGGTTGCCGCAGTGCGCCGGGCGCCAGCGTGACCGCCAGGGCCAGCAGCGTGGGTGGCGTGGCCTGCGTGACCAGCGTGGCGGCGTGCGACACCAGCCGCGCCGCGCCCCTGGCCGGGACGGGCGCGGCGGGCAGGGGGTCCACGGTCGCCAGGGCGTTCAGTGCGGCGTGCAGGTGCGCCTCGCCGCTGGCGGCCTTCAGGTGCGTGCCGGGCAACGTCAGCGCGAACGGCGTGCCCAGCGCCGAGAGGTGCTGCGCCCAGGCGCTCAGGCGGGAGGCGCGGGCCTCGGCGTCGCCCGGCGCGTCCTGCCAGTGCAGATCGGTGGCGTGCCCGCGCGCGGCGTCGGTCTCGCGGGTCAGGAGTTGCCCGGTGCGGGCCACGTGCCGCCACGACACCTGCCGGGGCGAGTCGCCGGGCTGGTAGGGGCGCAGTCCGGCGAATTCCTCGTCGCCGGGGCCGCGGTGGCCTTCGCCGCCCACGCCGGGCGCCGCGCGGTCCGGGACCGGCGGGACCGGGCTTTCCGGGGCGGGCCAGACCAGCAGCGTCACGGGGTCCGGCCGGGCGGGCAGCGCGGCGCGCCACAGGCCCAGCCGGTCCTGAGCCCAGGCGCCGACCTGGAGGGTCAGGGGGCCGCGCACGGAGGCCGGGAACGCCACGGTCAGGGCCGCGCCGCCTGCCGGTACGTGCAGCGCGGCGCGCAGTTCGCGTCCCTGGCCGCGCAGGCGGACTTCCAGCGTGCCGCTGTCCCCGGAGGCCTGGGCCTGCACGTTCAGCGAGGCGGGCTGCCCGGCGTGCGCGGGACCGGCCGGGCGCACGGTCAGGGTCAGGCTGCGCGCGGCCCGCATGGCCTGCGCCGCCGTGATCACCCACACGCCGCCCAGCAGGAACGTCAGACCGTACCCGAGGCTCAGGCCGTAGTTCACGCAGCCGATCAGGGTGAGCAGGATCAGGATCAGGAACGCCAGCCCGAACCCCGTGGGCCGCAGGTGCAGCGCGGCGCTCATACGGACTCCGATTGAATGGGCTGCAAAGACCACTGGGTCCGAGCGGATGCGAGTGGGAGGAGGGCGGGTTCCGGACGTGGAGCTGGCAATCCGGTGAAGTTCCGGATTGTCAGCGAAACAAACGGAACCCGTATCACGCGGTCGGCGCGTCGCGTGGGACCAGTGGTCGTGGAGCGGGTCATCTCAGGGGATGGGCGTGTCGGCCAGCAGCGCCCTGATCAGCGTGCCCACGTTCACGGACGGGTCGCGGGGCGGCAGTCGGTGCGCGGCCAGCGCCGGGAACACGGCCTGCACGTCCTCGGGCAGTGCCATGGGCCGCCCGTGCAGGTACGCCCAGGCGCGCGCGGCGGCCAGCAGCGCCAGCAGCGCGCGCGGGCTCAGCCCGGCGGCCAGCGCAGGGTGTTCGCGGGTGGCGCGGGCCAGCAGTTGCAGGTAATCCAGCAGCGGCGCGGCGGCGTGCACGCGGTCCACCTCGGCCTGCATGGCCAGCAGGGCCGGGGCGCTCAGGACGGCGCCCAGGTCCCGGACGCTCTGGCTGCGGCCCCCGGTTTCCAGCAGTTGCCGCTCGGCGCGCACGTCCGGGTAGCCCAGCGTGACGGTCATCAGGAAACGGTCCAGCTGCGCTTCCGGCAGGGGGCTGGTACCCACGAACGCCGCCGGGTTCTGCGTGGCGATCACGAAGAACGGCTGCGGCAGCGGGCGGGTCACGCCACCTTCCGAGACCTGCCGTTCCTCCATGGCTTCCAGCAGCGCGCCCTGCGTGCGGGGCGTGGCGCGGTTGATCTCGTCGGCCAGCAGCATCTCGCTGAACACCGGCCCCGGCACGAACCGGAACGCGGCGGCCGGGGCGTCCCAGACGCTCACGCCGGTCAGGTCGGCGGGCAGCAGGTCCGCCGTGAACTGCACGCGCCGGAACTCCAGGCCGCAGGTGCGGGCCAGCGCCTGCGCCAGCGTGGTCTTCCCCACGCCCGGCTGATCCTCGATCAGCAGGTGCCCGCGCGCCAGCAGGCAGGTCAGGGCCAGCCGGATCTGCCCACCCTTGCCCAGGATGACGCTGTCCAGCTGCGTCAGGGCCGCCTGCAGGGCCGCGACGTGCCCGGTGGGAATGGAAGCGGAACTCAGGGCGGTCGTCATGCCGGGTAGCGTAGCGGCCCGACTCTGACAGAACTGCGACGGGGGCAGAGATTCACCCCGCCCGGCGGTCAGGTCGCGTGGCTCACGGCCCGCTCCGGAGCCCCGTCCGGCCGGGCCGACGTGCGGGCCGCGCCGCGCAGGGCCAGCCATGAACCCAGCCACGCGCCCGCCACGTCGAACAGCCAGTCCTGCACGCCCGCCTCACGCGGCGGCACGAACGCCTGATGCGCCTCGTCCAGCGCGCCGAACCACGCCGCGATCACCAGCGCCGCGCCGCGCCGCCCGGTCGCGCGGGCCAGCGTGAACGCCAGCGCGAGGTACGCCGTGAAGTGCGCGATCCAGTCCTTCGGGTGCTCCAGCGACGGTCCCGGCGTCTGCGGCGCGCTGCTCAGGGACCAGATGGCCCCCATGATCAGCAGCGCCGGCACCCACCACAACGGCCTGGGACGCCTGCCGCTCAAGCGTGCCCACCCGCTGGATGCCCACCGGCTGGATGCTCGACCAGCTCGATCAGGGTGCCCGCGCCCCACTTCGGGTGCAGGAACGCCACGCGTGACCCGGCGCGGCCCGGCGTGGGCTCCTCGTTCAGGAACCGCGCGCCGTCCGCGCGCAGGCGGGTCATCTCGGCGTTCAGGTCCGCCACGCGGTACGCCGTGTGATGCAGCCCCGGCCCCTTGCGCGCCAGGAAAGCCGCAATCGGGCTGTCGTCCCGCGTGGGCATCAGCAGTTCGATCAGGGTCTCCCCCACCTGGAACGCCCGCACCCGCACGCCCTGCGACGCGACCTCCTCGTCCGGCCCTTCCGGGTGCAGGCCCAGCGCCACGTACGGCGCCGAACCCGCCTCCAGGTCCGGGGTGGCGATCGCCACGTGATCCAGCAGCAACACAGTCATGCACGCAGGGTAAAGCACGGGCGCGGGACGCGGGAGGCAGGCCGAGCCCACTGACCGCTGATCCCCGTTACTTCGCCTGGGGGCGGGCGCGCAGGTACCAGTGGGCGACGGCGCGCATCACGTCCTTGCCCTCGCCGTCCTGCACGGTCACGTTCACGATCAGGCGGGCCTTGCCGTCCGCTGCGAACTCGGCGTGCGCCGCCGCGATCCCCGCCGGGTCGGCCGCCTCGGCCCGCGCGGTCAGGTCGCCCACGGCGCGGTTCACGTAGTGCGTCTCCAGTTTCTCGATCAGGGGCACGGCGCCCGCCAGTTGCGCCGCGAACGCCCCCGCGAACGCCGCGCCACTCACAGCCTCGGCCAGCAGGAACTGCACGCCCGCGTGAATGGTGCCCAGGTGGTTGCGGAACGGGGCGGTGTCCGGCGCCTCCCCGGTCGCCCAGCCGACGCCCACGTCGGTGATCTGCACGCCGACCGTGGCGTTCATGGGAATGTCATGCAGGGCCTTCTTGACGGCCTGGGCAGCGAAAGCGGGCAGGGTGGCAGCTTGAGTCATGGGTGGAACCTCCAGGGTCGAACACAGAATTTGAACTGAGTTCAAGTATAAGCGGAGAAGGCACGGAGGTTCACCCTGACGCCCCGCCACCCAGCACGAACGCCCGGACTGCATGCAGAAGCGGGTTCGCATGGCAGGTCAATTGCGCCGCCACCTCCCGCGCCGTAACCCAGGCCAGTGCGTGCTGCTCCGGGGTGATCTCGCCCCTGTGCAGGGCGGTGTCGAGTTCATCCGCGTCGATGATTTCCGGCACGCCGGGCGTCCAGTCCGCGTTCAGGGTAGCTTGCACGTCGAGGTACAGGTCATCCAGCCACGGCATGCCGTCCTCTCCTATGCCGGTGGCGGCGCACACGTCCGCGTAGGCGAACACGGGGGTTTCCCCGTGCAGGATGACCAGCAGGGTCGCGTGCCCCTGCGTGGGCACCAGCGTCAGCCAGCGCGCCCCGACCGCCAGGGTGGGCACCGTGACCCCGTGAACGGTCACCGCATGCGGCTGAGGAACGTGCGTGAAGGTCACGTCCACCAGCCAACCCTCCGGGAGCGTCACGACGCGCTGCGTCCCCTGCACGCCAGGGAAGAACTGAAGGTACCGACCATCCTTGCGCTTCACCCACGCAGCGTAGAGCAGGGGTGAAGCGCTGCGCTCCGCAGGTGTGGCGGGCACGGCGGTCATGGCTTCACGGTCAGGTGTACGGGTCTTCCAGGTAGCGTTTCAGGACGTGTACGGGTGGGTAGGTGCCCGCCTGGAGTTGCGTTTCGACGTGCCGGGCGTGCGTCCAGGTGGCGTCGGCCTGGGCGGGTGTGACGAGGCCCTGGGTGACGGCGTCGTCGAGTTCGTCCCCGTCGATGATCGCGGTCGCGGCGACCGTCCAGGGGGCGTGTTCGGCGGGGTGGCCGATCACGTCGAGGTACAGGTCGTCGTGCCAGGGGTACCCGCTGTCGTGCCAGCCTTCGCCGCCGTGCAGGTCGATGTAGTACTGCACGGGTCGCCCGGTAGGGTCAAGCTGGATGGTCAGGGCGCTGCCGGGCGTGCCCTCCCCGGTGGTGGGGTGGGCGCGCACCCAGCGGTACCCGCTGCCCAGGATGCGGCGCAGGCCGTCCCGTCCGGGGATGGGCACATCGAGGGACCGGTTGACCTCGTGCGCGACGAAATCCACGATCACGTGACCGGGAACGTGCAGGACGGTCTGGGTGTGCCGGGTGACGCGCGCCCAGCCGCTCAGGTCAAAGACTTTCCGTTTCATGCCCCTCCCTATCAGCTTCCTGAAATGGTTCTGCCTGCAGTTCAGCTTGAGCGTCTTCCGTTGTCCCCTCTCCCCTTGTGGGAGAGGGAGGGAGGCGCGGAGCGCCGGAAGGGTGAGGGGGCGAGGTGAAGCCTCCCCCGTCCTACGCGAGGCTGCGGACGGCCCGCAGCATCAGTTCGCCCTCAGTGGCCTGCACGCGGGCTTTGAGGCTGGCGAGGTCGTCGCCGGGCAGGACGGGTACGCGGGCCTGCGCCAGCACGGGTCCCTCGTCAATGCCGGCGGTGACGAGGTGGACGGTGGCGCCGCTTTCGGTGTCGCCGCTGGCGAGGACGGCCTCGTGGACGCGGTCGCCGTACATGCCGCGTCCGCCGTGGCGGGGCAGGAGGCTGGGGTGGATGTTCACGAGTCGGCCCTCGAAGTGGTTCAGGACGCGGGGGCCGATCTCGCGCATGTAGCCGCTGAGGACGAGTGTGTCCGCGCCCGCGCTGACGAGGACTTCGAGGATGGCGGCGTCGAGGTCGTCCGGGTCGGGGTATCTGGCGCTGCTGAGGTGCGCGGTCGTGAGGCCCGCGTCGCGTGCCCAGGCGAGGGCCGGGGAGCGGCTGTTGTTGCTGACCAGCGCGACGGGGGTGGCGTTCAGGTCGCCTGCGCGGCAGGCCTCGACGAGGTGCCGCGCGGCGCTGCCGCCGTGCGAGGCGAGAAAGCCCAGTTTCATTCGGTCGCGGGTGCGCCGAGTTCCTGAAGCAGGTAGGCGCTGGTGAGGATGCCGTTGTGGTAGTCGCTGACGGCGAAGCTCTCGTTGGGGCTGTGGGGGGCGTCCTCGTTCAGGCCAAGGTCCACGAACAGGACCGGGGCGTGCAGCAGGTCGTTGAACGCGGCGACGATGGGGATGCTGCCGCCGGTGCGGGCGAACACGGCTTCACGGCCGAAGACGCGCTTGAGGGCGCGGTTCGCGGCGAGGTTGTAGGGGCTGTTCAGGTCGAACTTGAAGGGACGGCCGCCGTGGTGCGGGTGGACGACGGCGGTGGTCCCTGCGGGCGCAAGGGTGGGCACGTAGTCGGTGATCAGTCCCGTGATGCGGTCGGGGTCCTGTCCGGGCACGAGGCGCATGCTGACCTTGGCTCCGGCCTTGGCGGCGATGACGGTCTTGCTGCCTTCGCCCTGGTAGCCGCCCCAGATGCCGTTCACGTCGAGGGTGGGGCGGCCCCACAGGCGTTCCAGGGTGGTGTACCCGGCTTCGCCGGGCAGGGCGGGCACGCCGATGCTGGCGGCGAATTCAGCGTCGTCGTGGGGCAGGTCGGCCCACATCTGGCGTTCGGTGTCGGTCAGGTCGTCGATGCCGTCGTAGAAGCCGGGGATGGTGACGCGGCCCTGGTCGTCCTTGAGGCGCGTGATGATCTCCGCCAGGGCGCCAATGGGGTTGGGGGCGGCGCCGCCGTAGCTGCCGCTGTGCAGGTCGCGGTTGGCGCCCTGAACGTGAATCTCGACGTAGCTGAGGCCGCGCACGCCGTAGGTGATGGTGGGCACGTCGGGCGCGAAGCGGCTCCCGTCGCTGATGACGATCACGTCGGCCTTCAGTTCCTCGGCGTGGTCCCGCAGGTACGGTTCGAGGTTCGGGCTGCCGATCTCCTCCTCGCCTTCCAGCAGGAATTTCACGTTCACGGGCAGTTCGCCCTGCGCGAGCAGCAGTTCCACGCCCTTGACGTGCGCGTAGGCCTGGCCCTTGTCGTCGGTGCTGCCGCGCGCGTAGATGCGCCCGTCGCGGATGGTCGGCTCAAAGGGCGGCGTGACCCATTCTTCCAGGGGCGCCTCGGGCTGCACGTCGTAGTGGCCGTAGATCAGGACGGTGGGTTTGCCGGGGGCGTTCAGGCGTTCGGCGTACACGACGGGGTGCCCGGCGGTCGGGTCGATGCGGGCCGTGAAGCCCAGCCCCGCCAGTTTGGCGCGCAGGAACTCGGCGGTGGCGGCCATGTCGCCCTTGCGGGTCGGGTCGGCGCTGACCGAGGGGAGGCGCAGCAGCGCGAACAGTTCCTCGTTCGCCTGCTCGCGGTTCAGGGCGGCACTCAGGTCCGGAGTCTGATGGGTCATACCGGGGATGATACGGGCTGACCCGCGCCGGGCGTCCAGGATCGGAGGGCAGTGGGATGTGGGCCGCGCGCAGTCCGCACCGCCTGCACCCCGCCTGCCCTTCCATTGCAGAAACACTGACGCGGGTATACTCAACGGAAGTTATGCCCTCTGACTCCAGACATCGGCCCGTGTACGTCATCTCCGTGGCGGCGGAACTGGTGGACATGCACCCCCAGACGCTGCGGCTGTACGAACGCAAGGGTCTGATCCGCCCCGGTCGCAGCAGCGGCAAGACCCGCCTGTACAGCGAACGCGACATCGAGCACCTGCGCGAGATTCGCCGCCTGACGCAGGAACTCGGCGTGAACCTCGCCGGGGTCGAGGAGGTCATGCGCCTCCAGCATGAACTGGACGACATTCAGGGCGAGTTCGAGGCGGAGATCGAACGGATCGAGGACGAGTTGCGGGCGCAGGCGCAGCCGCGTGCCCTGCCGGGACCGGACGGCAGGGTGGACCCGAAGGACCGGCCCGTGTACGTGATCAGCATCGCGGCGGAACTGGTGGACATGCACCCCCAGACGCTGCGGCTGTACGAGCGTAAGCAGCTGATCCGTCCGGGGCGCAGCAGCGGCAAGACGCGGCTGTACAGCGAGCGGGACATCGAGCACCTGCGCGAGATCCGCCGCCTGACGCAGGAACTCGGCGTGAACCTCGCCGGGGTCGAGGAGATCATGCGCCTGCGTCATCAGCTGGATTCCACGCGTGCCGGGCTGGAAAGCAACGTGCGGCGCATTCAGGACGACATCACGGACCGCATGACCAAGTGGCGCACCCTGCCGGAAGGGGACGGCGCGGGCACCGACGACGACGGGTGACGGGGGGCGTCGGGGCGCAGCAGAGCCCCCGCGCGGGCCGCTGCGGGGGCGCTACACTTCGGGGCGTGAACTGCGGCCTTCCTGAACAGCGTCTTCCCTCTCCTGCCGGAGTCCACCTGTCCTGCCACGCTGCCTGCCGCGCCGCCTGTCCCCTGTGGAGCGCGCAGGCATGAGGCCTCTGTGGGTGATCGGGGATATTCACGGCGCGTACGACAAGTTGCGTGCCATCCTGCTGCGCGCGGGCCTGATCGACTTCGACGGCAGCTGGACGGCCGGGGACGCGCACGTGGTGTTCCTGGGTGACTACGTGGACCGCGGCCCGAACGGCGTGGGCGTGATCCGCCTGATCCGCAGCCTGGAGGTGCAGGCGCAGGAGGTGGGCGGGCAGGTGACGGCGCTGCTGGGTAACCACGAGGTGATGTTCCTGGCGGCGCTGGTGTTCCGGCACAGCGACCCGCAGGACCGTTACGGGTACCGGGAGTACTGGCTGGAGAACGGCGGGCAGGTGCGGGACGCGGACCTGCTGGAACCCAGTGACCTGGCGTGGCTGTGCGGGCGGCCGGCCATGGCGACCTCGCACGACTGGCTGCTGGTGCACGCCGACAGCCTGATGTACCTGAAGCTGGGCAGCAGCGTCGAGGGCGTGAACGCCGCCGTGCTGGACCTGATGACGAACCCCGACCCGGACGACTGGGGCGCGTTCCTGAACGCCTTCACGGACCGTTTCGCGTTCGTGCTGGGCGCCGGGGACGAGAAGGCCCGGCAGATGCTGAGTACCTTCGGCGGGCAGCGGATCGCGCACGGGCACACGCCGGTGTACGTGCTGCTGGACGAGCACCTGCACGGCCCGACCGTGGGGGCGGGGGCGCCCATTCCGTACGCGGGGCGGCTGTGCGTGGCGATGGACAGCGGCATGGCGTACCGCGAGGACGCCGGATTCATCGCCCGACTGAACCGTCACGGAATCGCGGAGGTCGTGACCTTCCCCAGCGGCGGCGACTTCTACTGAAGTTCCGGCCCTGAAGACCCCGCGCTGATGCTTCCGGCGGCCTGCTGGCTGGGCAGGGGCGGGGGTGGGGGCGGCCGTTTGTCCTAGTCTGTGCGGGTTGTCCCGGTCTGTACGGGCACATTCGAGGGCAGGCGCGGCGGGCCGCGACTCCAAAGGACTTTTCTGCGTGACACATTCTTCTGATCTTTCCGGTTCCCCCTCGGGGGCTGCGGGTGCGCCGCCTGCGCTGCGGCTGCGCGGCATCACCAAACGCTTTCCTGGCGTGGTCGCCAACGACTCGGTGGACCTGACCGTCCACGCGGGCGAGGTGCTGGCCCTGCTGGGCGAGAACGGCGCGGGGAAAAGTACCCTGATCTCGATCCTGTACGGCCTGTACCAGCCGGACGAGGGCGCGGTGGAACTGGACGGCCGGGCGGTGCGGATCGGCAGTCCGGCGCAGGCGCTGCGGCTCGGGATCGGGCTGGTGCCGCAGCATCCGCTGCTGGTGTCGCGGCATTCGGTGGCCGAGAATCTGGCACTGGGTGGCGCGGGTGGGTTGTTCCCGGCGCGGCGCGTGGCGGGCCGGGTGCGGGACCTCTCGGCGCGGTACGGGCTGGAGGTGGACCCGGAGGCGCGCGTGTCGGACCTGTCGCCGGGCGAGAAGCAGCGCGTGGAGATCGTGCGGGCACTGCTGGGCGGCGCGCGGGTCCTAATTCTGGATGAGCCGACGAGCGTGCTGACCCCGCAGGAGGCCGACGGGCTGTTCCGCGTGATGCGCGAGTTGAAGGCGGACGGGCGCAGCCTGATCTTCATCTCTCACAAGCTCGACGAGGTGCTGGCGGTGGCGGACCGCGTGACGGTGCTGCGGCGCGGGAAGGTCGTGGGCGGCGTGCCGACGCTGGGCGCGACCCGTGAGAGCCTCGCGGAGCTGATGGTGGGCCGCAGCGTGGACTTTACCCGCAAGCGCGCGGACGGCCCCGGCCCGGAGGCGGGCACGCTGCTGAACGTGAGTGACCTGAGCGCACACGGCTCGCGCGGCCTGCCGGCCCTGCGCGGCGTGAGCTTCGAACTGCGCCGCGGCGAGGTGCTCGGCGTGGCCGGAATTGCCGGGAACGGGCAGAGTGAACTGGTCGAGGTCCTGGCCGGGCTGCACGAGGCGACGGGCACGGTCACGCTGGACGGGCAGCCGCTGAGCGGGGACGCCGCCGGGCGTTTCCGTTCAGGCGTGGCGCACATTCCCGAGGACCGCATTCACAGCGGCACGGTGCCGACCATGACGGTCGCGGAGAACCTCGCGCTGCGGGACTTCGCGCGGGCGCCGCTGGCGCGCGGGCTGGCGCGGGACCTGGGCGCCACCGACGACCGCGCGCGGCGCGAGGTCGAGGCGTACGCGGTCGCCACGCCGGGCATTCACACGCCCACGCGGCTGCTGTCGGGCGGGAACATCCAGAAGCTGATCCTGGCGCGTGAACTGGCCGGGCAGCCGAAACTGATCCTGGCGGTGCATCCCACGTACGGGCTGGATATCGGCGCGACTGATCAGGTGCACCGGGTGCTGCTGGACCGCACGGCGCAGGGGGCGGGCGTGCTGCTGGTCAGCGAGGATCTGGATGAACTGCTGAGCCTGTCGGACCGCGTGGCGGTCATGGTGGGCGGCTCGCTGCTGGGGCCGTTCCCGGTGTCCGGGGTCACGCGTGAGTCGCTGGGCCTGCTGATGGGCGGCGCGCACCCGCACTCCATTCCGGGTGCGGATCAGGGAGTGGCGCAGGGTGGGGTGGGCGCATGAGGTTCGTGGCACTGAACGCCCCGTCGGCGGCCCGCTCGGCGCTGGTCACGCTGGCGGCACTGGCGGCGGCGCTGCTGATCTGCGCGCTGGTGTTCACGCTGTCCGGGCACGCGCCGGGCGAGGTGTACGGCACCATGCTGCGCGGCACGCTGGGCGACTCCACCGGCCTGGGCGAGGTGGGACGGCGCACCATTCCGCTACTGCTGATCGGGGCGGGGCTGGCGCTCGCGTTCCGCGCGCAGTTCTTCAACATCGGCGCCGAGGGGCAACTGCTGCTGGGCGCGGTGTTCGCGGCCGGGACGGCGCTGTTCGTGCCGCTGCCGGGACCGCTGCTGCTGCCCGCCGTGTTCGTCGCGGGTTTCGTCGGCGGGGGCCTGTGGGCGCTGATCGCGGCGGCGCTGCGGCGCGTGAACGTGAACGAGATCCTGTCCACGCTGATGCTCAATTACATCGCGGTGGCGCTCGTCACGTACCTGATCGCCGGGCCGTGGAAGGGCAAGGACGTGCGCGGGTACATCTACACCGACACCTTCCCCGCCAGCACGTACCTGCCCACGCTGCCGGGCTCGCAGGTGCACTGGCCCACGCTGCTGCTGGGCGTGGCCGTCGCGCTGGGATTGCAGTGGGTGCTGTCGCGCTCCACGTTCGGGTACGCGCTACGCGTGGTCGGCGAGAACCCCGGCGCGGCGCGCTACGCGGGCCTCAGCAGCGGCCGGGTGGCGCTGCTGGTCGCGCTGATCACCGGCGGCGTCGCCGGGCTGGCCGGTGCGGGCGAGGTCGCCGGGATTCACCACCGCCTGCTGGAGGCGGGGCAGATCAGCCTCGGGTACGGGTTCACGGCCGTGA
Organism: Deinococcus seoulensis; assembly: GCF_014648115.1. Taxonomy (NCBI): domain Bacteria; kingdom Thermotogati; phylum Deinococcota; class Deinococci; order Deinococcales; family Deinococcaceae; genus Deinococcus; species Deinococcus seoulensis. The sequence continues at coordinate 14,608 of NZ_BMQM01000002.1, forward strand.
TCGTCGCGTGGCTGGCGCGCGGCAACCCGGCCCTGTGCCTGATCACCGCGCCGCTGATGGGCGTGATCCTGGCGGGCGGCGACATCCTGAAAATCGACCTGAACCTCCCGTTCCGGGTGGTGGACGTGTTCAGCGGCGTGATCCTGCTGTGCCTGATCGCCAGCGAGGTCTTCATCCGCCACCGCGTGCAGTGGGGCCGCGCGTGACGGGCCGCCCCTCCCCCACTGCGGCCCGCTTCCCGCGCCCCGCGCACCCCGAGGTGTCTCATGGATAACGTTGTGATCGAGGCGCTCGTGCGCGCCCTGGCAGTCGGAACGCCGCTGCTGCTCGCCTGCCTGGGCGCCATCCTGAACGAACGCGCCGGGGTCGTGAACCTGGGCGTCGAGGGCCTGATGGCCGTGGGCGCCCTGGCCGCCTTCGCGGTCGCCGCCAGCAGCCCGGACGCGAACCTGTGGCTGGCGGTGGGCGCGTCCATGCTGGCGGGCGCCGCGCTGGCCCTGCTGCACGCCGTCGCGACCATCACGCTGCGCGCCAACCAGTTCGTCAGTGGCCTGGCGCTCGCCCTGATCGGCACGGGCGCCGCAGGCCTGCTCGGCAAGCGGTTCGAGGGCCTGCCGCTGTTCAACAAGGTCGCCGACCTTTCCCTGGGCGGCCTCACGGTCAGCCCGTTCACGGTCGCGGCCCTGCTGCTGGCCGGTGCGATGGCCTTCTGGCTGGGCGCTACCCGCTCGGGCCTGACGCTGCGCTCGGTGGGTGAGAACCCGGCGGCGGCGGACGTGCTGGGCGTGAACGTCGGCCTGATCCGCGTGCTGGCCGTCATGGGCGGCGGCGCCCTCGCCGGACTGGCCGGGGCGTTCCTGTCGCTGTCGTACCGGTCCTCGTGGGCGGACAACATGACCGCCGGGCTGGGCTGGATTGCCGTGGCCCTGGTGATCTTCGTCGGCTGGCGGCCCCTGCGGGCCATTGCCGGGGCGCTGTTCTTCGGGTTCCTGTACTACCTGCAGTTCCGCCTTCAGGGCAACAGCCCCATTCCCACCGAGGTCTTCAGCGCCATGCCGTTCATTCTCGTGCTGGTCGTCCTGGCCCTGGCAGGCGTGCGCGGTCAGGCCGGGAATGCACCCGCCGCGCTGGGCCGCGCGTACGTGCGGGGCGAGCGCTGAGAACGGGCAACAGTCAGTAGGGAACAGGAAGTGGGAGAGGCCCGGCGTATCCGTACACCGGGCCTCTTCCCTGTCCACCTCAGCGTCACCTTTCCGCTGGCAGTTGCAGCATCACGGGCACGGTCGTTCCGGCCTTCAGGGTCACGCGGCGGGCGTGTTCCTGCACGGTGCAGACGCCGCTGACGCGGTCACACAGGAACAGGCGCGCGTGCAGGGTCACGGGGCCGCGCACGCGGGCGGGCAGCCGTACGGTCACGGGCCGCACGGCGCGGAAGGCGTCCGGGTACGTGGGGTCGGGCACGCCGGTCAGCGGGAACTGCTGCCGGTACGTTCCGGCCTGAACGGTGATCAGCGACGGCCCACGCACGTTGAATCCCACGCCGGGCGGCGGACGCACGCTGACCAGCAGGGCCGGGACAGATGGGGCCGCGCCGAGGGTGGCGGCCAGCAGCAGGGCCGGGATCACTTCTCGGCCAGCAGCGCCCGGATCTGCGCGTCCAGGCCCGGAATGGCCTGCGGGAAGCGGGAGCTGATCTCGCCCCGGTGCGTGTACCGCACGCGGCCCTGCCGGTCGATCAGCAGGAACGTCGGCCACGCCCGGATGCCCCAGGCGCGCCAGTTGGTGCGGGCGTTGTCCTGCACGACCGGCCAGGTCACGCGGTCCTCTTTCAGGGCGGCCTGCACGCTGGCGGTGGGTTTGTCGGACTCGAATTCCGGGGTGTGCACGCCGACGATCTCCAGGCCCTGCGCGCGGTACTGCCCGTACCAGCCGCGCAGGGTGGGCAGGCTGTTGTGGCAGTTGATGCACGAGTACACCCAGAAGTTCACGAGCACCACCCGGCCTTTCAGGCCCGCCAGGGTCAGCGGGGCGGAGGTGTTCAGCCAGGGGCCGCCGGTCAGTTCAGGGGGTGTCTGCCCGGTCGCCACGGAGGTCACCGTGACGGTCCGCGCGGTCACGGCCTGCGCGGGCGGCGCGAGGGTCAGCAGGGCAGCGGCGGCCAGGGTCGCCAGGGTCGTGGGGGTGGGCAGTCGGTTCATGGGTCCTCCGGTGTGCGTGGGCGTCACCCTGGGTACGTGCGCCTGGGCGCCGGGGTTCAAGGTCCGGCATGAACGAACCCCCGGCCAGAAGGCTGGGGGCTGTGCCGGGGGTGGCGGGTGAGGCGGCTGGGGTCAGGATTTCGCGGCGCGGCTTCCGGTGCGGGCGCTGCGGGCCGGGCGGCGTTTCAGGAAGCGGATCAGGAACAGTGCGGCGATCACGGCGGCGTAGATCAGGGGCGGCGTGTGGTCTTTCTTCACGCCCCAGTAGTAGTGCAGGGCGCCCAGGCTGACGGCCACGTACGCCAGCTGGTGCAGGCGCGTCCAGCGCGCGAAGCCCAGGCGTTTCACGGCGCGGGGCGTGCTGGTCAGGGCCAGTGGTACCAGCAGCAGCAGGGCGGTGAATCCGGCGGTGATGAACGGGCGTTTCAGGACGTCCTCGGTCATCAGGGTCAGGTCGAAGGAATGGTCGAACAGGTAGATCAGGAAGTGCAGCGCGGCGTACCCGAATCCCAGCAGGCCCAGGGTCTTGCGGATGCGGGCGGGCCACGTCCAGCCGGTCAGCAGGCGCAGCGGCGTGCAGGCCAGCGACAGGACCAGTAGCACCAGTGTCAGCAGGCCGGTCTGTAGCGTGGCGCGCTGGATGGGGTTGGCTCCCAGCGCGCCGCTCAGGGCGTCGTAGACAAGCACGGCGACCGGGAGCAGACCGCCGACCGTGATGGCCGGAACCAGCCAGCCCAGGCGGGCCGGGGGCCGCCGTGCGGGGGCCGGGGTGGGGGCGGGGCGGGTCACGGTCAGAAGTTCTTCCGCAGGTCCATGCCCCGGTACAGCCCGGCGACCTCGTCGGCGTACCCGTTGAACGGCAGGGTCTTGCGGCGGCCCAGTTCACCGATGCGCCGCTCGGTCGCCTGACTCCAGCGGGGGTGCGGCACGGCCGGGTTCACGTTCGCGTAGAAGCCGTACTCCTGCGGGGCGGCCAGTGCCCAGGTGGTCTGCGGTTGCTTCTCGGTCAGGGTGATCCGCACGATGCTCTTGATGTTCTTGAACCCGTACTTCCAGGGCACGACCAGTCGCAGCGGCGCGCCGTTCTGGCCGGGCAGCGTGCGGCCGTGCAGCCCGACCGCCATGAACGACAGGGGGTGCAGCGCCTCGTCCAGGCGCAGGCCCTCCACGTACGGCCATTTCAGCACCTGCTGTTTCTGGCCGGGGAACTGTTTGGTGTCCAGCAGCGCCGTGAACTGCACGTACTTGGCCTTGCTGGTGGGTTCCAGGCGGCGGATCAGGGCGGCCAGCGGGAAGCCCAGCCACGGCATGACCATGCTCCAGCCTTCCACGCAGCGCATGCGGTAGATGCGGTCCTCGAGCGGGAACCAGGACTGCAACGTGTCGATGTCAATGGTCTGCGGCTTGCGGACCTCGCCGTCGATGCGGACCGTCCAGGGGCGCGGTTTGAGGCTGCGGGCCAGTCGGGCCGGGTCGCTCTTGTCGGTGCCGAACTCGTAGAAGTTGTTGTACGTGGTGGCCTGCTGGTACGACGTGACCTTCTCGTCGGTGTCGTACGGCCCGAGGGGCCGGTCGGGGCGGCTGAACGGGTCGGTCGCCTGCGCCTCGGCGCTGCTCAGGCCGGGGCGGCGGGTCAGGACTTCCAGGCCGCCGCCGAGCGCGGCGACGGTACCGGTGAACAACGCGGCGCTGCGCATGAATTCACGGCGGGGGTTCAGGTCGCTGCCGGGCGTCAGGATGCGGCGCTGCCCGTCCGGAGTCTGAAGGTCGGTCGGCTGGGTCTGGTCCTCGGGGGTGCGTGGGTCGGTCATGGTGGCCCTCCTGTACAGGTATACGCATTCTGCGCGTAATCGGTTCAAGTGCCGGGTGCGGGGTCACAGTGACCGCGTTTCGCGGAACAGATCGCAGGGCGACCGGGCGGTACGGGGGCAGTAATCTAGGATTCTGGTCAGCTTGTCCCTTTTCCTGGGAACAGAATGAAGGCACAATAAAGGCGAGCGTCACGCCCCACCCTGGAGGTCCACCATGAAAAAAGCACTCCTCGCTGCCCTGCCCCTCTCCCTGGCCCTGCTGAGCACCGCGCTCAGCCCCGCCGCGCAGGCCCAGCAGACCGGCAAACTGAAAGCCTGCTTCATCTACGTCGGCCCGGTCGGCGACATCGGCTGGAGCTACGCGCACGACCAGGCCCGCAAACTCAGTGAGAAGGCCCTGCCCTGGCTGGAAACCAAGTACGTCGAAAGCGTGCCCGAAGGTCAGGCCATGCCCGTCATCGACCGCCTTGTGAAGGACAACTGCAAGGTCATCTTCACCACCTCCTTCGGGTTCATGGACCAGACCGCCGAAGCCGCCAAGAAGTACCCGAACGTGATCTTCGCGCACGCCAGCGGCTTCAAACGCGCCCCGAACATGGCGACGTACATGGCGGACTTCTACCAGCTGTACTACCTGAACGGCATGATGGCCGCCGCCGTCAGCAAGAGCGACAAGCTCGGGTACGTCGCCGCGTTCCCCGTCCCGGAACTCAAGCGGCACATCAGCGCCTTCGCCATGGGCGCGCGCGCCGTGAACCCCAAGGCGACCGTCAGCGTCAAGTGGATCAACGCGTGGTTCGACCCGAACAAGGCCCGCGAGGCCGCCGAGAGCCTGATCAGCGAGGGCGCCGGCGCGCTGGCCTTCACCGAGGACACCGCCACCGTCGTGCAGACCGCCGGGGCGCGCAAGATCCCGGTGTTCGCGCACTACACCCCCATGTACAAGTTCGCGCCCGACTACGTCGTCAGCGGACAGCTGGTCCACTGGGAGAAGATCTACATCGACTTCCTGACCAAGGTGCATAACGGCACGTACACCACCAAGAACCTCCAGAACGTCGACTACTGGAACCTGCTGCGCGGCGGCAGCGTGGAACTCGGCGCGCAGGACGGCATGGCCATCAACCCCAAGTGGATCCCCGCGCTGAAAGCCAAGACCATCACCGTGGCCGGAAAGAAAACCACCGTCTACGACCGCGTCATGGCCCTGAAAACCGAGATGGAGAAGGGCGGCAAGTTCGACCCCTTCACCGGCCCCATCAAGGACCGCAACGGCATCCTGCGCGTTCCCGCCGGGAAGGTCGCCAGCATCGGCGAACTGAACAGCATGGCCTGGGTCGTGCCCGGCGTGACCGGACAGGTCGCCGACGAACCCAAGAAGTAAACCCGTCGCAGGTTGAAAGTGAACAGTTGATGGTTGATGGAGGGATCACCCTTCCGTCAACCATCAACCCCCGTCCCGCGCCGCGCGGGCCTGCACCTGCGCGGCCGTCAGGACGCCCCCGTGGCCGGGCCAGATCTCGCGGAGGTCCATGCCCGCCACGGTTTTCAGGGTGGCCAGAGCCTGCGCGTGGTCGTGGTTGTATGCCGCGCGGGGCAGGTGCGCGCCGTCTGCGCTGCCCACCACGGCGTCCGCCGCGATCAGCACGCCGCCGCGCCGCAACCCGATCTGCCCGGCCGTGTGGCCCGGCAGGTGAACGACCTCCCAGCCCAGCACGTCCTGACCCGGAAGCGCCGCCCGCAACGCCGACGCACGGACGTTCGGATGCGCGCGCGACACCAGCCGCCCCACGCCCGGACGGCCCGCCGGGTACGGCAGGTCATGCACCTCCCCCAGCAGCGCCGGGTGCTCCAGCGGGTGCGCCAGCACGCTCAGGCCCGCCCGCCCCGCCAGGAACGCGCTGCCCGCATGATCCGGGTGCGCGTGCGTGACCAGCAGCGCGTCCGGCCGGAACGACCGCAGCAGCCGCAGGAACCGCGGCGCGTGCACCACCGTGCCGGTATCGACCAGCAGACGGCCCTGAGGGGAGGTCAGCAGGAACACGTTGGCGTACATGGGCACGCTGATCAGCTCGGCGCGGGAGGGCAGCACCCGCCGATGATGCCACGCCCCCGGCCCGCCCATGCCCTACTCTGGACGGACCATGAACCGAATCTCCTGGCTGGCCGTGCCGGACGAGCAATCCGCGCACGAGGGCGTGCAGAAACTCTGGGCGAAAGCCGAGGCGAACCTGGGCTTCGTCCCGAACGTGTTCCGCGCGCAGGCCCTGAACGGCGAAGCGTTCCTGGCATGGTGGAACGACTTCAACACCCTCGTCAACCGCGACGGGCACCTGAGCCCCCTGGAACGCGAACTGATCGGCGTGACCGTCAGCAGCGTGAACCGCTGCGTGTACTGCGCCGTCTCACACGGCGCGGCCCTGCGCGAGTACAGCGGCGACCCCGCCTGGGCCGACACGGTCGCCGTGAACTGGCGGCACGCGGCCCTCACGGAGCGGCAGGCGGCGCTGTGCGCGTTCGCGGAGAGACTGACGCGCACGCCCGCCGACATGACCGAACGCGACCTCACCCCCCTGCGCGCGGCGGGCCTGAACGACCACGAAATCCTCGAAGCCACGCAGGTCACCGGCATGTTCAACATGACCAACCGCGTCAGCAGCGCCCTGGGCTTCACACCCAACGCCGAGTACCACACCCGGAACCGCTGACCTGCGCGCGGCCGGGTTACTCCCCGCTGCGGGTGTACCCGGCCGCACTCCAACCGCACCCGGACCGGACCAGGTTCACGGTGCCGCTGTACGTCCCGCCGACCGCCTGACCGTCACTCTTGCGGGTGGCGTTCAGGGTGATGCTGCCACTGACGGTCGCGGTGTTGCTGCCCACACTCGCCTCACCTGCGCTGACCGAGTACGACACGTTCGAGTACACCGCCGAATACGAACGGGCGGCGGCCGCCACGGCCCGCTGCGCGGCGCTCTGCGCGGCCGCCTGCGCGTTCGCGGCGTCCTGATCGCTCGTGAGATTGCACGCAGCCGGGGCACTACTGGTGCCGTCAGACCCGGCGGCCGCGCCCTGTCTCTGCAAGCCACCCTCGAAGTTCGCCACGTTCACGCGGTAGTTGATGCCCAGCGCGAACCGGGGCGCCGTGATGGGCGCCAGGGCCGTGAAGGTGCGCTGCACCCCGGCTTCCAGGTACGCCTCGACCGGCACGAGTGCAAGGCCGTACCGGGCGCCCAGTCCGGCGTACGCGACCGGGTCGCCGCCCTCGATGCTGGCGCCCAGCAGGGCGTACGCGGTCACGTCGCTGGCGCTGAACAGGTCCACGGTCACGCCACCCCCGCCCGCCACGGAACCGGGTTCTCCCTCCAGGTTGCTGGTGCAGTACGACACCTGCCCGTACAGGCCCACGCGGTCGGAGCGGACACCAGCGCGCACGCCCGCCACCTGGCAGCCCAGGCCGAGGCTGCTGTTCAGGCCGAGGGTCACGTCGGCGGCGCTGGCCGTGCCGGGCAGGGTGGCGGCGCTCAGGGAGAGGGCGGTGGCGGTCAACCAGGTGCGTTTGAACATGCGGACTCCAGTGGTGCGTGAAGATCGGGGCGCAGGGCAGTGGGAACAGCGGTCGGGCGCCGCGAAGGGCGGCGCGGTCAGGAGGAGGCGACCTGCTCAACCTAACATCCTGACCGCGCCGCTTTCATGGGTGGTACGGATTCCAGCGGCTGCCGACCCGGTTCAGTGCGCGCGGCCGGAAGGGACGGGCAGAGTGAGCGGGCGCATGGCCCTTCAGTACGTGTAGAAGCCCTGCCCGCTCTTGCGGCCCAGCAGGCCCGCCTGCACCATCTTGCGCAGCAGCGGGCTGGGGCGGTACTTGTCGTCGCCCAGTCCCCTGTGCAGGACTTCCATGATGGCGAGGCAGGTGTCCAGACCAATGAAGTCCGCCAGCGTCAGGGGGCCCATGGGGTGGTTCATGCCGAGTTTCATGATTCCGTCGATCGCTTCGGGTTCGGCGACGCCTTCCATGACGCACTGGATGGCCTCGTTCAGCATGGGCATCAGGATGCGGTTGCTGACGAAACCGGGGAAGTCGTTGCAGGCCAGGGGGGTCTTCCCCATCCGCTCGGCGGTCTGCGTGACGAACTGCGCCGTCTCATCGCTGGTGCTGTAGCCCCGGATGACCTCCACGAGTTGCATCAGCGGCACGGGGTTCATGAAGTGCATCCCGATGAACCGCTCCGGGCGGCCCGACGCACTCGCCAGCGCCGTGATCGGAATGCTGCTCGTGTTGCTCGCCAGGATGCCTTCCGGCTTCACGATCTGCCCCAGCTGCCGGAACAGGTCCGCCTTCACCCCCTCGTTCTCCACGATGGCCTCCACGACCAGATCGCAGTCCGCGAACGCGTTCAGGTCGGTCGTGAACTCCATGCGGCCCAGGATCACGTCCGGCGTGTCCGTCAGGCGACCCTTCTCGTGCAGTTTCGCCAGTGATTTCTCGATCACGGCGCGGCCCCGGTCCAGGAACTCCTGCTTCACGTCCTGCACAACCACATCGAATCCACTCTGCGCGGCGACCTGCGCGATGCCGCCGCCCATCTGTCCAGCTCCAATCACTCCGAATTTCATAGGAACTCCTGTTCAGTCCGGTCTGCCCCGGACGGGAAAACGTTCAAGAATGGTGTCCAACTGCCGGATGATTCCGGGCAGGTACGTCTGATCCAGTTCCAGCTGGAAGGTGTGCATCTGGTTGATGTGGTCGGGGGTCAACTCGATCTGAGTGCGCACCTGCCCCGTCGGGCCGCAGTCGAGGTGCACCCTCAGATTCGGCTCCAGGGGCTGAAGTTTGGCCGTTCCCGTCAGCGTCTCGTTCATGCGCCGCAGCTCCGTCAGAAACGCGGCGAGGTCACTGGTCATCAGGAATGGTCCCGCAGCGCGCACCCAGGCCTGTCCGGGTAGGTCGATCTCGGCGGCGACGTCCAGCCAGTTCGCATCCCAGAAGTCCGCCCCGTCGGGCACCTGGCCCTGATGGACGGTCACCGTGAGGGGGCCGACCTGAAAGGTCAGTCCGTCCAGACTCACTCGACGAGCGGGACACCCTCGATCTGCACGGCCCGGCCGCGTTTGACGGGGTTGAAAGCGGTGTACCTGTAGCGCGAGCAGCCCGCCTGGACGAAGGGGTCGTGGTCGAACAGGTCCACGAGTTCCTGCAGGGTGTCGGCCTGCGCGACGATCACGCCGCCGGTGTTATCAACCTTGCGGCCGCTGGTGAGGAACACGCCGCTTTTGTAGTGCTGGTCGAGCCATTCGCGGTGGGCGGGCGTGACCCTGGCGACTTCGTCTCCGGTTTTGACGTAGGTGCTTTCGATGATCCACAGGGTCGGGGTTGCCATGCCTTTAGCCTACCCGCTTGACGGCCAGGGCGAGGCCGTTGCCGCCGCCCATGCACAGGGTGGCGATGCCGGTTTCCCTGTTCTGTTGCTTCAGGGCGTGCAGGAGCGTGACGAGGATGCGCGCGCCGGATGCGCCGATGGGGTGGCCGAGGGCAACCGCGCCGCCGTTCACGTTGACGCGGGCGGGGTCGAGGCCGAGTTCGCGGGCAACGGCGAGGCTCTGGACGCTGAACGCCTCGTTCAGTTCCCACAGGTCCACATCACTGGCCTGCCAGCCGAGCTTGGTCAGGAGTTTCTGCGTGGCGGGGACGGGCGTCATCATGACCCACTCGGGCGCGAGGCCGCCCGTGGCGTAGTCGATGATCTCGGCGAGGGGGGTCAGGCCGTGCGCCTGGGCGAAGTCGGCGCTGACGACCATCAGGCTGGCGGCGCCGTCGTTCAGGCCGGGGGCGTTCCCGGCAGTGACCGAGCCGTCCTTCTTGAAGGCAGGTTTGAGGCGGCCCAGGGTGTCCTCGCTGGTGTCGGCGCGGGGGCCCTCGTCGGTGTCGACGACGGTGTCGCCCTTGCGGCCTTTCACGGTGACGGGCACGATCTCGTCGGTGAAGCGGCCTTCCTGCTGCGCGGCGATGGCGCGGCGGTGGCTCTGCGTGGCGTAGGCGTCCTGTTCCTCGCGGGTGATGGCGTACTTCTCGGCGACGCGTTCGCCGGTCAGGCCCATGCCCTCGTCATTGATGGAGCACCACAGGCCGTCCTGGGTGTTCGCGTCGAGGACCTGCGCGTGGCCCAGGCGGTAGCCCTTGCGCGCGCCGGGCAGCAGGTGCGGGGCGTTACTCATGGATTCCATGCCCCCGGCGAGGACGGCGTGCTGGTCCCCGGCGCGGATGCTCTGCGCGGCGAGGATCACGGCTTTCAGGCCGCTGCCGCACACCTTGTTGATGGTCAGCGCGCCGACCTCGTTCGTCAGTCCGGCTTTCAGGGCGGCCTGCCGGGCGGGGTTCTGCCCGCTGCCCGCCTGCACGACCTGACCCATGACGACTTCCTCGATGAATGCGGCGTCCAGGCCGCTGCGGCGCAGGGTCTCACGGAGGGTGGTGGCGCCCAGGTCGACGGCGCTGACGCTCTCGAGGCTGCCGAGGAACTTCCCGGTGGGCGTGCGGCTGGCCGCGACGATCACTGCTCTTTGCATGCGCGCAGCATAGCGCGCCCTGCCTAACGGGCGTTAGGTTGGCGTCCACCACACCCGGCCCGCGAACCCACCGCGCGCGTCCGCCTTGGCGCAGCGCAGCGCCTCCAGGTCCTCCGGGGTCAGGTCGTGCAGGGCCGCCAGGGCGCGCAGCACCTCCACCACGTCGGCCAGTTCCTCGGGCTCGCCGGACTGCAGGTACTCCGCGACCTCCTCCTCCAGCTTGGCGCGCAGCGCGGCGCGGTACTCCTCCCCACTCAACTGGCGGGTCTGTCCGCCGAAGAGGTCCGGGATGCGGTCGCGCACGAGTTTACCCATGCCGGGCAGCGTAGCAGTCGGCACCCACGGCACAGACGCGGATGGGGCTGCGTGGTAGCGTGACAGCATGTTTGAGTCCCTGGGCAACAAGTTGCAGGACATCCTGGACCGGGTGGGTAAGGAACGCCAGCTGACCGAGGCGCAGGTCAAGGCCGCGATGCGCGAGATCCGCATGGCGCTGCTGGAAGCCGACGTGAACTTCGGCGTCGCGAAGGACTTCGTGGCGAAGGTCAGCGAGAAGGCCGTCGGGCAGTCCGTCGAGGGCAGCCTGACCGCCGGACAGACCGTCGTGAAACTCGTGCACGACGAACTGATCGAGACGCTGGGCGGCAAGACCATCCAGCCGGAACTGAAGACCGAGGGCAACGTCTGGTTCATGGTCGGCCTGCAGGGGGCCGGGAAGACCACCAGCACCGGCAAGCTCGCCGCGCACTACAAGAGCAAGGGCCGCCGCGTCCTGCTGGTCGCCGCCGACACGCAGCGCCCCGCCGCACGCGACCAGCTGGAAGTCCTTGCCAAACAGGTGGGCGTGCCGGTTCTGAAGGTCGCGGACGGCGAGAGCCCCGCCGAGACGAAACGCCGCGTGGACGAGCACCTGAAGACCGACTTCCGTGACCTCGTGATCGTGGACACCGCCGGCCGCCTCCAGATCGACGAGGCGCTGATGGACCAGCTGGCCGACCTGCAGCGCGTCATGCAGCCCACCGAGAGTCTGCTCGTCGTGGACGCCATGACCGGCCAGGAGGCGCTGAACGTCGCGCAGACCTTCGATCAGCGCGTGAACGTCACGGGCCTGATCATCACGAAGATGGACGGCGACGCGCGCGGCGGCGCGGCCCTCTCGGCGCGCAGCGTGACCGGCAAACCCATCTACTTCGCGGGCACCAGCGAGAAGATCGCCGGACTGGACGCCTTCCACCCCGACCGGGTCGCGGGCCGCATCCTCGGCATGGGCGACGTGCTCGGCCTGATCGAACGCGCGCAGCAGGCCGACCTGAAAGCCATGGAAGTCAAGAAACCCGGCGACTTCGACCTGGAGGACCTGCTGCTGCAACTGCGGCAGATCCGCAAGATGGGCCCCCTGGGCGACCTGCTCAAACTCATTCCCGGCATGAGCCGCGCGCTGCCCGAGGGCTTCAACATCGACGAGGCGCAACTCCAGCGGATCGACGCGATGATCAGCTCCATGACCGTCAAGGAACGCCGCAACCCCAAGATCATCGACGGACGCCGCCGCAAACGCATCGCCGCCGGCAGCGGCCACACCGTGCAGGACATCAACAAACTCCTGAAAATGCACGAGCAGATGAAGGACATGATGAAGATGCTCCAGCGCATGAGCGGCCCCGGCGGCAAGGGCATGAAACCACCCCGCATGCCGAACGTCCCCCCCAGCATGAAACGCTGACCCCCCGCCCACCACACCCGCCCCTGCGCATCAGCCGGGGCGGGTGTTGACACTCCGGCACGAGCCACATATACTCACTCCCGCTGAGAACGCGCCCGAACGGCACGCGCAAGGCAAACACAAGCTGGGTCGTTAGCTCAATCGGTAGAGCAGCTGACTTTTAATCAGCGGGTTGTAGGTTCAAGTCCTACACGACCCACCAGAAAAACCCCGTCCCAGACGGGGTTTCTTGTTTTACTTCCACCCGCTGACGTGGCCCACTGTGCCCCGCGTGGCCCAAACGTGGCCCACCGCGTTTCAGGGGGTCACCCTGCCCGGTCCCGCTCGAAGACCCCCCTGGCCCCGGCCTGAACCGTCAGCGACCGCCGCCGGGCCAGGATGACCCGCCCCCTGGCCCGGTCCTCTTCGCAAAAAAAACACGTCAAAAAAACTCTGGCCTATATACCCCCTAAAAATCTGGGGACATTGGGGACTCAAGCCGTTTCACGCCGTCTGACACGAATAAAAACCCGGTCCCCACAAAAAACAGGGGTGGGGACTCACTTCCAGAAAACGCCGTGCAGGACAGCGTTTCTCCGTGTCCCCACTTTTGGGACTTTGCGTCCCCACTCTGGGGACTCAGGCCGTTCAGGGGTGGGGACCGGCGCAGGAACCGGCGAAGAGGGACGGTCAGACCGCCCCCCCGCACCCCCCCCGCCTTTCCAGCGTGCCGACCGCACGCCCTGGCCCTGGCCTACACCTTCCGGCGCGGCCCGCCCTTCCTGACCGCCCCACGGCGCACCGGGGACACGCCCGCCCGCGTCTTCCCTTCGCCGGTCCCGCCTTCCACCTCGAGCGGCCCCGCGTCCGGCCCCGTGGGCGCTTCCAGGGGTGCAGGTGCCGCCCGCCCCTGGCCCCGCCCCCGAAGGTCTGACAGCTCATACCCCAGACCGCGCAGCTTACCGGGCAGGGCGTGCGCGTAAATGTTCAGGGTGGTACTCACCTGCGCGTGTCCGAGCATGGCCGCGACACTCACGGGGTCTTCCCCCCTCGAGATCAGGAACGTTCCCGTACTGTGGCGCAGCGCGTGCGGGGACAGGATGGGCACGCCCGCCGCCTCGCACGTCCGGCGCATCACGGCGCGCAGCGAGTCCTGACGCATGGGCCGCCCGTCCACTGACGGGAACACCGGGGCCGTGTCTGCCAGACCCGCGCCCTGGTACTTGAGTGCCCGCGCCTCACGGGCCACGCGGCCCTTCATGTCTTCCACGATCCCCAGGGCTTCCCCGGACAGGTACACGCGCCGCACGCCGGCCGAAGTCTTCGGCCCGCCCGCGTAGTACTTCCCCTCAAACTCACTGCGGGTCTTCGAGACACTGACGTAATGCGCGCCCGTGTCATCCCGCCGCACGTCCCCCCACGTCAGGGCCAGCGCTTCCCCGATCCGAAGGCCCGTGTACGCCAGGAAGGCCAGGGGCAGGGCGAAGCGGTCCCCCAGGGCCACGGTCACGAAGCGCGCCAGGTCTTCCGGCTCGAAGTGCTTCACCTTCGCCTCTTTCACGGCGCCGCCCTTCGAGGGGGACAGGGGCCGCGCGTACTGCGCCGGGTTGTCCCTCAGCAGGCCGTCAGCGATAGCGTGGGCATACGCGCCGTGCAAGAGGACGTGAACCTGTCTCTGACCGCTGTACCCCAGGGGGGGCCGCATCGTTCCCTCTTCGCCGGGCCGCGCCATGCTCAGCAGCTCAAAGTACTCACGCAACCGGCGGGCATCCACCCCGGCCGCTTTCAGGGGGGCCAGATGGGGCGCTATGTGCCGGGTGTACAGCGCTTCGTTATTCCAGGCCGTGCGGTCTGCCCACGTGGCCCGCTTCGAGCGCATGTACTCCGTGACCATCTCGCCGACCGTCAGGGTCCGGGACGCGGGCCGCTTCCCTTCGCCCGCTTCCTGCAGGGCGCGGGCTATCGCTTCGTGCCCTTCCCTCTTCGTGTTCACCGTACCGCTAGGCCGCGCCGTTGTCCCGTCCGGGTACGTCACCCGGACCCGCCACCGCCACCGCCCGGACGGCAGTTGCGTAACGTCCCCCTGCCGGTCACTGGCCTTGCCCTTCCGCTTCCCCGTCATGGCCCATAGGGTAAGCCCGCACACCCCCGGACACCCCCGCACATTGTGGGCCTATTCATGCGAAGATCAGGGCCACTCTGTAACGTAGTGTGACAATCTCTGTCACCGGGCGTTACAGTCCGGGACTTCGAGAAAGGGGGGAAACAGTGACCGCAACGCCAACGCTCAGACACTCAAGCCGCGTCCAGATGGGCCACTTGAAAGTCAAACCGTCCCCCGTTGAACGCGCCCTGACCGAACTGGGGAACGCCGTCCCCGCCCTGGAAGCCGCCCTGGCCTTCCCTCTGAGCGTGACGGCGCAGCCCATGCCAGACGGCACCATCACTGCAGAGGTCATCATGCCGGACGCTCACTACGGCTTCGACCGGGCTATGGAGATCAGCGCCACCCTGCAGGACGCCGTGCGGCCCTTCGGTGTTGACCTGAATGTAGAAGTGGACTCCGACTTTCAGCATGGGGAATAAACACGCCCACGTTGAGAAAGCACAGCGGAACGAAGCGGCCCTGAGCCGCTTCAACTTTGAACCGGACCTGTACGAGTGGTACATCACCGTCAGCTTTTACGCTTCCGTCCACTGGCTGCGCGCCTTCCTGGCTGTGGGGGGCCGGGGACTGAGGGAAGAGGTTCATTACGATCAGTTCCCGTATCAGGTAAGAGAGGTCTACCGCGCGCACTTCGGGCAGAATGCCCAGGCCGCAGAAACGGCCCTCAACGCCTTCCAGATCATCAAACGACTATCCCAGCGGGCGCGGTACGGCTGCGAATCTCCCGCGTGGTACGCCCGCGAAACAGGCACGGCAGACGCCGCCCTGAAAACGGTGCGTGACTTCGTGACCGGGCATGGAGTCGAACCCTAAGCCCAGCCCTTGAGCGGCCCGCCCCTCTTTTACTCAGGTCTGAGTAAAACCCCCTGACGCCCTAAGCCGGGCTTAGACCGTGGGGGCCGGATCATGTGCCCGGCGTCAGGAAGATGATCCGCGCGCCGCTCGAGCGGGCCAGGGGCACACGGCGAAGGGGAAGCCTAGGCACGCGCCCACGCTTCCCCTTCGCCGGTCTTCCAGGTGCTACGCCATGCCCGCCCACAGGACGCCCGCCACGATCAGGGCCAGCACGGCCGCGCCGGTCAGCGCCCAGCGCGCCCAGGGAAGGCGGCGAAAGAGGAACGCCAGGAACAGCAGCGCGCACGCCAGGGCGAAGACCTGCCACGGGAAGGCCGGGCCGTAGGACAGGATCAGGTCTGTACTCGAGCTGTACCCGGTGGGCACCGTGGGCGCGCCGCTCACCGCTTGCCCCGCAGTACGGCCTGGATGCGCAGCGCGGCCCGCACGATCACCCGCACGGGCCAAGGCAGGGGCGGGCCATGAATTGTGGGGCCCAGGGTAGCGGTGGCCGAAGTCTCTCGTGGTTTCGGGCGCACGTTTGTTTCACCTCTCGTCAGGGGGATTGGGGTTACCAGTGGCGGGTGTCGCTGTCGGGTTCCTCGCTCAGGAGCCACAGGTGGCGGTCCGTGCGGGCAGCTTCGGTCTGGGCGTCCAGCAGGACCTGTTCGAGGTCGCGGGTCAGGTTGGGGTGGCGGCGGCGGAAGTGGGCGTAGCCGCACAGCAGCAGCGCGAGGCGGGCGGGGCGCTGGTCGGGGTCGGTCAGGACGTCGTAGAGGGCGTCCCAGTTCTGGCCGAAGGTGTCGCGCAGGCCCAGGCCGTTCAGGAAGGCGAGCATCAGGCTGCTCTTGTCGTGCACGTTGCCGAAGTTGATTTCGCGGACGCTGACCTGGTGTCCGGCGGCCAGGATGCGGGGTTCGTGCGGGGCGGTCTGGATGCCCTGGGGCGCTTCGTCGAAGACCTGCATCATGGTTGGATTCTCCTGAAGCTGGCGTAGTGGTCGGGGGTGTAGTAGCACTCGGCGGTGGTGCGGGGTGGGCCGCCGCAGACGATGCGGCGTGCGCCCCGGTCGTTCTCGCCGGGGGTGGGGACGGTGTACTCGCGGTAGTAGCTGCTGTTCTGGCGGGGCAGCAGGCGTTCGCGGTTGCCGAAGGTGCTGCCGTCTTTGCTGTAGCGGTAGGGGCCGCCCTGGGCGATGCGAGTGAGGACGGGGTCTGCTTCGCGGGGCAGGTCGCGCGTGGCGATCCAGCGCAGGCCGCTGTGCGGGTCGCGGGTGGCCTGGGTCTGCGTGGTGGGGGTGGGTTGCGGGGAACTGGTGCGGGTGTCCTGCGGGAGGTCGCAGGCGGCCAGCAGCGCCCCGAGAAGCAGGGCGGCGAGGGTGGGGGCGGCGCGGGTCACGTGTCCGAGTGTAGGGCCTGGGTGTCCAGCCAGTTCAGGAGGTCGTCCCGCAGGTGCGTTAATCCTTTGTAGGCGGTCTGCGCGGGGGTCATGGAGCGGACAGCGGCGGCCAGCGCGTGGGCGTGCGCCGGTTGCTGCGCGGCCTGCGTGAGTGGGTACGTGTAGGGGCGGATGGTGAACAGCGCGCCGTGCGCGTGCGGGAACCCGGTCAGGGTCTGGCGTTCGACGCGCAGGAACGTGCCGTGCGGGTCGAAGTGGGTGCGGGGGTCGCGGTCGGCGTCGGGCGGCGCGG
Organism: Deinococcus seoulensis; assembly: GCF_014648115.1. Classification (NCBI taxonomy): domain Bacteria; kingdom Thermotogati; phylum Deinococcota; class Deinococci; order Deinococcales; family Deinococcaceae; genus Deinococcus; species Deinococcus seoulensis. The sequence goes on from NZ_BMQM01000002.1 coordinate 31,577, forward strand.
CGGGGTGGTGGTCGAGGCGGTCGGTGGTGCTCAGGCCCCAGGCGAAACGCACGAACGGGCAGCGTGCAATCACGGCGTCCAGCAATCGGGGGGCGGTGGCGTTCATGGGGCCGCTGCCGGGGATGGGGGCGTGCACCTGCGCGAAGTCGCGGCCCAGTTTGTCGCGGGGGTCCCAGTGCTGGGGGTTCAGGACGTGCGTGGCGGCCAGCCAGTCGCGTCCGCTGCTGGGATCGCGGGCCAGAATGGCGAGGTCCTCGCTGGCGTTCAGGCCCAGGAAATCCAGGGCGCTCACGGGCTGGGTGTCTGCAACCAGCGTGGCGTGCGGGCCGGAAAAGCGCCGCAGGTTCTCCAGGGCGTTCCAGCGGGGGTGCAGGTCGGCCTGCCAGCCCAGCCTGGTGTTGCGCAGGGTGCGGCCGTCCCAGCGGACCTCTCCCCCGCTGTCGGCAGCCAGCTGACGGGCCGTGAAGGTCAGGGCGGCCTCCCGCAGTTCGGGGGTCAGCGCGGCCTCGCCGGCGTACTCGTGCAGGGCGCGGGCGTGCGCGGCGGCCTTGCTGGCGATCAGGCGCGGGTACTCGGCGTCCAGCGTGAAGGTGTGCCGTTCGGGCGCCGGGTCGTCCAGCCAAGGCACGGGCTGGTCACCTAGGCGGTACAGGCCTGCCGAGACGCTGTAGGCGCCGTTCAGGAATGGTCGGTAGAGGGTGGGGGGAACCACACGGGAATTCTGGCAGGCCTCCCGCCGGTCTGCACGGGAACGCGCCGCTTCCGGTACTCAGGAACGGCGCGTCAGGTCAGGCGGGAGGGTCAGGCGAGGTTGCCGTTGCTCAGGACGCCCGTGGCGATCAGGATCAGGATCAGGACGCCCACCACCACGCGGTAGATCGCGAAGGGCTTGAAGGTGTTGGTGGACACGAACCGCAGCAGCCAGCCGATGCTGAGGTACGCGACCACGAACGACACCCCGGCGCCCAGCAGCACGTTCCCCACGCCGATCTCCGCGAGGATGTCGCGGCTCTTGATGAAGTCCAGCAGGGCCGCGCCGCCCAGGGTGGGCACGCCCAGGTAGAAACTGAACTTGGTGGCGGTGGGCCGGTCGAGGCCCAGGGCCATGCCGCCCAGGATGGAGCTGGCGCTGCGGGAGAAGCCGGGCCACAGCAGCGCGAGGCACTGCACCGCGCCGATCAGCAGGCTGCGGGGCACGCCGATCTTCTCGATGGCGTCCACGTTCGGGGTGACGCGGCGGCTCTCGAGCAGCCAGATGATGATGCCGCCCACGATCAGCGCCCAGGCGACCACGCTGGGCCGGAACAGGTTCGCCTTGATGGCGTCCCCGAACAGCAGGCCCAGGATCACGGCGGGAATGCAGGCGACGAGCACGCCCAGCCAGAGCGTCTGCTGGCTGCGGTCGGTGCCGATGCGGCGGATCTGCAGGAAGTCCTTCCAGTAGTACGCGAGGACGGCCAGGATCGCGCCGCCCTGAATGACGACCTCGAAGGTGTCCTTGACTTCCTTGGTCCACGGGACGCCCAGCAGGTTCCCCGTGAGGATCAGGTGGCCGGTCGAGCTGATCGGCAGGAATTCCGTGATGCCCTCGACGATGCCGTAAACGATTGCGTAGAACCAGTCCATAGTTGCCGAGTGTAAGCCCTGTCACCACCGGCGGGGCGTCCCTCTTTGGGTGCAGAGTGAGGGGGTGAGTGTAGACAGCTACCTGCGGCGCTGGAATCTGACACCGGACGGCGCGGCCCGGCGCACGCCCAGCAGCGACCTGATGCCCGTGCGCTGGCAGGGCCGTGCGGCAATGCTGAAGGTGGCCCGCAGCGCCGAGGAGCGGCGGGGCAACAACCTGATGGTGTGGCTGGAGGGCGAGGGCGCAGCGCGGGTGTACCACCATGGGGGCGCGGCCCTGCTGATGGAGCGGCTGGAGTCCGCGCCGGATCTGGCGGCCCTGGCACTGGGCGGTCAGGACGACGCGGCCACCCGGATTCTGTGTGGCGCGGCGGCGGGCGTGCACCGGGACCGTCCCAGCCTGCCACCGGACCTGCCGGACCTGCGCCGCTGGTTCTGGTCGTTGGAAGCGGCCCAGGCGCAGGGTGAGACGTTCGCGCAGGCCTGGGCCACCGCGCAGCGCCTGCTGGCGGATCAGCGTGACGTGCGGCCCCTGCACGGCGACCTGCATCACGGGAACGTACTGCGCAGCCCGGAGCGGGGGTGGCTGGTGATCGATCCGAAGGGGCTGATCGGGGAGCGGACCTTCGATTTTGCGAACATGCTGTGCAATCCCACGCTGGCGCACGCGCTGACGCCGGGGCGGCTGGAGCGGCAGTCGGCCCTGATCGCGCGGGAGGCTGGGCTGGACCGCGCGCGGCTGCTGGCGTGGGTGGGGGCGTACGCGGCCCTGTCGGCGGCGTGGCATCTGGAAGACGCCCAGATGGAACAGGCCCGGCAGTCGCTGGCGGTCTCGGCGCTGGCCCACAGCCTCCGCTGAGCCATCCGCCTTCTGCCATCCGCTGTCCGCCCGGCGTCCCCCCTCCCACCCGTGCGTCTGATGTCGTATAATTTCCGTTTGGGTGCCCCCGTGACCCGCTGTGCGCGCTGGAGCGTCGCGTATGGCCTGGCCCACCTTCGGCGTTCATGACGCTGGGCTGGCACGAGAACGGCAAACTTGTCCCACATTTCAACGCTCAGGAGTTCACATGTCGTACATCTCCATGAAGCAACTGCTGGAAGCCGGGGTTCACTTCGGTCACGAAACCAAGCGCTGGAACCCCAAGTTCAAGCGTTTCATCTTCGCCGAGCGTAACGGCATCTTCATCATCGACCTGCAGAAGACCCTCAAGCAGGTGGACCGTTCCTTCGACTTCATCAAGGAACTGTCCGAGCGTGGCGGCGTCATCCTGTTCGTCGGCACCAAGAAGCAGGCCCAGGAAATCGTGGAGCTCGAAGCGCGCCGCACCGGCATGCCGTTTGTCACCAGCCGCTGGCTCGGCGGGATGCTCACGAACTTCAAGACCATGCGCACCCGCATCGACCGCCTGAACGAACTCGACGAGATGTTCGAGTCCGGCCGCATCAACGACCGCCTGAAGGCCGAGCGCATCAAGCTGGCCGCCGAACGCGAGCGCCTGCAGCGCTTCGTGGGTGGCATCCGCAAGATGAACCGCCTGCCCGACGCGATCTTCGTGGTGGACCCCACCAAGGAAGTCATCGCCGTGCAGGAAGCCAACAAGCTGGGCATTCCCGTCATCGCGCTGGCCGACACGGACAGCGACCCGGACGTCATCGACTACATCGTTCCCGGTAACGACGACGCGATCCGCTCCATCCAGCTGATCACGCACCGCATCGGCGACCTGCTGGTCGAGGCGCGCGGCGGCGGCGAGGACGTCGGCGCGGCCGAGGGCGAGACCGCCACCGAAACCGCCGACACCGAGCAGACCGAAAGCTAAGCCCGCACCGGGACCGGAAAGGAGGGTGGTATCCGGCGAGTACGCTCTCGGACCACCCTCTTTTCTGCCCCGCAGCACGCGGCCCACACACACCACCAATCAAGTTCAAGCCGACACAGGAGGCATGACATGCTGGAATCAATCAAGAAACTCCGTGAACTGACGGGCGCAGGCATGATGGACGTCAAGAAGGCCCTCGCCGACGCCGGAAACGACGAAGAGAAGGCAATTGCCCTGCTGCGCGAGCGCGGCATCGTGAAGGCCGCCAAGAAAGCCGACCGTGAAGCGAAGGAAGGCCTCGTGCGGTTCGTGGTGGACGGCAACAAGGCCGCCATCGTCGAAGTGAACTCCGAGACGGACTTCGTGGCCCGCAACAGCGACTTCCAGGCGCTGGTGGCCGAACTGGCCCAGGCGGCCCTGAGCGCCGGCACCAACGACGTCGAGGAATTCCGCGCCTACACCCTGCCCAGCGGTGAGACCGTGGCGACCACCGTCGCCGCCGCCGCCGGCAAGATCGGCGAGAACCTGGTCCTGAACCGCGTGGCCTTCGTGGAAGGCAGCACCGTCGCCGGGTACGTGCACAGCAACGGCAAGATCGGCGTGCTGGTCGACCTGGAAGGCGGCAACGAGACGCAGGCCAAGGACGTGGCCCTGCACGTCGCCGCCGAGCGCCCCCAGTTCCTGAGCCGTGACGAGGTGAACTCCAGCGACATCGAGAAGGAGCGCGAGATCCTCACGAACAAGGCGCTGAACGAGGGCAAGCCCCAGCAGATCGTCGAGAAGATCGTCGAGGGCCAGATCGGCAAGTTCTACTCCGAGAAGGTCCTGCCCGAGCAGAACTTCGTGAAGGACAACAGCGTCACCGTCGGCAAGTACCTGGGCGGCGCGACCATCAAGCGCTTCGTGCGCTTCGAGATCGGCGCGTAAATCCCCTGACGTTCCGCCCCCCCCACAGCCCCACGCGGGCGGGGCCGGAACCACAGGCCGGGTTTCATCGTTGCGCGCGACACAGTACTCCCGACTCCCGGTAGCCGCCCGCGCGACTGCCGGGAGTATTCTGTTGCCCCACCGTTCACTTTCTTTTCGCGGCCCGCTCCTGCGCGCCGAACCCAAGCGAGGTATGCATGTTCAAGCGCGTTCTGCTCAAACTGTCCGGTGAGTTCCTGGCCGGCGAGTCGGGCTTCGGGATCAGCCCGGACACCACCGCTCAGCTGGCCCGCCTGATCACCGGCGCCCTGGAAGGCACCGACGTGGAACTCGCGGTCGTGATCGGCGGCGGGAACCTGTGGCGCGGCGCCCGCAACGGCGAGGGCATGGACCCCGCCACCGCCGATTACATCGGCATGCTGGGCACCGTCATGAACGCCATGGCGTTGCAGGACGCCATGGAGAGCGCCGGGCGGCCCACCCGCGTCATGAGCGCCATTCAGATGGCGGCCGTGGCCGAGCCGTACATCCGCCGCCGCGCCATGCGTCACCTGGAAAAGGGACGCGTGGTGATCTTCGGCGGCGGGAACGGCGCGCCGTTCTTCACGACCGACACGACCAGCACCCTGCGCGCCCTGGAAATCGGGGCGGACGTGGTCCTGATGGCCAAAAACCGTGTGGACGGCGTGTACGACAGCGACCCCCGCAAGAACGCGGACGCGAAGTTCATCGCGCAGGCCACGCACCGCGAGGTGGTCGAGCAGCGCCTGGAAGTCATGGACGCCACCGCGCTGACGCTGTGCATGGACAAGGGCCTGCCGATCGTGGTGTTCGACCTGTTCCAGGACGGCAACCTGCGCCGCCTGCTCGAAGGGCAGCGGGTCGGCACGCTGATCCAGACGCCCTGACCCGGCGCCCCTGATCCGACGCCCCTGGCCCGGCACCCCTGGCCCCCCGGGGCGCAGCTGACCGGACGCCTCCGAACAGAGGACCGGGCTGCGCTACAATTCCGGCATTCCACCGGGGTTCACCCCAGTTCACCCCCCCTCACCCCGTTTCACATGACCCCTCAGGAGGCCCTGACCATGGCTGACATGAAAGCAATCCAGGCTGATACGCGCGAGAAGATGGGCAAGGCCATCGAGTCGCTCGAGAACAACCTGTCCGTGCTGCGCACGGGCCGCGCCAACCCCGGCATCCTCAAGAAGATCGTCGTGGAGTACTACGGCAGCACCGTGCCGATCGATCAGGTGGCCAGCATCACCACGCCGGACGCCCGCACGCTGGTCATCACGCCCTGGGACCGGGGCGCGCTGAACCCGATCGAGAAGGCCATCCGCGACAGCGACCTGGGCCTGAACCCGAACAACAAGGGCGACACGATCTTCATCAGTCTGCCCATGCTGACCGAGGAGCGCCGCAAGGACCTGGTGAAAAACGCCAAGAACTACGCCGAGGACGCCCGCATCGCCATCCGGAACATCCGCAAGCACGGTCTGGACGAGGTGAAGAAGGTCGAGGGCATCGGCGACGACGAGATCAAGCGCGGCGAGGCCGAGGTGCAGAAGATCACCGACGAGTTCGTGGCGAAGGTGGATCAGACCTTCCAGAAGAAGGAGCAGGAAATCCTCGGGTGAGGACGCCTGACGCGGGGTGTGGGCTGCGGGCCGTGGGGAGTGGTGAGGTCCCCACCGCCCGCAGCCCACAGCCTATGCCCCTTGCAGCCCTGCCCTTTGCAGCCCCGCCACTTGCAAACCTGACCCGTCCGGAGGCCGCGTGGAATCGCTGAGCAGCCGCGTCCTGACCAGCGTGGTGGGCTTCGCGATCATCAGCGTGGTCGTGTGGATCGGGTGGTGGGCGATGCTGCCTGCACTGCTGTTCGTGTCGGTGATGGGCCTGTTCGAGTACATCCGCATGCTCGACCGCAACGACATCGACGTGCGCCGCGTGAGCCTCGGCGTGTTCGCCGTGGCACTGATCCTGGCGAGCCTGCCCATGTGGCCGCAGACGCCCTGGCCCGGCGGATCGTGGCGCGAGGCGGTCCTGACGGTCGCCGTGGCGTACCTGCTGGTCATCGAGGTCATCCGGCCCGGCGAGCGGCCGCTGGAACGCATCGTGTACTCGGTGTTCGGACTGCTGTACATTCCGTGGCTGCTGGGGTACTTCCTGATGCTGCGTTACAGCCCGGACGCCGGGGACGGCCTGCTGTACTTCGCGCTGCCGCTGCTGGCGACCTTCGCGGCCGACATCGGCGCGTACTTCGTGGGGTACTTCTTCGGGCGGCGCAAGCTGGCGCCGGAAGTCAGTCCCGGCAAGACCGTGGAGGGCGCCATCGGCGGGTTGATCGCCAGTTTCCTGATCGTGCTGGCCCTGACGACCGTGACCGGCATCTGGTCCCCGCTGGAAGCGCTGCTGTACTCGATCCTGGTGGCCAGCGCCAGCCAGCTGGGCGACCTGAGCGAGAGCCTGATCAAACGCTCGCTGAAAACCAAGGACAGCGGCAACAGCCTGCCCGGCCACGGCGGGTTCCTGGACCGCATCGACAGCCTGCTGTTCGCGGTGCCCGCCACGTACCTGTTCCTGCACATCAACATCTTCCCGCGCTGAGCTTCAGGCACTGACGTTCAGGCGCTGAAGGCGGGTCATGGCGGGGCCGCCATCACACAAAGGCTACGGCGGCCCCACCTGCTCATCAAGTGTCTCTGATCCCGCACTCTGCGGAGGGGGCTGCACTAGCATGCAGGGTGATGAAGCGAGAGCAGGCAGAGAGCGGCGCAGCGCAGCCCGGTACGGCGCAGTCCATTGGGGCGCAGTCCAGTACGGTGCACTCCAGTGGGGTGCAGTCCATTGCCGTGCTGGGCAGCACGGGCAGTATCGGCACGCAGGCGCTGGACGTGGCGCGCGGGCGCGGCTGGCAGGTCACGGCCCTGGCCGCCGGGCGGAACCTGGAGCTGCTGGAAGCGCAGGTCCGGGAGTTCCGGCCCGGACTGGTCAGCGTGGAGGAAGGTGTGCTGGGCGAGGCCCGCGCGCGCCTGTCGGGACTGGGCGCGCAGGTGATCGCGGACCCGTCCGAGGTGGCCGCCCACCGCGCGGACGTGACCGTGAACGCCATGAGCGGCCTGATCGGGCTGGCCCCGACCCGCGCGGCGCTGGAGGCCGGGCAGGCGGTCGCGCTGGCGACCAAGGAGGCGATGGTCACGGCCGCGCACCTGATGTGGCAGGCGGCGGCGGTGGGTGGCGGGCGGGTCGTGCCGGTGGACAGTGAACACACGGGCATGTTCCAGTGCCTGACCGGCGAGGACATGGCGGACGTGGCCGAGTTGATCCTGACGGCGTCCGGCGGGCCGTTCCGGCTGGGACCGGACGACCTGAGCGGCGTGACGCCCGAGCAGGCGCTGCGCCACCCCTCCTGGAGCATGGGGCCGAAGGTGACGCTGGACAGCGCCACGCTGCTGAACAAGGGCCTGGAGGTCATGGAGTGCGCCAGCCTGTACGGGCTGCCGCTGTCGCAGGTGGGCGTGGTGGTGCACCCGCAGAGCATCGTGCACGCGGCCGTGCGCTACCGGGACGGGAGCCTGAAGGCGCAGTTCGGGCCGACGGACATGCGGCTGCCCATCGCGTACGCCATCGACGCCGCGCCGACCGGCATGCGGCGTCCGGGGGACGTGCGGGGCGCGCGGCGCGGGCCGGAGGTCGCCTCGCACGGGTCGTGGCCGCTGCTGGGTGACTGGGAGTTCCGCGCGCCGGACCTGCGGCGCTTCCCGTGCCTGGAACTGGCGTACCGCGCCGGGAACGCCGGGGGCCTCGCGCCGGTGGTGCTGAATGCCGCCGACGAGGTTGCCGTGGACGCCTTCCTGGCCGGGCAGATCGGGTTCATGGACATTCCGCGCCTGATCGAGCGGTTGCTGGACGAGACGCCGGGCGGCGACCTGACCTGGGACTCGCTGAACGAGGCGGACGCCTGGGCGCGGGTGCGGGCGCGTGAACTGTGCGCGGGCGGCCTGGGCAACAGCACGGGCAGCGGGGTGCGGGCGTGAACGTGGTGCAGGGCATCGCGGCGGCCCTGACGCCGCTGGGGCTGCTGTGGACGGTGCTGCTGATCGGCGTGGCGACGTTCCTGCATGAACTGGCACACTACGCGCTGGCCCGCTGGCAGGGCGTGGCTGTCAACTCGTTCAGTGTGGGCATGGGGCCGGTGCTGATACGGCGGCACTGGCGCGGCACCGAGTGGCGGCTGAGCCTGCTGCCCATCGGCGGGTACGTGGAGATCGACGGCATGGCCCCCGAGGAGGACGCGCAGGGGCAGGTGCGGGCCGCCACGCGGGGCTTCGCGGCGCTGCCCGCCTGGGGGAAGGTGGCGGTGCTGCTGGCCGGGCCGCTGATGAACCTGCTGCTGGCCGTGCTGCTCATGACCGTGACGTTCACGGCGCAGGGCGTGCCCGCCCCGGACCGCGCCCGCATCGAGGAGGTCGTGGCCGGATCGACCGCGCAGACGCTGGGCCTGCGGGCCGGGGACGTGATCACCGCCATCGACGGGCAGGACATCCCGGACACCACCCTGGTCGGCGGACGCGAGGCAGCGGGCTGGGAGGGCGTGCGCGACGTGCTGACCCGGGCCGGGCCGCACACGTTCACGGTCGTGAGCGACGGGCAGACCCGCGACGTGCGCTTCGACTGGACGCCCACCGTGAACGGCGAACGGCAACTGCTGGGCATCCGGTACGGGCCGGACGTGCAGGCCACCACGGCACCCGCCGCGTTCGTGCGGGCGTGGCAGGTGACGGGCGAGGCGGTCCCGCAGGTCATCCGGAGTTTCGGGGATCTGATCGCGCGGTTCCTGACCCTGAACCTCTCGCGGGACGAGAACGTCAGCGGTCCCATCGGCACGGCCGAGATCGTCTCGCGGGCCGCCGCGCTGAGCCCCTGGGCGCTCGTGCAGATCGCCATCCTGCTGAACCTGTCGCTGGCGTTCTTCAACCTGCTGCCCATTCCGGGCCTGGACGGCGGGCGCATCCTGCTGGTGCTGGTGGGCGCCGTGCGGGGCCGCCCACTGACCTTCAGTCAGGAGCAGGCCATCAACCTCGCGGGCTTCGCGTTCGTGATGATGCTGATGCTGTTCGTGGTCGTGCGGGACGTGAGCCGCTTCTTCTAGGCGGGTGAGAGAGGCGGGCGGTGGAAGATTGTTCCCACGGCCCACCTTCCTGTTACGGGGTCTCCCCCACTTGGCGTTCCACGCGGTCGCCCACGCCGGTCAGGACCTCGTATTCCACGGTGCCTCCCCAGGCGGCCACGTCGGTGACGGTCAGGCCCCGCTGGGTCCAGAGGGTGACGGGGTCGCCAGGTTGCACGTTCAGGCCGGTCACGTCGATCATGAGTTGATCCATGCAGATGCGGCCCAGGACCGGGCGGCGCTGCCCGGCGACGAGGACCTCGGCGCGGCCTGTGGCGTTCCGGGGGTAGCCGTCGGCGTACCCGATGCCGACCGTGGCGACCGGCGTGTCGCGCGGGGCACGCCACAGGCCGCCGTAACTGACGGTCTCGCCGGCCGGGACGGTGTGCAGGTGCGTGACGCTGGCCTGCACGGTCATGACCGGGGTCAGCGGGGCGTGGGCGCGCAGGTGCGCCGGTGCGAAGCCGTACGCGGCGAGTCCGGGCCGGGCGAGCGCCATGCCCGGAAGGCGGCCCAGGCTGAGGACGGCGCCACCGTTCGCGGCGTGCGCCAGCAGCGGCCGGGGCGTGGGGGGCAGGGCGTCCAGCACTGCCCGGAAGCGGCGCAGTTGCTCGTGCGCGAAGCCCAGGTCGGGTTCGTCGGCACTAGCGAAGTGGGTGTACGCGCCTTCCAGCAGGCCCCGGCGGGCCAGTTCGCGGCCCACGGCGACGGCCTCGTCGGGGCGGGCGCCCAGGCGGTTCATGCCGGTATCGACTTTCAGGTGCGCGCGGGCGTGGGCGGGCAGCGCGGCCGCCTCGGCCAGGGACGCGACGGGCAGGCGCACGCCCAGGTCCGCCAGGACCGGCACCTCGGCGGGCGTGGGTGGCGTGAGCAGCAGCACGGGCTTGCCGGTGTTCAGCGCGGCGGCGGCCTGCGCCTCGCGGGGCGTGGCGACCGCCAGTCCCCAGACGTCCGGGTGCGCGGCGGCCAGGGTGGCGATCAGGGTCAGGCCGTGCCCGTAGGCGTTCGCCTTGACCGGCAGGATCAGGGGCGTGCCGCTGCGGGCCGCCAGGACGCTCAGGTTGCCGCGCAGGGCGTCGGGGTCGATCAGGGCGCGGGCGCGTGGGGCGAGGACGGACATCTGAGCCGCATGCTACCCCCGCCGGGGGGCGCGTCCGGGTGGGGCGGGCTGGGCAGGGTGGGACGGGGGGCGGGCGCGTGTATGATTTTTCGCAGTCATGCCCACGTTCACGCCTGTCCGATCTGTCCGTTTCCGTCCCGCCCTGCTGGCCCTGGGCCTGCTGACCCTGGTGGCCGCGCCCGCCGCCGCGCAGGTGGGCGGCGTGCTGCCGCTGGTGTCGGTCGGTGAGAAGTGGCCGCAGGCGCAGGAATCGTACGTGATCCGCGTGCCCGCCGCCGACGCCGGCAAACCCCTGGGGCTGGAGGTGTACTCGCCGACGTTCAACCTCGCGGATTACGTGGACGGGCGCCGCAGCGACGGGTACTTCGGGGACGAGCTGTACAAGAAGAACGAACCGTTCGAGACGACGTTCACGCTGAGTGGCCCGAACGGCACGGTCACCGAGCGCCGCTACGGCCTGAACCGCGAGCACACCTGGGACAGCCTGTTCGCGGGCGGCCTGAGCGCCGGGACGTACACCCTGAAGGTCAGCAGCCGGGGCGACGGCAAGAACTCGTTCGCGCTGCGCGTCGCGGCGCCCTTCGCGCTGGAAACCAGCGATTTCAGCGTGAACGCCCGCAGCACCGACGCGACCGACCTGCTGGCCGCCACCGTGAACGTCACCAGCGACTGGAACGGCCGCGTGCTGGGCCTGCTGAACTACGACGTGGACGGCGCGAAAGAGGCGGAACTGTGGGCCGTGCAGCCCAGCGGCACGCGCGTGAACCTGACGCCCAGTGAGAACGGCCGCACCGCCACGGACAACTTCAAGATCACGCCGGAGTTGCTGGGCGAGTGGAAGCTGTACATCCGGGTGCTGCCCACCACGAAGCAGTACAGCAACGCCATCCGCTACGCCTTCCGGCTGGACGACAAGCCCATCACGGCCCGCGTGGGCGGCTTCACGCCCCCCGCGGACGCGCAGATCGCCAACCGCCTGATCGTGGACGTGGTGGATCCGCAGGGCCGCCCCATTCCCGGCGCGTCGTACTCGCTGATCGGGGATACCGTCGTGCGGCCGGAACTGCCCGCCGGGTACGTGCCGGTCAGCGGCACGCTCCTGGAAGGCACCGGGAACGTCGTGTCGCCCAGCGAGGTCCGGTACCAGCCGGGCAGTAACCGCATCCGTTTCGTGGCCCGCCCGCCGCAGGGGCAACTGGCCGTGGAGGCCGTCGCCCTGTACGGCGACCAGCGCATCCCCCTGACCGGCGTGCCGTTCAGCATCGACGGCCGGACCCTGACCACGCCCGCCACGGTGCCGCTGGCGCCCGGCGATTACCCGGTCGCGCCGACCACCATTCCCGGCAGCACCTTCACGCGCCCCCTGCCGGGCCGGGTCGCGGACGGCGGCACGAACCGCGTGACCATCGAGTACCGCGTGCTGACGGAAGTCACGCTGGTCACGTCGCCGGACATCCTGAACGCCTGCGACGTGACGCAACTGACCGCCACGGCCCGCACGGACTTCCCGTACCGCCTGCCCGCCCGCCTGAAACTGAACCTGCCGGCCGGGTGGACCAGCGACTACCCGCTGGAAGTGCCGGGCGAGTTCAGCCAGGGGCAACCCCTGAACCTGAAAGCGCCGGTACGCGTGTGCCGCAGCGACACCGCCGAGGCCGTGCTGGACCCCATCGACCTGCGCACCACCGGGCAGGCGCGCGTGCGCAACCCCGGCGGCGCGAACGTGACCCGCAACGTGCAGGGCGGCGCGCGGGCCAGCCTGCAAAAAAGCGTGGAGGCCACCGCGCAGGGCTACGTGGTCACCCTGATCCTGAGCGTGGACAGCACCCTGGAGAACGTGCGCCTGATCGACCCGCTGCCCACGGGCGGCGCGCAACCCACCGTGAGGGGCGCCCTTCAGGTGCAGGGGCCGAGTCTGGCGAACGTCACGCCGCGCGTGGAAGGCGACGGGATCGTCCTGACCCGCGTGATTCCCGGTACGTACACCCTGACGTACACGCTGTTCACCGACCAGCCCGCCGACCGGGTCGTGACCACGCCCGGCCTGAGCTGGTAATCCCGAGCGGATCACACGGACTCCGATTGAAGGGGCTGCAAAGACCGTTCAATCCGAGCGAAGCGGGTAGGAGCAATACGGGTTCCGGACGTGCGCGTTTCCCCCTGCCCGGCAGTGGCGGCCCTCCCTGATGGGGGCCGCTGCAACTTTATGTGGCAGCCCTGGCCGCGCCCGTCCGTTACTGTGGTGCTCATGAAGAAGCTCTGGATGGCCGCGCTGGCCTGCGTGCTGGCTGCCTGCGGCGCCCTGGGCCGCCTGCCGGAACCCCAGCCGGGTGACCTGCTCAGCGCCCCCACCACCCTGATCCTGCACGGGCAGGTGCTGACCGCGCGGGCCAGCGCGGCCCTGTACGGGGGTGGGCTGGGCGTGCGCGTGCAGGTCGCGCCGGACCGGCCGGGCGTGAACACGGCGGCCCTGCTGGGCAGCCTGAGGCTGGACGGCGTGTTCGTCGTGACCGGGCAGGGCGTCTGGAAGGCCCCGCTGCGGCCCGCGCTGCCTGCCCAGGCCGTCAGTGGCGGCTCGCTGAACGCCGCCGCCTGGAGTGGCAGCGGCAACCTGCGGCGCGGGGATCAGGTGCAGGTCGTGCTGCGGCTCAAAGACCGCCTGGGGCACACCTACTGGCTGCGTGACACCGGCCGGGTCGGCGGCAGCTGATACGGACTGCCGTTTATTTCGCTGACAATCCGCCCCCACGCCGCCCCTGCCAGCTCCACGTCCGGAGGGGCGCCCTGCTCCTCCTCGCATCCGCTCGGACCCAGTGGCCTTTGCAGTCCATTCAACCCGAGTCCGTATGATTCCACCGCTGCTCGCGCCTGCGCGCGTCAGTCTTCGGGGCTGACCTGTCCGTCTTTCACGTTCAGGTGATGGTCGGCCTGCGCGGCGATGTCGCGGTCGTGGGTGATCAGGATGACGGTGCGGCCGGTCGCGGCGGCCCCCTGCAGCAGTCCCAGGATGCGTTCCCCGGTGCGGCTGTCGAGGTTGCCGGTGGGTTCGTCGGCCAGCAGGATGGCCGGGTCGTGCGCCAGCGCGCGGGCGACCGCGACGCGCTGCGCCTCGCCGCCCGAGAGCTGGTTGGGCAGGTGTCCGGCGCGCGCCTCCAGCCCAACGAGTGCCAGGAGTTCGCGGGCGCGGTCCTGGCGTTGACGGGCGGGCATGCCCGCGAGCGTCAGAGGGAACTCGACGTTCTCCTGCGCGCTGAGGATGCTGACGAGGTTGTGGTTCTGGAACACGAACCCGTAGTGGCGCAGCCGGAAGTCGGCGCGGTCCGCCTCGCTCAGGCTGGTCAGGGGGGTGTCTCCGACGACGACGCGGCCGGTGGTGGGTTCGTCGAAGCCCGCCAGGAGGTTCAGCAGGGTGCTCTTGCCGCTGCCGCTCGGGCCGACCACGGCGGTCAGGCCGGGCGTGAAGGTGTGCGTGAAGGGCGCGAGGGCCAGCACCTGCCCGTCGCCGCTGGGGTAGGTGCGCGAGAGGGTTTCGGTGCGCAGGCCCGGCAGCGTGGGGGCGGCCTGGGGGGTGGGTCGGGCAGGGTGGATGGTGGTCATGTCAGATTCTCCCGAGGGCGCCCACGATGCTCATGCGCCCGGCGTTGCGGGCCGGTAACAGGCCCGAGAGCAGGCCCAGCAGCAGGCTGATACCCAGCGCCAGCAGGACCAGCCTGGGGGTCAGGGCGGCCGCGTCGATCCCGGCGAGTTGCTGGGTATACAGGTTCACCCCGGCGATCCCGGCGAGGCCGAGCAGCACGCCGCCCACCCCGCCGACCAGCGACAGCAGCAGCGATTCGGTCAGGACCAGGGACCGCACGAACGACGGCCGCGCCCCGATGGCGCGCAGCGTGCCGAACTCGCGGGTGCGTTCGAAGACGCCCATCATGACGGTGTTCGCCACGGCCAGCCCGCCCACGATCAGGGCGATCAGCGAGATCCCGAAGCGCACGGCGTCACTGATGATCAGGGCGCGGTCGATGAAGCTCAGGAAGTCGCTCTGGGTGCCGGCCTCCAGGTCCAGTTTCTCGGACAGCACGTCGGCCACGCGCCGGGCGTCGCGGGGGTTGTCGAGTTTCACGGCGACCAGCGACACGCGGCCCGCCGCGCCCTCGCTGCGTTGCAGGGTGCCCAGCGGAATGAAGATGAAGTTGTCCACCAGCCCGCTTTCCGGGGCGAGCACGCCGATCACCTTCACCTGGTTGCGGCGGTTGAGGTTGAGGGTGCTGCCGACCTCCAGCCGCAGGTTCTGCGCGGCTTTCGCCCCGGCGACCGCCACGGCCGCGCCCTCGTCGGCGGGCGTCAGGGCGCGGCCCTGCGCGGCGGTGGTGGTGGGGAACACGGCCGCGATGCCCTGCGCGGCGGGCAGGCCGTACAGGACGACGCTCTGCGTGACTTCCAGACCGCCGCGCACGGCCATGATGACCGGCGTGACCGTCTGAATGCCGAGCTCCGGCGCGAGCGCCTGGATGTCGTCGGCGGTCTTCTGCGGCAGGTTCGGTTGCAGCGCCAGTCCCTGCGAGAGCGGCGTGAGGCTGACCTGCACGTCCGGGCCGATCCCGCCGAGCTGCGAGACGAACACCTTGCGGATGCCCTCGCCGAGCGACAGGAAGATCACCATGCTGGCGACCGCGACCGTGATGCCCAGCGTGGTCAGCAGCGTGCGCACGCGGCGGCGGGTCAGGCCCCTCCAGGCGAGTTTCCAGATGTCCGTCCATCGTAGTCCTGGCGACGTCATGAGACGCAGGCTACGCCGCGCGGGCCGGGTGCGTGGGGACGCATGACTACAGTGACGCAAGACTACAGTGACGGCTGACTGCCGTGACGGGTCCGTCCAGAGCTTCCTCTGCGGGAAGGCTCACGCCGCGCCCGTACGCTGGGGCATGAAGTTCTCCCGTCCGGTCCTGCTGCGCACGCTGTCCTCCCTGACCCTGGCCCTGGGTGGGGCGCTGGGGGGCGCGCACGCGCAGACGCTGTTGCCGCTGGATTCCCGCCCGACCACGCGGGTCCTGCCGGCCCTGATCGCGGACCTGCGCGGCGGCGCGGCGCACGTCCCGCCGGCCTCGATGCTGGGGAACGCGCAGGTGGGCGCGGACCCGGCCGCCCTGACCGCATGGCTGGAAGCGCAACCCAAGGACGGCCCGCTGATCGCCGCGCTGGACGCCTTGGCGTACGGCGGGCTGGTGCAGTCCCGCAAGAGCCCGCTGAGCGCCGCAGAGGCGCTGGCGCGGCTGGAACCCCTGCACACCTGGACGGCCCGCACCGGGCAACCCGTGTACGCCTTCATCACGCTGCCGCGCGAACCGGACGCCACGAACCGCGAACGGAACCTCGCCGTGACCCGCACCCTGCTGGACTGGGCACGCGCCGGGAGTTTCGCGCAGTTGCACGTCAGCTGGGACGACGCCCTGCCCGGCAGTCCCGCCCCCGCCGAGGGCGCCGCGCTGGCCAAAGAGGCCCCCGCGAACGTGCTGGTCTACCCCGGCGCGGACGAGGTGCTGTCCATGCTGACCGCCCGCGCCCTGGCCCCGCAGCCCGCCACCGTGACCTTCGAGTACAGCGACCCGGCCGCCGCGCGGCAGGTCATGAAGTACGAGGGCATTCCCCTGACGCAGAGCGCCGTGAATCACGCGCAGGCCAGCGGCTTCACCGTGCAGGAGGCGGGAGGCCCGGCGGACCTGACGGTGTTCGTGTTCAACGGCGGCGACCCCCGCCGCGCGGCCGTGCGCGTCAGCCGCCTGCTGGCCGCCGGGCCGGTCGCAGTGGCCGACGTGGAGAAGGTGAACCTGGGCAACTCACGCCTGTGGACGGACATGCAGACGCTGCGCCGCACCGCGAACCTGAAAGCGCTGGCCGCGTGGGGCACGCCCGGTAACAACCTCGGCGCGGCCCTCGCGCACGCCAAGGTGGCCCTCGCACCCGGCACGGACCCCGTCCGGCAGGACGCCCTGCTGGCCCGCGAGTACGCCAACGACGTGATCTACAGCGCCGACCTGCGCGCCGCCCTGAGAAAGGCCATCCCGGAAGCGCAACTGACCGCCCCCGGCACGCAGGACGCCCTGCTGAACCTCGCCCGGAACGCCTTCCCGCTGCGCCTGGGCGACACGTACACCCTCCAGGACGCCACGCTGCCGTGGGGCCGCTCGTTCGAGTGGGACTTCACGCTGACGCCCCAGCCGTAAATCGGGAAAGAGAAGGAGGGAACGGGCAGTGGGACGCGGTCGCGTCTCCACTCTCCCCTGCCCTGCTTCAGCCCAGTTCGGCCAGCAGGCGGTCGATGTCGTCGGTGGTGGTGTAGTGGGCGATGCTGGCGCGCACGACCCCCTGCGGGTACAGGCCCAGGTCCCGCAGGGGTTGCGCGGCGTAGAAGTGTCCGGCGGCGACGTCCACCCCGGCGCGGCTGAGGCGGTCTGCGGTCTGTTCCGGGGCCTCGCCGCTCACGCGGAAGGCGACGGTGCCCACGCGGCCCTGCGTGCCCTGCGGACCGTACACGGTGACGAGGTCGTGATTCAGCAGGCCGGTCACGAGGCGGTCCATGACCGGCTGTTCCAGCTCGTGAATGCGCTCCGAGGCGGCAGCCAGGGCGGCGCGGGTCAGGTCGGCGTGCCCGGCGAGGTCACGCAGGTAATCCAGGGTGCCGAGCCACCCGGCCAGCAACTCGAACTGCGGGGTGCCGTGCTCGATGCCCGTGATGTCGCCGACCGGGATGAATTCCAGGCGGGGCCAGGGGAGCGTGGCGCGCAGGTCCGGGCGGATCCACAGGGCGCCCAGGTGCGGTGCCCAGACCTTGTACGGGCTGAAGGTCAGGAAGTCCGCGCCCCAGGTCTGCACGTCCGGGAAGGTGTGCGGCGCGGCGTGCACGGCGTCCACGATGGTCCACGCTCCGGCGGCGCGGACCTGCGCGGTGATGGCAGGAATGTCCGGCGTGACGCCCAGCGCGTTACTGGCGGCCGTCACGGCGACCAGCCGCGTGCGGGGCGTGAGCAGCGCGGCGAGGTCGTCGGGGTGCAGGGTCATGTCGGGCTGGCGGGCGTGCCAGACCTTCACGGTGACGCCCACGCGTTCCAGTTCCCGCCAGGGGCTGGCGTTGCTCTCGTGTTCCAGGCCGCTCAGGATGACCTCGTCACCGGGACCCCACAGGCGCGCGAACGCCCCGGCGAGGCGGAAGGTCAGCGCGGTGGCGCTCTGCGCGAGGGCCACGTCTTCGGGCGCGGCGTTCAGGAACAGGGCGGTGCCCTCGCGGGCGCGGTGCTTGAGGGCCAGAATCTCGCGGCCCGGCTGGTGGCCCGGCATCGCGTTCGTGGCGCCGTAGGTCATCAGGTGCCCGGTGACGGCCTCGATGGCACGCAGGGGCAGCAGGCCCCCGGCGGCGTTGTCGAGGTACGCGCGGCCCTGCGCGAGCGGCGGGAACTGGGCGCGCAGGTCGTCGCGGGTGGGCAGCGGGGCGCGGGCCGGTGCAGGTCGGGTCATGCCCCCGAGTGTAGCGGTGGGGGTCTGCGGAGCGTCCCGCCCGCCCGACTGCCCCGCCCGCCAGGGCGTATCAGGGGCGGATAGTCAGGCCGAACCCGGCGGGGAACAGCGGGTCGTACGGGCGGGTGTCGGCGTTCAGGGGCAGCTGATCGTCACGGCGCGGCCAGCTGACCGGGAGCCGCCCTGTGAAGGGCGCGCGGCCGTACAGCACGTCGGCCACGCCCGCGCCCTCGCTGCCGGGCAGCCACGCGGCCACCAGGGCGTTCATGGGCGTGCCGGGCAGGATCAGCGGGCGGCCCGAGACGGTCACGACCACGCACGGCCCGTCGGCGCACACCGTGCGGATGTTCGCGGTGTCCTCGGCGTTCAGGGCCAGCGAGGCGCGGTCGCCCTTGCCCTCGGCGTAGGGGGTCTCTCCGACCACGACGAGGCCCACATCGGCGTCGCGGGCCTGTCCGGGCTGCGCGGCCCGCGCGTACGTGACCGTCCCGCCAGCCTCCTCGCCCACTTCGCGCAGTCCGGCGAGCAGGCTGGTCCCGCCGGGCACCGGGCCGTTCTGCCCCTGCCACGTGAGGGTCCACCCGCCGGACTGGCGGCCCACGTCGTCGGCACTCTGCCCGGCCACGAACACCCGCGCGCCCGGCCGGAGCGGCAGCACGCCATCGTTACGCAGCAGCACCAGGGATTTCTGCACGGCCTCGCGCGCCAGGGCGCGGTGCCCGGCGCTGCCGAAGGTCCGCTGGAAGCTGGCGTCGGTCATGGGACGCTCGAACAGACCCAGCCGGAACTTCTGACGCAGGATGCGGGTCACGGCGTCGTCGATGCGGCTCATGGGGACGCGCCCGGCGCGCACCTCGGCGCTCAGGGTGTCCACGAACCGCACGTAGTCGTTGGGCACCATGACCATGTCGATCCCCGCGTTGATGGCCGCGCGCACGGCGGCCGGGTACCCGCCGGGAATCTGGTCCACGCCCGCCCAGTCGCTCACCACGAACCCCGTGAATCCCAGTTCCTTTTTCAGCACGTCGGTCAGCAGGTACCGGTCGGCGTGCAGTTTCGTGCCGTTCCAGCCGGAGAAGCTGACCATCACGCTACCCACGTTGCGCGCCACGGCCGCCCGGAACGGCGGGAGGTGCACGCGCCGCAGTTCCGCCTCGCTCAGGCGGGTGTCCCCCTGGTCCAGCAGGTACGTGTCGGTGGCGCTGCTGCCGAAGGTGGTGCCGCCGTCGCCCAGGTAGTGCTTGGCGGTCGCCAGGACCGCGCCGGGCTGCGCGAGGCCGCCCGCGCCCTGGTAGCCGTCGATGATGGTGCTCAGCGCGACGGGCAGGGCTGGCGTCTCGCCGAAGCTCTCGTAGGTGCGGCCCCAGCGCACGTCACGCGCCACGCACAGGCACGGGCTGAAATTCCAGCGGACGCCCGTGCCGGTCATCTCCTCGGCGGTGGCCCGCCCGATGCGCCGAGCGAGGTCCGGGTCGCCCGCCGCGCCCAGCCCGATGTTATGCGGGAAGAGGGTGGCACCCGGCACGTTGTTGTGCCCGTGAACGGCGTCCGTGCCGTACAGCATGGGAATGCCCAGACGGCTGCGCAGCGCCGCCGCCTGGAAGGCGTCCACCATCGCCGCCCAGCCCTGGGGGGTGTTGTCGGCCGGGCCGCTGCCACCGCCCGACAGCACGCTCCCGATGCCGAACACGGCCATGTCGTCCAGGTCACGGACGGCGGCGCGTTCCGCCTGGGTCATCTGCCCGATCTTCTCGTCCAGGGTCATGTGCAGCAGCAGGTCGTTCACGCGCGCGTCGACCGGCAGGGCCGCGTTGCGGTACGGGGCGTTCGCGGCGGGCGCGCCGGTCGTGAAGGGCGTGGCAGCCAGCGCGGTGCCCAGCAGCAGGGCGGCAGTGGACAGCAGGCAGGCGGTGGGCAGCAGGACGGACTTTCGGATCATGCGGAACCTCCAGACGTGGGCCGGAACAGGCAGGGGCAGGTTGTGAAAAGGGTTTCAGGAAAACACTAGCAGTTTCCGTTTCCCACCGCGACCTGGATGTCTTTCCCAGCACGCCTTCATCCGCTCAGGCCGACCTCCACGCCGCACGACCATTCTGAAAGCCCTGTCAGAGCGTAGGGTGCACGCTGACTTTCGGGTGTGCGAGCTGTCCAGTTGTGCTACATGTAACCTATGAGCCGCTTCCTCCTGCCCGTGTTTGCCTTGCTGTGGGGCGGTGTGCTGGCGGCTACCTCACCCGCCGATGTTGACCGGGCGACCAATGCCGTTGCCGTGAATCTCAACGGCGTCATCCGCCCGTGTCCTTCTCCGTTCCAGTTGCTGGGCACGGCCAACCGCCGCTGCGTGGCTGCTGACGGAAGTTCAGCCCTGACCCGTCAACTGCTGAGCGTCAGCGGGTTGAACCTGTACGGTGGCTGGCGCAGCGACGACGACCCTGCCTACGTCTACAACTGGATTCAGATGCCCAGCGGGTACGTCAAAGTCATGGTCGCGCCGTTTCCCAACCGTCCGGGGTCAACCCTCGTGTTTTTGGATGTGACGGCCAGCAGCGCAGTGACCGCGCCTGCGTTCCGGCGCACACTGCGCCTCTCGACTCCTCGAATGAATGGAGCTGATGTCGTAGCGCTGCAGAACCGACTTATGGACGTATCGAAAGTAGCGCGGGGCGCGGGCGGTGACGGTTGGTTTGGACCAGTGACTGAAGCCAACGTCATTGCTTTCCAGAGTACCAACGGGTTGGCGCCGTCCGGTGTGGTAGACCGGGCGACGTGGACGAAACTGTTTTCCAGCACGGCTCGGTTCTTTGATCCCAAACTGGCCAAAGCGATTGCCGAACGCAACAAGGTTGCCAAGTAAGCTCCAGCGATCTGGGGACCAACGGGATTCCTCCGAAAATGCGTTTTCAGATCACCCAGCCTCTGAAGACCAACTGGCTGGAAACAGGAATCCGGGCGCAGGATCAGAGGGATTTTCACAGGAAGTCTGAGGTCTTTCTCAATCCACCCCTGAATGTCCTGATCTCTAGTCCGAATGAACATCCTGAAAGCCCTGTCACACTGCTGGGCCGGAGCGGCGCAGGCGAGTGGCGTTAACGCCCGTTTGATCGTCCTTTGGTGGGATGTGTCCCTCATGCCTGCCCCGTATGCTCTGTCCATGAGTTTCGTGCGTAAGCCCCGGCCGTACTCGTCGGGCCTGCCTGGAACGCCCCCGTTACCGTCCGTGCCTGCCGCCCCGGCGCGGCGGGTCCGGCCCGCCCGACCTCCCCGCGCGCCGCGCCCGCCGCTTCCGCGTGCGGGCTGGCCGGGCGCGGTGACGGCGCTGGCGGCGCTGGGTGCGGTGCTGGTGCTGCTGGTGGGCCTGTCGGGCCTGTGGAACAGCGCGGCGCGTGACTGGCAGTTCCGGTCGGCGGCGGCCGGCGTGACGGACGTGGTCCGCTGAGCGTGCCCTGCCTGGAACACGGGGCGCGGGCGTGCTGAGGATCTGGGAACGGTGGCGGAACCCGTGGCCGCGCTCGCCGTTCCTGCGGCGGCCGGCGCCGTGGACGCTGCGGCGCGTGCTGCGGGCCGCGCTGGCGTGGGTGGGCGCGGCGACCGTGGGCATGATCGCGCTGGGCGTGGCGGGCGCGGTGGGGACCGGGGCGCTGGGGCGGGTGTGGAACCTGCGGGCGGAACTGCGGCCCATCGAGGTCGTGGACCGGCGAGGCGAGCCGCTGGGCGTGATCGACCACTGCCGCGCGGGGAACGCCGTGAACGCCGTGCCGTGCCGCGAGTCCCTGAGCGTGCCGCTGACCGGCGTCAGTGAGGCGTTCCTGCTGGCGTACGTGGCGAAGGAGGACGTGCGGTTCTTCTCGCATGTGGGCGTGGACCTGGGCCGGTTGCCCCGCGCGCTGCTGAGCGGCGCGGGTGGCAGCACGATCACCATGCAGCTGCTGAAGAATAACGTGCTGGCCGGGCATTTCGATTACGACACGGACCGGCGCGGGCCGCTGCTGACGCTGACCCGCAAGGCCACGGAGTTCGTGCTGGCGCCGGTCGTCACGTGGCGGTACGGGCGGCGCGAGGTGCTGGCCATGAGCGTGAACAGCCTCCCGTGGATCGGGATCGGGCAGCGTAAGGGCGTGTACGACGCGGCCCGGGCGGTGTTCGGCGTGGAACCGGCGGACCTGACGCTGGCGCAGAGTGCGTTCCTGGTGGGTCTGCTGCCCGCACCGGGCCGCTACCTGGTGACGGACACCACGCCGCCCGAGACGGCCACCGCCCGCTTCCGCTGGATGCGCAGGCAGCAGCTCGTCACGCTGGAGATCCTGCGTTCGCACGGCCTGATCGGTCAGGGCGAGTACCTGGAGGCGGTCAGTACGCCGCTGCAACCCCGGTTGTGGCGCGCCGAGTACGCCGGGAGCGGCACGGACCTGCGCGTGGTGCAGGCCGCCCGGAACCCCGCGTACACGAACGAACCGGAGCCCGTGTGGGCCATGCAGGAACTCGTGCGGCGCGAACTGCGCGCGGCGGGCCTGGACCCGAAGCGGGTGGGCCGGGTCGTGCTGACCGTCGACGCGGCCGCGCAGGCCGCCCTGACGCGCCGCGTGACCGGCGAGGGCGCCACCGGTCCCCGCCCGACCGGCGTGGCCGAGGGCGCCGCCATCGTGGACGTGCGGGGCGGTGGGATCGTGGCACTCGCCAGCTCCACGGGCGGTAACCAGAGCAGCGACGCGGGGCGGCAGTGGGCAGTCAGTGCGCTGCGCCCGGTGGCGAGTACCGTCAAGCCGCTGCTGTACGCCGCCGCGTTCGGGGACGGCCTGACGCAGCTGAGTGCCTTTCCGGATCAGGCGACCCGTTACGGTTCGCAGGCCATCCGGAATAGCAGCGGCACGTTCCTGGGCCGGGCGGTCACGGTGCGCGAGGCGAACGCCAGCAGCCTGAACACCGTGGCCGTGCAGGTCGGCACTCCGCGCGAGAAGGCGCTGCGGGCCGTGCTGGACGCCGCCGGGTATCAGGAGGACGCCAGCAACCGCTCCAGTCCGTCGCTGGGCACGTACCGGGCCGCGCCGCTGGACGTGGCGGCCGCGTACGCCAGTTTCGCCGGTGGGGGCCTGCTGTGCCGCCCGCACCTGCTGGCCGAGGTCACGGACACTGGCGGGCGACCGCTGCCGCTGCCCCGCCCGGACTGCCAGCCACTGTGGGATGAGGTCGTGGCGTTCGAGGCCTTCGACCTGCTGACCGCCGCCGTCAGCACGGACGCCAGCCACGTGCCGTTCCTGCGGCCCAGCCTGCTGCAACGCCTTCAGGGGCGGTCCATGCCGCTGGGCGCGAAGTCCGGCACGACCGACGACGTGAACGACACGTGGTGCGCGGCCGTCACCCCGCAGTACGCCATGGCCGTGTGGATCGGCGACCCGGAAGGCCGTCAGAGCGTGCCGGTCACGCTGTACCGCGAGCAGACCGCCTGCCGCGAGGTGGCCCTGCTGCGCGAGTTGCCGCACGAGCGCCGCAGCCTGGACGCGCCGCCCGGCATCACGCGCGTGGCTGGGGCCGCCGTCCCGATTTCCGGCCTGAACCCCCGTAACCCTGCCCCGGTGGCGCCGTGACCGTCCTTTTCCGGCGCCGCGCCTCCCCCACCCCTGTTTCCCCGGCGGCGCCGCCCGCCTGCCCCCTGGAGTGCCCATGCCTGTAACCTCTGCCCTGCTGTCCGCCCTGTCCCTGTCCACCCTGTCCCTGCCGGTTCCGGCCATGAGTGCCTCGACGCTGCTGGGGCTGTCCACGCCGCCGCTGCACCTGACGGTCGCGGTGGACATGACCGGCAGCAGCAAGAACCCCGCCTTCCGGTACGCGGATCAGGCGCGGCTGCTGGCGCAGAGCGTGATGCTCAACCAGCTGCGCAGCGGCGACACCCTGACCCTGCTGCGCGTGTGCGAAGGCGTGCAGACGGTCGCGGACTTCACGTTCAGCTCGAAGAACGGGGCGCGTATGGCCAGGGCGGACATCCTGCGCTACACGACCGCGCTGACCAGACCCTGCACGGGGCGCGGCAGTGCCATCACGGCCGGACTGACCCAGGCCGCCGGGCGCGCCGCGCAGACCGCGAAGGTGAACGACGTGGTCGTGCTGTTCACGGACGGCGCGCTGCTGGACGACCCCGGTCGCGCCGGGCTGGGCGCCGTGACCCGCAAGCTGCTGGGGGCCAAGACCACCCGGACGCTGTTCGTGGCGGGCCTCAGTCCGGAGGCCGGGACGGGCGGCGTGTCGGTCCGGGACTCGTTCGTGAAGGCGCTGGGCGCCTCGGCCAGTGACCGGCGCGTGCTGCTGGCGGGCGCGTACGACCTGTCGAACGTGTACCCGACCTTCGCGGCGGCCGTGAAGGCGGCCCGCCGGTGACCCGCCCAGGCGACCCCGCCAGCCCGGGCGACACCAGCTCCCCGAGCACCAGTCCGCCGAGCACCAGTCCGCCGACCACCCAGCCCCCAACCACCCGGCCCCTGTCGCGCGTGACGCTCAGCGGCCCGGACCTGGGCACCGTGGACCTGGAATTCGAGGGAGAGGCCGCCCGGAACGGTGCCCCCAACGATGCCACCGGCGCCGGGGCCGCGGGACACGCGCCGCCCGGCGGGCCGCCCGCTCCCCCGCAGGACGACCTGCCGGACTTCGACCCGCGCCTGTACGAGGCGGCGCTGCCCCGCCCGGAACCCCTGAGTGCCGAGTCGTTCATGCCGGTCCTGCACCCGCAGCAGTTCGCGGAGTTGCTGGGGGACCTGCGCGGCGAACTGAGCCTGATCCCGGACGAGGCGACCCGCGCGGCCCTGAACAGCCGCGCCCGACTGCTGCACCTGAACGTCGAGGGGTACCGCGTGAACCACGAGCAGGCGCGCGCCGCCCTGACCCGCGTGCTGGCCGAGACGGGCGTGGGTGTCCGCACCAGCTGGGGGCGCCAGCAGGAACACCTGGCGTTCATGAACGCCGCCAGCGGGAGCGTGGAACGTGATTACGAGGCCGCCACGGCCGCCATCGAGCAGGCCCGCGCCGAACGGTTCGACGCGCTGGTCGCCAGCGGCGCCCGCCCGGACACGACCGGCGCCGAGGACCTGTACACCCAGCAGGCCGTCATGACGCTCGCCCGGGAGGGGCACGCCATCCGCCCGCCCGAGCAGAAAAGCGGGAGTAAACGCGTCTTCAATGCGTTCGCGGTGTTCAGCAAGTTCTTCGTGGGGATCATCAGTGGGGTCAGCATCAACCTGCTGTTCAACCCGGAGTCCCGCCTGTACCTGACCCTGATCGCCCTGACGGCCGGGGTGATGTTCAGCGTGCTTCTGCTGTGGCTGGTGGATGAACTCGCGTACCGCGCCAAGCTCGCGCCCGGCACGCCCGGCATGGCCCACCCGCGCACGTACACGGCGGGCATCCTGGCGGTCACGGGACTGTACCTGGGCGTGGAGGGCTTCCTGAACTGGGACGGCATCCTGCGCGTCACGGCCGAGATCGCCGCGAACGCCGCGCAGCAGGGTCAACTGACCGACCTGAGCGCCGCGCCCGAGACGGACACCGCGCCGCAGCACTGGTCGCTGCTGACCTTCACGCTGGCGCTGGTCGGCATGGCCGCCGGGGCAGCGTTCATTCAGGGCCGCGAGCGCGCCCGCACCGTGCTGGAACGCGAACGCCTCGCGGCGCGCGTGGCGCAGCTCAAGGCGCAGGGCAGCCTGAGGGCCGCCGCCCGCGCGACCGATCACGTGGCGTACCTGGAACTGGCCCGCGACCGCCTCGCCCCGCCGCGCGACGTGACCAGCCCCGACCACGCCCGCCTGAACGAACGCGTCCTGAACCACTGGGAGCAGGAACGCGACGCGCAGGTGCAGGCCATCAGCACCCGCCTGAGGGCCGACGCGCAGGAATTACAGGCCACCCTGGAGGACTTCGCCGCGCAGGTGCAGGCCGCGCGCTTCCCCCGCCCGCGCCGGGGCCTGCGCGCCCTGCTGGGCTGACTGGCCCCCCGGTCCGGGCTGGCCAGGAGCGGCGGGTCATACGGATTGTCGGCGAAACAGACGGCCAGCCGTATCAGCCCAGCGTCTGCAACAGCCGGTCCAGGCGGGCCGCCGGGCCGGAGGGAAGGCCGGACGTGCCCGGCAGGCTTCCCGGTGAGGCCGCGTCCCGGTGGGGGTCCGCCTCGATCTGCGCGAGGGTCAGCATGCGGGCCATGACGGTCGCCTCGTCGGGCCGGACGCCGTCCATGTGGCGGCGGGTCACGGCGTACAGGTGCACGCTGCACTGCATCTGGTCGCGCGGTTGCGGCTGGAAGTGCCCCTGCGGGTCCAGCAGCACCTCGGCGGCCGGGTAGAAGGTCGCCCAGCGCCGCGCGCGGGCCAGGGCCGCCGCACCGAACGCCAGCGGTGAGTCCGCCAGCGGGGTGGGGTCGCGCGCAACGCCGCCGGACGGTCCCGCCAGCAGGGGCGCGGAGTGGTCGGCAGGAAGCGCGGCGGTCATGGGTAGGACCGACCTTACGGCTCAGGTGCGGCCCGGCGCTATGAGAAACCCGTGATGCGGGTGGTCTCCGTGATCCGGGCAGTCTCTGCCGCCTGCCAGGATGGCGGCGTTACTGGCGGGCTTCTTTCAGGTCCATGACACCCGTGAACTTCTCGAATTCCACGACCAGCTGGTACTTGCCCTGGGGGCCGCTGGTCAGGACGTTCAGGCCCCACTCGCCTTTCGGGCAGACCTGACCGGCGACCTGCACGCCGCGCGGGTCGAGCAGGCGCACGGTGGCGGTGCCGCTGCGCACGTTGCAGGAGCCGCGCACGCCGATCTTGGCGCGGTCCTCGTAGATGTTCAGGCCGTAGCGGTTCTCGCCGCTGGCGTTCAGCAGGTAGGTGGGGGTCAGGGTCACGTACCCGAAGCGCAGCCCGAACGTGAAGTACATCACCGTCAGGACGAGCGCCAGGGCTATCAGCAGGAACCGCATTGCGCGCAGTCTACCCCGTGCCGGGCGGCGGGTGTGCGGCAGGTGCGTCCGGCAGGCAGCGGGCGCCCCCCAATCGGGTAGGTGCGGAGCCGGGGCGTCAGGAGCCGGATTGTCAGGGGCCGCGCAGGGCCGCGCCCAGGCGGGCGGCGCCGTCCGTGAGTTCGGCAGCGGACAGGGCCGCGAAGCCCAGCAGCACGGCCGGAGGGTGGCCCCCCTGCGAGAGCGGCGCGACGGGACTGAGTGCCACGCCCTGCCGGGCGGCGCGGGCCAGCACGTCCGCCTCGGTCCAGGGGTCGGGCAGCGGCAGGTACAGGTGCAACCCGGACGCGACGGGCGTGACCGGCCAGCCGGGCAGGTGGTCACGCAGCGCGCCGGTCAGCACGTCCTGGCGGCGTTGCACGGCCGTGCGGGCGCGGCGCAGGTGGCGGGCGTACGCGCCGGAGGCCAGCACGTCCGCCAGGGCCAGGGCGTCCAGGCGGCCGGGCAGGCGGTCGGTCAGGGGACGGGTGCCGGTCAGGACGCGCAGCACGCCGGGCGGCGCGACCAGGAACCCGCTGCGAGTGACGGGCGCGAGGCTCTTGCTGAACGACCCGAGCAGGATCACGCGGTCCGGCGCGAGGCCCTGCAACACCGGGGGCGGGCGGGAGCTCAGGTGCAGGTCGGCGGCGTAATCGTCTTCCAGGATGAAGGCGTTCGCGGCGGCCGCCCACGCGATCAGCGCCTGACGGCGCGGGGCGCCCAGGCTGACGGCGGTGGGGTACTGGCAGCCGGGCGTCACGTACGCCAGGGTCGCGCCGGGCGGCAGCGCGCCGGTCTGGAGGCCCCGATCGTCCACGGGCACGCCGGTCACGTCCGCGCCGGTGGCGGCCAGCGCGGCGCGCGCCCCGGCGTACGTGGGGTCCTCGACGACCGCGAGGCGGCCCGGTTCGAGAAACACGCGGGCCAGGGCGTCCAGCGCGGACTGGGTACCGCCGGTCAGCATGACCATGTCCGGCGTGACGCGCGCCCCGCGCTGCGCGTTCAGGTACGCGGCCAGCGCGCGGCGCGTCTCGGGCGGCCCGAGCGGGTCGTGCGGGTGCGCGTGCGTGACCTGCGCGGCCCGGCGTGCCAGTGCCTGCGTCCAGGCGGCCTCCGGGTACAGGTCCGGGACGGGCTGCCCCACCCGGAAGTCCACGGCGAAACGGTCCCCGCCGACCTCCTCGACCTGCCCCTGGAGCGCGCGGATCGCCCAGGCGCTCAGCGGGAGGCACTGACCCGTCCATCCGGGTACGGTCACGCCGCCCGGATGGACCGTGCCCGCGTGGACGGGCTCACCGATCACGGGCTCACCGATCATGGGCACGCTGATGACCGTGCCGCTGCGGCCCCTCGGGCGCACGTACCCCTCGGCGTGCAGCTGGGTCAGGGCGTCGACCAGGGTGTTGCGGGACACGCCCAGCCGCTGCGCGAGGCGGCGGTGACCGGGCAGGCGCGTGCCCTCGGGCAGCAGGCCGCGCGTCACGGCGCCGCGCAGGGTCCGGGCGACCAGCGCGTGCCGGGTCTCGCCTGGGTGCGGGTCGCTGAGGGTCAGGGCGTCCAGCCAGCCGTCGGCCGGGCCGGGCGGCGCGGGGAGCGCCGCGTCAGTCGCCTGCGCGCGGCCGGTCAGCGGAATTCGCGTTCCAGCCACGCGCGCTGCCCACCCTCGGCCGTCAGGGCCTGCCCGGCCAGTTCCAGGAAGCGGTCGCGGGCGGCTGCGGCCTCGGCGGCGCTCAGGCCGTGCGCGGCCGGGTCGGCCAGCAGCGCGCGCAGCAGCGGGAATACCGGCGTGTCCGGGTGCAGCTGTCCGCGTACAGTCACGTCGGCCCGCCACCTGAGCAGGTAGTCCAGCGCGTACGGGCCGGGTTCCAGCACGCAGCCGCCGGGGTACGGGATGCGGGTCGGGGCGGGAAAGGTCACGGCGGGGTCGCTCATGCCTCACAGCATGCGCCGCGTGAAGCACCCGTGAACAGGGTCCGTGCGGCATTTGCGGCAGCGTCCGCCCGGAATGCCGCTTAAGCTGCGGGCATGCCACCCCTGGGCCTCCCCGACCTGCTGCTGCTGCTGACCGTCCTGAGTGTCATCGTGGGGCTGATCGCCCTGATCCGCTTCGTGGTCCGGCACGCCGGGGAGCGCAGTGAACGCAGCCGCCTGCATGACCTTGAGCGGCGCATCCAGCAGCTTGAACGCGAACGACTGCACTGACCGGGGCAGCCGGGAGGGGCAGGGAAGCCCATCTCCCCTGCCCCTCCCGGCTGCCCTGCTCCTGCTTACCCGACGGCGGGCGAGCTTTCCAGGGCGCTCATGACGGCGCGCGTGAAGGTCTGCGTGTCGGCCGCGCCGCCCAGGTCGCGGGTGGGGTGTGACCGCAGGGCGATGGACACGGCCCGGTCGATCTGGTTGGCGGCGTCCGGGCGTTTCAGGCCGTGGCGCAGGAGCATCCCGGCGCTCATGATCGCGGCGGCGGGGTTGGCGATTCCCTTCCCGGCGATGTCGGGGGCGCTGCCATGAATGGGTTCGAACAGGCCCGCGCCGTCGCCCAGGGACGCGCTGGGCATCAGGCCGAGGCTGCCGGGAATGACGGCGGCGAGGTCGCTGAGGATGTCGCCGAAGAGGTTCTCGGTGACGATCACGTCGTAGCGGCTGGGGTCCGAGACGATCAGCATGGCCACCGAGTCCACGTACTCGTGGTTCAGGTGAATGCCACGGTAGTCGCGGTCGCGCAGGGCGGTCACGTCGCGGCGCCACAGTTCGCTGACTTCCAGCACGTTGGCCTTGTCGACGCTGGTGACGCGGCCCTTGCGTTGCTCGGCGGCCCAGAAGGCGACCTTCGCGACGCGTTCGACCTCGGCGGTGGTGTAGCGCATGGTGTTGTACGCGGTGTCGCCGTCGATCTTGCGGTCGCCGTCGAAGTACACGCCGCCCAGCAGTTCGCGCACGATCAGGATGTCCACGCCGCGCGCCAGTTCGGGCTTCAGCGGGGACAGGTGTTCCAGGCCGGGCTGCACGCGCACCGGGCGCAGGTTGGCGTAGCAGCCGAGCGCCTTGCGCAGCGCCAGCAGGCCGCTTTCCGGGCGCTGGTGGCGGGGCAGCAGGTTCCAGGCGCTGTCCTGCGCGCCGCCGACGGTGCCCAGCAGGACCGCGTCGGCGTCACTCAGGGCGTCGC
The DNA here is from genome assembly GCF_014648115.1 of Deinococcus seoulensis. NCBI lineage: Bacteria > Thermotogati > Deinococcota > Deinococci > Deinococcales > Deinococcaceae > Deinococcus > Deinococcus seoulensis. The sequence continues at coordinate 61,868 of NZ_BMQM01000002.1, forward strand.
GGGTGACCTGCGGGAACGGGTCGCCGTGCGTGTCGTAGGCCACGCCGCCGATCAGGTGTTCCTCGATGGTCACGTCGGGCGCGACCTCGCGCAGCACCTGCACGGCCGCCGCCGTGACTTCCGGGCCGATGCCGTCGCCGGGCAGGGAAACGATCTTAGGCATGGTGTTCCTCCTGGCCGGGGTGGCCGTGACCGGCCTGGGTGGAGTGGGCGTCCAGGGTTTCGGCTTCCAGGGCCGCCTGGTCGTGTTCTTTCATGTATTCCAGCCAGCCGCCGGCCTTCTGCACGTCCAGCGCGAACTGCGGGACCGGCACGAAGGTCAGGCTCTGCCCGGTGCGGGTGTTCGTGATGGTGCCCGCCGTGAGGTTCAGGTCGGCGGGGTCGCCGTCCTCGAAGGCCTGCACGATGCCGTCGCATTCCAGCGCCAGGAAGCCGTTGTTGATGGAGTTACGGTAGTAGATGCGCGCGAAGTTCGGGGCGATCACGGCGGCCACGCCGGCGCCGCGCAGCGCCCACACGGCGTGCTCGCGGCTGGAGCCGCAGCCGAAGTCCGCGCCGGCCACGATGATGTCGCCCGGCTGGACCCGCTTCACGAAGTCCTTGTCGTAGTCCTCCATGGCGTACCTTGCAAGTTCGCTTTCCACGTCGGTGGTCAGGTGCCGGGCGGGGATGATCTCGTCGGTGTTGATGTGGTCACGGCCAAACACGTGCACGGTGGTCATGGGTGCTCCTTGCGGTCGGGGCGCGGCGTGCGGCCCCGACGCGGGTTCGAATTCAGGTCTCGGTACGGTCAGTTACTGGCACCGTCAGTTGTCGTCCAGGAAGGCGCGGAGTTCTTCCGGCACTTCCTCGTCGTACAGGTCGCGCCAGTTGGTGCCGTCGAAGGTGATGGCGGACTCGATGAACGACTGCGCCAGCGGGTCCGGGTCGTCCAGGGCGTCCAGGGGAATGTCCAGCAGTACCGCGACGGGCACGGGCAGTTCGGCGTCTTCCGGGACGACCAGTTCGTGTTCGAAGGTCTGCGTGATCAGTTCGCGGGTCCACTGCGCCCACCCGGCGGGGTTCCCGGCGCTGGTTTCCAGCAGCAGGTCGGCGCGCAGGCGTTCGCCGTGCTCGGCCGGCACGTCCCCGTCCACCCATTCCACGCGGCCGTCAGCGAACACCTGCACGGGTACGGTCTCCACATCCAGGAAGTCCGGGAGGTTCAGGGCGTCCTCGCGGGCCTCGCCGTCCGGGTCGGCGTACGAGATCCACGTCTCACCGTCGAGGCTGTAACTGCTGTTCTCGCGGTTCACGGTGACTTCCACGTTGCCCAGCGTGGCGAACGACAGGTTCAGCGGGGATTGCAGCGGCGCGGGCTGTCGCAGTTCGAAGGCCACGCGGCGCGCGACCGGCACGGGGTCGGTGTCGTCGCCGTCGGTGGCGTCCAGATGGGTGTCCTGCCAGCCCTGCTCGGTGTCGCCGTGCCACTCGCGGGCCAGCGTTTCGAGCATGTCCAGCAGGTCCGCCGGGGGTTCCGGGTCGATGTCCAGGCGGCCCTCGCGCCACTGCTCGGCCACGTAGGTCGCGACGACCTCGCCGCCCAGCGTGGCGGCCGGGTGTTGCAGCAGGAACTCCAGGGCGCGGCGGGGGTCCATGTTCACGGGGAACGCCTCCCACTTCGTGCCGTCGGCGGAGTGCTGCACTTCACGCAGGCGGACCGCGCCGCCCTCGACCGGCAGGAACCGCCCGGTCGTCTCTGTGCCCTCTCCGACGCGGCCCAGCGCCAGTTCACCGCTCAGGCGGCGCAGTGCCGGTACGGGAATGGACTGCACGTCCTCGGCGGTTTCCAGGAAGCGGTCCACGCGGCCGTGCATGACGTGCAGCGTGCGGTACTGGCTGTCCCACGCGGCCCCGTACGGCTGCGAGAGCCGCAGCGCGCCCGCGATCAGCTCGCGGTGCGCGGCGTCCTCGGGGGCGCGCGTGAAGGTCAGCGTGCCGTCCGCGTCCATGGTCGCGTCGAAGGGGTACACGGTGGGCATCAGGCCCAGTTGTTTACGTCGTTTTGCTTCGCCCATAAGTTCACCCAGCTTACTCGCGTGGAAGGACTACTCGCGGGACGCCAGCAGCAGCGCGCCGAAGCCCAGCATCAGCGTGCCCGCCACGCGGTCCACGGCCCGGCGGGCACGCAGGTACGCGCGCTGCATGGGCGCGGTCGACATCCCGGCCGCGACGAGCGCGAACCAGCCGAGGCTGAGGCCCACGATCACGAGGAACGCCGCGAGTTTCAGCCCGGTGCCCGCGTGCGCGCCGAGCAGCCCGCTGAACACGCTGCCGAAGAACACGGCGGCCTTGGGATTGCTGATGTTCGTCAGGAACCCCGCCCGCAGCGCCGCGAGGTCGCCCAGGGGTGCCTGGACGGGCGCGGCCTCGCCACCGGGCTGGGTGCTGGACCGCCAGAGGCCCACGCCCATCCACAGCAGGTACGCGCCGCCCGCGACCTTCACCACCCCGTGAATCCACGGGAACGCCTGGAACAGCAGGCCAATCCCCAGCAGCGCCAGTGCCGCCCAGCACGCGATGCCCAGCACGACGCCCAGCCCGGCCAGCAGCGCCGCGCGGCGGGTGCGGGCCAGCGCCGTCTGACTGACCAGCAGCACGTCCGGTCCCGGAATGACCAGCACCACCGCGTGAATGGCCGCGACAGCCAGCAGAATGTTCAGGTCCACGCCTCTCTCCTCCTCTCGTCCCCTGCTCATACGAATTCCGTTTGTTTCGCCAACAATCCGGAACTTCACCGGATTGCCGGCTCCACGTCCGGAACCCGTTTTGCTCCCACTCGCTTCGCTCGGATCGAACGGGCTTTGCAGCCCATTCAATCGGAGTCCGTATCAGTCGGCGGCGTTGATGGTGTCGTTGTACGCGCGCGGGTCGCTGATGAAGCCCGCGACGGCACTCGCGGCGACGGTGGCCGGGCTGGCGAGGTAGATCTGCGCACTGGGATCGCCCATGCGGCCCACGAAGTTACGGTTAGAGGAGCTGATGCACACGTCGTCCGGCCCCAGCACGCCCGAGTGCATGCCCAGGCACGCGCCGCAACTGGGGTAACTGACGCTCGCCCCGGCGTCCACGAAGATCTCCAGCAACCCCTCCTGCGCCGCCTGTTTCCAGATGGCCTGCGTGGCGGGCACGACGATCATCTGCACGCCGTCCGCGACCTTGCGGCCCTTGAGGATGCGGGCCACGTCCCGCAGGTCCGTGATGCGGCCGTTCGTGCAACTGCCCACGTACGCGTGCGACACGGCAATCCGGTCGCTGCCCGCCACGCGCCCGTTGCTGGGAATGTGCGGGTACGCGACGGTCGGTTCGACCTGCGAGGCGTCCACCTCGACGACCACCTTGAAGCGCGCGTCGGCGTCGGACTGGTACTCGGTGTACGCGCCGGGCGTGACGCCACGGGCGCTCATGTACGCGCGGGTGGTGTCGTCCACGGCGACGATGCCGGTCTTCCCGCCCGCCTCAATGGCCATGTTCGTCAGCGTGAAGCGGCCCTCCATGTCCAGGTTGTCGATGTAATCCCCGACCCACTCCATGACCATGTAGTTCGCGCCGTCCGCACCGATGCGCTTGATGACTTCCAGCACGATGTCCTTGGGCGTCACGCCCGGCTGCGTCTGGCCCGTCACGCGGATCAGCATGGTCTCGGGCACCTTGAACCACACCTTCCCGGCGTAGATGGCACCCGCGAGGTCCGTGCTGCCCACCCCGGTCGCGAAGGCGCCCAGCGCGCCCGCGTTGCAGGTGTGACTGTCACCGCTGACGAGCGTCTGCCCCGGTTTCATCAGGCCCGTGTTCTCCAGCACCACGTGCGCGATGCCGCCGCGCCCCACGTCGAAGAAGTGCTTGATGCCCTTCTCGTGAACCCAGCTCTTGAGTTTCTGGTACATCTTCGCGGCCTTGATGTTCATGGCGGGCACGCTGTGATCCGGCACCGCCACGATCTGATCCGGGTTGAACACACGGTCCATGCCGCGTTCCTCCAGCATCCGCAGGGCCGCCGGGGTCGTGATCTCGTGGCACAGCACCCAGTCGGTCGCGCACTCGATCAGTTGACCCGGCACCACCGAGTCATGCCCGCTGTGAGCCGCCAGAATCTTCTCCGCAATCGTCATTCCCATACCACTGCCTCCTCAAGAAACGCGCCCCCGGCCGCTGCGAGAGCTACCGGGGGCGAACACTGAACGCTGGGCCGCGCTCAACGCCCCAAGCGAAGAAGAAGCCCCACCAGGGACGCTCCGACCCGCACAGAACCGCTGAACATGCCCCGAGCATACGCCACACCCCACGCGCGGCGCACAGGTGGTGTAGATAGGCGCCGCGCCGCCCTGCGGAACGCTCATACGGACTGATCGCCAGAAGGCCGCTCCCGGAACATGGGGGGCGGCCTTCTGGCGTTGCCGTGGGTACAGAGCAACCGGACGTGCCGGTCGCGCGTTATTGCAGGTCGAAGTCGATGACGGGCGGCGCCTTGGGGGTTTCCTCGGCCGGTTTGTCTTTCGGCTGGTCGCCGGGTGGGGTGGGGGCGGCGCGCTGGACGTTGGGGATGGCGATGGGGGTGGTGCGGTCCATGGGTTGGTGGGACTGGCCGGGTTTGACCCACTGGGTGCCGGGCGCGGCGGGGCCGGGGGTGCGGCGGGGTGGGGTGGGGTACGCGGCGTGGCGGGCGGCGCGGATGATGCTGTCGACTTCGTGTTTGCTGAGCAGCCCTTTCTGTTCGAGGGTGCCGAGGATCCCGAGGACCATCTTCCGGGTGAATTCGGCTTCTGCCTGGGGGTCTTTGGGGGTGGGGCCGGTCATGGGTGTCAGGGTAGCGCGTGGGGGCTGGGCTTGCACCTCACGCGGTGACATCGGGGGGGCGGTGGAGGGACGTGCGGGGCGCGTGTCGTTGCGGGTGGGTGGTAAACTCGGTGCTGTCTGAAAGAGTGGTGTGAATGGTCACCCACAAGGCATTACGTTTCGCCCTACTGTGTGGTGGCGTGTCGGGGCCGACCGTTGAAGGTTTAGACGTCGAGGAGGACTGGGAGAATGTACCGAGGAAGAGAGGGGCAGTGGGCGTTCCTGCTTCACCGCCTGTCCGGGCTGGCAATTCTGGCTTACCTGATGCTGCACGTGTTCAGCATCGGGTCGTTCATTTTTGGTGAGCGGTTTTACATGGCGATTCACGAGACGTATGACCTGTGGCCGTTCCGGATCGGGCTGCTGTTCGTGACGGCGGGCGTGGTGTACCACGCGTTCAACGGGCTGCGGATCATCGTGATGGACTTCACGGGCTTCGGCGTGGCGTACCAGCGGCAGATGTGGTACGGGGTGCTGCTGATCAGTGTGCTGTCGTTTATTGGTGCCGCGTGGACGCTGTACCCGCGTCTGGTGGGGGGGTACTGATGATTCGTGCTCGGACGTTCACGGACGCGCGGCAGCAGTCGCACAGTAACGCGGAGCTGAACTGGTGGATCTTCATGCGGATCAGTGGCCTGATCCTGGTGTTCCTGATTCTGGGGCACATCTACATGACGTTCATTCAGGTCAGCGAGTCGGACGCGACCTTCGACGCGGTGGTGGGGAAACTCGCGAATCCGGCGTGGAAGTTCTACGACTGGTTGATTCTGGCGCTGTCGCTGATGCACGGCGCGAACGGCGCGCGGTACTCCATCGAGGATTACGTGCGGTCCCGTCCGAACCGGGCGTGGGTGAAGGGTGTGTTCTACACCGTCATCGCGCTGCTGTTCGCTTTTGGAACTATTGGCCTGTTCTCAATCTGAGCCTGCGTTCAGAATTGGCAGGTGGTAAAGGATAACTATGCATCATCGTTATGACGTTCTGGTTGTGGGTGCGGGCGGCGCGGGCCTGATGGCGGCGCTGTACGCGGCGAAGGGCAACGTGTCCGTGGCCTGCATCAGCAAGCTGTACCCGACGCGTTCGCACACGGGCGCGGCGCAGGGTGGGATTGGCGCGGCGCTCGGGAACGTGCAGGAAGACCACTGGGAATGGCACATGTTCGACACCGTCAAGGGCGGCGATTACCTGACTGACCAGGACGCCGCCGAGGTGTTCTCCAAGGACATCATCGACGCCGTGTACGAGCTGGAGCACATGGGTCTGCCGTTCTCGCGCACGCCGGACGGGAAGATCGCGCAGCGTAAGTTCGGTGGGCACACCCGTGACTTCGGGAAGGCCGCCGTCGAGCGCAGCTGTTACGCGAAGGACCGCACGGGTCACATGATCCTTCAGACGCTGTACCAACAGAACGTGAAGGCCGGAACGACGTTCTACAACGAGTTCCACGTGACGGACCTGCTGATCGAGGACGGCCGCTGCCGTGGCGTGGTGGCGTACGAACTGAGCACCGGGGAACTGCACACCTTCCACGCGAAGGCCGTGATCCTGGCGGCCGGCGGGTACGGGCGCGTGTTCAAGATCACCAGCAACGCGCTGACCCTGACGGGCGACCTGATGAGCATCTACTACCGCAAGGGCCTGCCCCTTGAGGACATGGAGTTCTACCAGTTCCACCCGACGGGTCTGGCGAAGCTGGGCATCCTGGTCACGGAAGGCATCCGTGGTGAGGGCGGCATTCTGCGGAACGACAGCGGCGAGCGCTTCATGGAGCGGTACGCGCCGACCATCAAGGACCTCGCGCCGCGTGACATCGTGTCGCGCTCCATCATCACCGAGATCCGCGAGGGTCGCGGGGTGGGCCGCGACAAGGACGCCGTGAACATCGACCTGACGCACCTGCCGCGCGAGGTGATCGAGGGCAAACTGGCCGAGATCACCGACCTGGCGCGCACGTACCTGGGCATGGATCCGGTCAAGGACCTCGTGCCGATCCAGCCGACGGCGCACTACGCGATGGGCGGCATTCCCACCGACCTGAACGGCCTGTGCCTGAGTGACGGGAACGGCGGCAGCATCGAGGGCCTGTACGCGGCCGGTGAGCAGGCCTGCGTGAGCCTGCACGGCGCGAACCGCCTGGGCACGAACAGCCTCGGGGACCTCGTGGTGTTCGGCCGCCGCGCCGGGATCTACGCCGCGCAGTACGCGCGTCAGGTGGAATTCCCGGACATGCCCGAGAACCCCGAGCGTGAGAGCGTGGACCTGTTCGACCGCCTGCGTAACAGCAGCGGCAAGGACAACGCCGCCGCGATCCGCAAGGAACTTCAGGAATCCATGATGAACAACGTCGGGATCTTCCGTAACGGCCCAGACATGGAAAAACAGGTCGGGATCGTTCAGGAACTCAAGGCGCGGTACGCGAACGTGGGCGTCAGCGACCCCAGCCGCCGCTACAACAGCGAACTGATCGAGGCGATGGAACTGGGCTTCATGCTCGACTGCGCCGAGGCCATGACCGCCAGTGCGCTGAACCGCACCGAGTCGCGCGGCGCGCACGACCGCGAGGACTTCACGACCCGCGACGACGAGAACTGGCTGAAGCACACCATGGCGTACAAGGACCTGAACCGCGAGGGTCAGGTGCAGATCGGGTACAAGCCCGTGTCGCTCAAGGGCTTCACGCGGGCGTTCGAACCCAAGCCCCGCGTGTACTGACCCAAACCCCTAGCCACTCGGGCGGCGTGCAGGAAGGCGCCGCCCGGAAGGAATCTCAATGACCCAGACCCACGCACCGACCAGCGCCGCGCCCGTCTCTGCGAGCGTGCCGATGATGCAACTGAAAGTGAAGGTCCTGCGCTTCGACCCCGAAAAGGACAAGAAGGCGCACTGGACCACCTACGACGTGGAAGCCCAGGCCAGCGACCGCGTGCTGGACGTCATCAACCACATCAAATGGTACCTGGAACCCAGCCTGACCTTCCGCCGCTCGTGCATGCACGGCATCTGCGGCAGCGACGCCATGCTGATCAACGGCCGTAACCGCCTCGCCTGCAAGACCCTGGTCCGCGACGTCGCCAAGAGCGGCGGGACCATCACCGTGGAACCCATCCGCGGCCTGAAGGTCGAGAAGGATCTGCTGGTGGACATGGAGCCGTTCTTCGACTCGTACAAGGCGATCATGCCGTACTTCATCAACGAGTCCCCGGCCCCCGCCGCCGAACGCATCCAGTCCGAGGAAGAAGCCGAGCGCATGGCGCACTCCAGCAACTGCATCCTGTGCGCGTGCTGCACGACCAGTTGCCCGATCTTCTGGGTGAACGGTTCGTACCTCGGCCCGGCCGCGATCGTGCAGGCGCACCGCTTCATCTTCGACACCCGCGACGAGGCCACGCAGCAGCGCCTGGGCATCATGAACCAGAACACGGGCGTGTGGCGTTGCCGCACCGCGTACAACTGTACGGAAGCGTGCCCGCGCGACATTCCGATCACGCAGCTGATCGAGGAAGTCAAGCGCGCCGTCATGTACGGCCAGGCCTAAGCCGAAGCCCCCTTCTGGATTCAGCCCCGCCCCGCCCGACGGCAGGCGGGGCTTTCTCAGTCTGGTTGCGGGCGTGTACCGCCGGGCCTGATGATCAGCACCTCGTCCCGCTGCCTGTGACTGCCGACGCTCAGGACGATGCGGCCTGCCAGCGTTTCGGCCAGCGAGGCCGCGTCGAACTCGGTCAGGAAGCGTACGCTGCCGCACAGGCACACCACGCGCGGCCTCTCCTCCATCATCTTCAATTGGACTCCGTCCGTTCCGGACTCTGCATCACTCCCACTCGCATCTGCTCCGATTCAGAATTGCAGGGCGTAGCGGGTGCCGGCGCCGTCGAAGCACTCGCCGATGCCGCGTTCCTGCGCGTCCACGGTCAGGGTGCAGGTCAGCAGGCCCGGCGCGTCTCCCTGCACGCGGGCGATCAGGTTCCCGGTGCGGGTCGGGGCGAGGCGGGGGCGGCCGGTGTCGAAGCGGGTGCCGAAACCGAAGTCTCCGGCGTTGCCTCCCCCGGTGCTGGCCCCAAAGCCCACGCTGAGACTGCTGCCGGCCGGCATGGGGCTGGCCACGCCGTCCAGCAGGTAGGTGCGGCCGGTGTAGGTGCGGTCGCCGATGACGATGGTGGCGTTGTCGGGTGCAAACACGTCCGGCAGGCGGGCGTTCAGGCTGCCGCGCACGAAGGTCACGGTGCCTTCCTGCCCGGTGCGGGTGTTCACGATCCGCCCGGTCTGCGGGGTGGTCACGGCTGGCGCGCACGCGCCCAGGACAGAGGCGAGCAGGGCCGCGCCGAGCAGAGCATGGAGCTTCATGCGCCCAGTGTAGTCCGGCGGGGCCGGTCAGCGGGCCACGATCTCGCGCTTCTCCTGTCGGGGTTGACGTGGGTGCGGTTGGCGACGCTGGTCATGGGTGATGTGCCCTCAGCGGGCGAAGTCGTGAATGAACTGCACCTGCTCGCGCGTTTCGATGGCGTTCTGGCTGCGTGTCTGGCGCACGAGGGCAATCGCATCGGTGGGGTTCAGGCCGCCCTGCACGAGCAGGCACGCGGCGCTCAGGCCCGCGCGGCCCAGGCCGCCCCGGCAGTGCACGACGACGCTGCGCCCGTCGAGCAGGTGGGTCATGAGTTCGTCGATGTACGCGGCGAAGTCGCGCGGGTCGTGCGGTGCATGCTGGTCGGGGATGGGGTACGGGGCGACCTCGATGCTGTACTCGGAGGCGGCGTCGTGGTAGCCGTCCATGCCGAGCAGGTCGAATTCGAAGTCCTCGATGAGGGGCGCGATGACGTTCGTGCCCTGCTGCGCGAGGGTCTGCATGTCGTCCGTGACGTTGCGTTCGTGGGTGACGCCCGGCTGGTACACGCTGCCGCCCTTCTTGCCGGGCGCGAAGGTCAGGCCCAGGCGGCCGGGCCACAGGCCGGTGGGAATCCAGTCGACGCGGATGGGGTTGGCGGCGCTGGTCATGCGCAGCCTCTGCGGGCTACAGGCTCGGAGACCGCCCCTCGCCCTTCTTGATTCGCTGTCATAGGCTGACCTGCTCGGCGATCCAGCGGGCGGCGTCCATGGCGTGGTACGTGATGATGGCGTCCGCTCCGGCGCGCCTGAAGCCGGTCAGTGTTTCGAGGACGGTGCGGCGTTCGTCCATGAATCCGGCGGCGGCGGCGGCCTTGATCAGCGAGTACTCGCCGCTGACGTTGTACGCCACGACGGGCAGGTCGAACTCGCGTTTCAGGAGGTTCAGGACGTCCAGGTATGCCAGGGCGGGTTTGACCATCAGGGTGTCGGCGCCCTGCTCGGCGTCCAGGCGGGCCTCGCGCAGCGCCTCGCGGTAGCCTCCGGCGGGGTCCATCTGGTAGGTGGCGCGGTTCCCGACGCTGGGTGTGGATCCGGCGGCGTCGCGGAAGGGGCCGTAGTAGGCGCTGGCGTACTTCACGGCGTAACTCATGATCGGGACGTGCGTGAAGCCGGTAGCGTCCAGTGCGGCGCGGATCGCGGCGACCTGTCCGTCCATCATGGCGCTCGGGGCGATCACGTCGGCGCCCGCGCGGGCCTGGGAGACGGCGGTCTGCGCGAGCAGCGCGAGGCTGGCGTCGTTGTCGACCGTCCAGGCGTCCGCGCCGCTCAGGCCGGGCACCTCGCACAGCGGGCCGCAGTGGCCGTGGTCGGTGTACTCGCACAGGCAGGTGTCGGCAATGACGCTGATGCCGGGCACGCTGGCCTTGATGGCGCGTGTGGCCCGCTGGATGACGCCTTCCTCGGCGTAGGCCTGGGTGCCCAGGGCGTCCTTGTGGTCGGGAATGCCGAACAGGATCACGCTGGGAATCCCGAGGGCCAGGGCCTCGCGGGCCTGTGCCACGGCACTGTCGATGGAGTGGCGCTGCACGCCGGGCATGGTGGCGATGTCCGTGACGGTGTCGCGTTCATGCACGAAGATCGGGTGGATGAACTGACTGGGGTGCAGGTGCACTTCGCGGGTCAGGGCACGCAGGGCGGGCGTGCGGCGCAGGCGGCGGGGACGGTCTTGCATGCGCCTACGCTAGCGCGCGGGCGGCGGGACGAATGCAACGCGCCTCCGGCGTTCCCGCCGGGCGGGGGCCAGGGCGCGCGGGGGGCGGGTCCGGCGGTCAGGCAGGGCGGGTCAGGCCGTGCCGAGCAGGCGGCGCACCGCGAATCGCACGCGGCCCAGGCTGGCGACCTCGTCGAAGGCGGTCAGGAGAATCTGGTCGCCGTGCGGGGTGAGCAGGACGGGGCCGCCCTCGACGTCCAGCAGCAGTTCCTGCCAGTCGCCGGTGTTCAGGTTGGCCTGCAGGCTGCCGATCACGGCGCGTCCGGCGGCGATCAGGGTCAGTTCGGCGCCCAGGTGCTCGTCGGTCAGTCCGGCGCGGGCCACGACGCGGCCGTCGTTGGCGACCAGGGCGGTGTGGCGCACGCCGCGCACGTCCATCAGCGCCTCGATCATGGGGTCTCCGGGCGGGGCAGGTGCCCGAGTTCCAGGGCCAGTCGGGCCAGGGTCTGCTGGGCGGTGCGGGTGTCGCTGCCGCGCGCCATGGCGGCGCCCAGCACGAAGTCCCCGCTGGACACGGCCACGACCTCGATGCGTTCGCTGGTGAACGCGATGCGGGTGACTTCACCGGCGCCCAGGCGGCGGCCCGTGCGGTCCAGGCTGGTGCGCAGGGCGCTGAGTTCGGCGGCCATGGAGTCGCCGCCCTCGCCGTGCGTCTCGATGGGCAGGCCGTCCGGGCCGACCAGGGCGGCGGCGATCACGCCGGGCAGGGTGCGCAGGGGGTCGATGATCACAGGATGGCCTCCAGTTTGCGGGCGGTGTCGCGGCCGTACAGGCGGGCCTGTCCGAGGTTGCTGCGGGCGTCGACGGCCAGCAGCAGGAAGTACTCGGCCTTGATGGGGTGCAGGTACACGCTCAGGCGTTCGCCGCGCAGGTACATCTCGCGGGTCTGGCCGCCGTTCAGGGTGGTGGAGTAGGCGGTGCTGGCCGAGCGGTACAGGCCGGCGTGTTCGGCGATCAGCAGGTTGAGGTCGGCGTTGGCGGTGGAGTGCCCTTCGATGAGCAGGCCGTCCAGGCCACCGATCGCTGCGGCCCAGGCGCCATCCACGTCCCTGACGAGTTGCGTGAGTTGATCAAGCATGTGAAGTCATCATAAAGGCTCGGCGGGGCTGGCGGGGGGTGGTCGCTGTCGGGCGGCCGGGGGGGTGTGGAGGGTGCCCGGAGTGTCGGCGGGCCAGCGCGGCCTGTTGCGGCCCGGTCTGGTTGTGGCCCGGTCTGGTTGCGGCCCGGTCTGGTTGCGTGTCGGTCAGGCAGGGGCGGCGGTCGAGTGCGCTGTCCGGAGCGGGTGGGGGGCGGGGTGTCGTGTGGGCTGTCGCCGAGGACTGGTTTTGCTGGTGCTGGGCGGGTTCCGGTGGTGGTGAGGGTCGCGGTGTGGGGGGGTGTTTTCGGGTACAATGGGGATCATAGAAGGCGTCGGGGCTATTACGCTTAAAACATAATCGTGCTAGAATCGATCCATTCCCGGCCCCCGCGCCGGGCATCCACATCCCACCTCTGCGGCGCGGCTCCGGCCACGCCCGGACCTGCACCACTGGAGCAACATGACCGGAATTCTTCCCGTTGACATCACCAGCGAAGTCAAGACCAACTTCATCAACTACGCCATGAACGTGATCGTGGACCGCGCGCTGCCCGACGTGCGCGACGGCCTCAAACCCGTGCAGCGCCGGATCATGTACGCCATGATGCTCGAAGGCCTCTACGCCAACCAGAAACACGCCAAATCGGCCTCTGTGGTCGGCGAGGTCATGAAGAAGTACCACCCGCACGGCGACTCGTCCATCTACGACGCCATGGTCCGCCTGGGCCAGTGGTGGAACATGCGCTACCCCATGGTTCACCCGCAGGGGAACTTCGGCTCCATCGACGGCGACCCGCCCGCCGCGATGCGCTACACCGAGGCCCGCATGACCAAGGTCGCCGAGGAAGTCCTGGCCGACCTGGAAAAAGAAACCGTCGACCTGAAACCCAACTACGACGAGACGACCGTGGAACCCAGCGTGCTGCCCTCGGCCGTGCCGAACCTGCTGATCAACGGCGCGTCGGGCATCGCGGTGGGCATGGCGACGAACATCCCGCCGCACAACCTGACCGAGATCTGCAACGGCCTGCTGGCCCTGATCGACGACCCGCACATCGGCCTGGACGCCATGATGCAGCACGTGACCGGCCCGGACTTCCCGACCGGCGGGCGCATCAGCAAGCAGGGTATCCGCGACGCCTACGCCACCGGCCACGCCGGCCTGAAGGTGCGCGGCAAGGCCCGCATCGAGGAAAAGAACGGCCGTAACCAGATCATCATCAGCGAGATCCCGTACCAGGTGAACAAGACCAACCTGATCCAGACGATCAGCGCCATGTACAAGGCCGGGAAGATCCCCGACATCAGCGCCCTGCGCGACGAGTCCGACCGCAAGGACCCGGTGCGGATCGTGGTGGAACTCAAGCGCGGCGCGATTCCCACGCTGGTCCTGAACCAGCTGTACAAGTACACGCAGCTGCAGGGCACGTTCACGGTCATCAACCTGAGCATCGTGAACGGCGAGCCGCGCGTGCTGCCGCTGGTCGACACCATGCGGTACTTCCTGGCGCACCGCAAGGACGTGGTCACGCGCCGCACGCAGTACGAACTGAAGAAAGCCGAGGCCCGCGCCCACATCCTCGAAGGGCTGATCAAGGCGCTCGACCACATCGACGAGGTCATCAACCTGATCCGCTCCAGCAACACGGGCACCGAGGCGCGCGACTCGCTGATGGTCCGCTTCGGGCTCAGCGAGGAGCAGTCCCAGGCGATCCTGGACATGCGCCTGCAGCGTCTGGTGGGCCTGGAACGCGAGAAGCTGATGGCCGAGTTCGACGAACTCCAGAAGACGATTGCGTTCCTGCGCTCCATCCTGGGTGACGAGGGTCTGCTCTGGAAGGAAATCAAGAAGGAAATCCGCGCCGTGCGCGACAACTACGGTGACGAGCGCCGCAGCACCATCACGCTGCTGGAAGAGGACATCAGCAAGGAGGACCTGATCGCCGTCGAGGACATGGTCATCACCATGACCCGCGCCGGGTACCTCAAGCGCACCAAGCTGGACGCCTACCGCGCGCAGGGCCGCGGCGGGCGCGGCGCGTCGGGCGGCAAACTGCGTGACGAGGACGTGAACACCCGCGTGTTCGTGGGGAGCACGCACGACTTCCTGCTGTTCTTCACCGACAAGGGCCGCGTGTTCCACGAGAAGATCTACGACCTGCCGGAAGCGGGCCGTGACGCCAAGGGCACGCACATCCGCAACCTGCTGCCGGGCCTGCGTGACGACGAGAACATCGCGTCCGTCCTGAGCGTGCGGGGCTTCGAGGAGGAAGGATGCTTCATCTTCGCCACCCGCAACGGCGTGGTGAAGAAGACCCTGATCACCGATTACGGCAACATCACCTCGGCGGGCCTGATCGCCATCAACCTGCAGCAGGGCGACGAGCTGATCAGCGTGGGCATCGTGCAGGACAGCGATCACGTGATCCTGGCGACCCGCAACGGCAAGGCCATGCGCTTCCAGAGCGGCGAGGTGCGCGACACGGGCCGCGCCACGCAGGGCGTGATCGGCATCCGCCTGCGTGAAGGCGAGCAGGACGCCGTGGTCAGCATGGCCCTGGTGCCCGGCGGTGACGAGGACAGCGAACTGCTGGCCGTCAGCGAGTGCGGGCTGGGCAAACGCACCCCGGTCGGCGAGTACCCCGCCAAGGGACGCGGCGGGATGGGCGTCATCACGCTGGACGTGACCGACAAGACCGGCAAACTGGTCACGCTGGCCCGCGTGGCCGGTGACGAGGAACTGATGGTCCTGACCGAGAAGGGCACCGTGATCCGCACCCGCGTCGAGGAGGTCCGCGTGACGGGCCGTAACGCGCAGGGCGTGAAGGTCATCAACGTGTCCGACAAGGACTCCGTGATCAGCGCCTTCCCGATCCGCCGCGAGGACGAACTCTGATCGGCTGCACCCTGACCCGCTGAGGACGGCGGGACCGGGTGGGCGGCGGGGTGAGGGCCTCGCCGCCCACGCCTGTTCCGGCCGACCATCAATGCCCTTGACACGGATTCCGTTTGTTTCGCTGACAATCCGGAACTTCACCGGATTGCCAGCTCCACGTCCGGAATCCGTTTCTCTCCTACTCGCATCCGCTCGGATTGAACGGCCTTGTAGGCCATTCAATCGGAGTCCGTATGAATACAGGCCCCGGCGGGGCAGATCGAACCACCTGTCGCGTCGGCCCGTACCTGAAGTAGACCTGCTGTGATACGGACTCCGATTGAATGGGCTGCAAAGCCCGCTGGGTCCGAGCGAAGCGAGTAGGAGCCGGGCGGGTTCCGGACGTGGAGCCGGCAGGGGCGGTGAAGTTGCGGATTGTTGGCGAAACAAACGGCAGTCCGTATGAGCCGGGAACGCCCCCACCGGGGGATTCGGTTCGGCGGTGAGCGGCAGGTGAGGTGCGGCGGGGCGGCAGGCAGGCCGAAAGTGCTGTGCTGCTGCGCCTCGCGCGAACCGCGACTGACCGGGTGATCTGTAATCTCAACACTGATTAAAGAAACAAAAGTGTTTACAAAAAAGTGACATTGGGTTACACTGTGAGCACGTCGGGAATAAGCCCCCGGCACCCCGTTCCCCCCCTCTCACACCGCCCAAGGAGGCGCACACAATGACCCTTACCACCAACACCCGGACCTTCGTGGACACCGTCACCTACCGCCCCGGCGCCGTCATCCTCTACCCCGGCAAGAGCGACATGCTCTACCGCGTCGCCTCCGGCCTCGTGCGCGTGCACACCATGGACGACGACGGCAACGGCCTGACCCTGCGCTACGTGAAACCCGGCGAGTACTTCGGCGAGGAAGCCCTGGCCGGCGTGAACCGCGCCTACTTCGCCGAGGCCGTCACGGACTCCAGCATCGACGTGATCAACCCCGCCCTCATGAGCGCCGAGGACAACCTCGTGGTCACCACCCACCTGGTCCGCACGCTGGAACGCGCCTACGAGAGCATCTACCGCCTGGTCGGCAAGCGTCTGCGCGCCCGCATCGCCGGGGAACTGCTGGAACTCAAGGACACCGCACTGGCCACCCAGCTCGACAGCGGCGAGACCATGATCTACGCCACGCACGACGAACTGGCCGCCGCCGTCGGCAGCGTGCGCGAGACCGTCACCAAGGTCGTGGGCGAACTGTCCCGCGAGGGCGTGATCAGCGCCGGGTACGGCAAGATCACCCTGAAGAACGAGCAGGCCCTGAGCGTCATCGCCGCCGCCTGATCCACACCACACACTTCTTTGTCCAGCAGCGCTGCCCGGTCGTCACGACGGGCAGCGTTTTCGTGTGGGAACTGCCCCGTGTTTCCGGGCACGTGACACCCACCGGGCTGGACAGCGGGCCGCGTTGCCATTCCCCCATCAGCAGTTGACCCTTAGACTCAACTTCATGAGTCTGACAGTCACCCCCGAACGTCCGCTGCGCGTCGCCGTGATCGGCAGCGGCCCCAGCGGCATCTTCGCCACCGAAGCCCTGCTCAAGAGCGACCTGAACGTCGATATCGACGTGTTCGACCGCCTCCCCACCCCCTACGGACTGGTGCGCTACGGCGTGGCACCCGACCACCTGACCATCAAGAGCGTCACGCGCGGCTTTGAGAAGACCCTCGGCGACCCACGCGTGCGCTTTCTCGGGAACGTGGAATTCGGCACGGACCTCACCCACCAGGACGCCCTGAGCCACTACGACGCCATTCTGTACACCGTCGGGGCCAGCAGCGACCGCCGCCTGGGCATCCCCGGCGAGGACCTGACCGGCTCCATGAGCGCCACCGAGTTCGTCGCGTGGTACAACGGCCATCCGGACGCCGCCGCGCGCGAGATGGTCCTCAGCGCCGGTGGGGTCGCCGTGGTCGGCGTGGGGAACGTGGCGCTCGACGTGAGCCGCATCCTGGCCAAGACCACCGCGGAACTGCGCAGCAGTGACATCGCCGCGCACGCCCTGGACGCCCTGGAACACAGCGCCGTGAAGGACGTGTGGATCCTGGGTCGGCGCGGCCCGGCGCAGGCGGCCTTCACGACCAAGGAACTGCGTGAATTCGGGGAACTGCACGAATCCGAACCCGTCGTGAACCCGGCCGA
The DNA here is from genome assembly GCF_014648115.1 of Deinococcus seoulensis. Classification (NCBI taxonomy): domain Bacteria; kingdom Thermotogati; phylum Deinococcota; class Deinococci; order Deinococcales; family Deinococcaceae; genus Deinococcus; species Deinococcus seoulensis. Next base: position 78,981 of record NZ_BMQM01000002.1, read on the forward strand.
GATCGCCCTGACCGACGCCGAGGAAGCCGCCATCACCGACAACGTGAAGAAGAAGAACATCGAGGTGCTGCGCGACTTCGCCGCCCGTGAACGCGAGGGCAAACCCCGCCGCGTTCACCTGCGTTTCCTGGTGTCCCCCACCGAGATCATCGACGACGGCACCGGGCACGTGGGCGGCCTGAAAGTGGAACGCAACCGCCTGGACGAGAACGGAAACGCCGTCGGCACCGGCGAGTACGAGGTGCTGCCTGTGCAGATGGTGCTGCGCTCGGTCGGGTACCGGGGCGTGGCGCTGCCCGGCGTGCCCTTCGACGAGCGGCGCGGCGTGATTCCCAACGAGGAAGGCCGCGTGGAGGGCCGCGTGGGCGAGTACACCGCCGGGTGGATCAAGCGCGGCCCGAGCGGCGTGGTCGGCACGAACCGCAAGGACGCCACCGACACCGTCGCGCTCCTGCTGGCCGACGTGAAAGGCGGCGCGCTGCCCGGCGCGGCCCACCCCACCCGCGAGGCCGTGGACGCCCTGCTGGCCGGGCGGGGCGTGCAGGTGTACTCCTTCGCGGACTGGCAGACCCTCGACGCGCACGAACTGGCGACCGGGCAGGCCGAGGGCCGCCCCCGCCGCAAGGTCGTGCACCGCGAGATGATGCTCGGCCACCGCCGGGGCTGATCGCCCAGGCATGCGGGGGGCAGAGGGACGTTCTGGCATACTCGCCGCATGAGCGTCCCCTCCCCCACCTTTCCCCCTGAACGTGACGCGGACGTACTGGTCATTGGTGCCGGGCCTGCCGGACTGCACGCCGCGTTCTACGCCGCGTGGCGCGGCCTGAACGTGACCCTGCTGGACGCCCGGCACGAACCCGGCGGGCAACTGAGCGCCCTGTACCCGGACCGGCGGGTGTACGACGTGCCGGGCCTGCCCGCCGCGCGCGCCGCCGACGTGATCGCCGGACTGGTCCGGCAACTGGACGGCCTGAACGTGCAGTTGCACCTGCACACCCTGGCCCACACGCTGGAACCCGACGGTGACGGCTGGCGGGTCGGGGCGACCACCCCGGACGGCCCGCGCAGCTACCGGGCGGGCGCCGTGATCCTGGCGGCGGGCCTGGGCGCACTGCTGCCCCGCGACGCGCGCGTGCCCGGCGCGGACACCCACCCGGATGTGCGGACGGACGTGCCGGACGCCGCAGCACTCGCGGGTCGGCGCGTCCTGATCGTGGGCGGCGTGCCGCAGGCCACCCGCGCCGCCCTGGACCTCGCGCGTGGCGGGGCGCAGGTGACCCTCACGCACCGCCGCGCCGGGTTCCGGGGCAGTCCCGCCGACCTGGACACCCTGGAGGACGCGGGCCGCAGCGGGCTGCTGACGCTGCTGGCCCCCGCCGTCCTGACCACCCTGACCCCGACCGGCGCGGTCCTGACCGTGGACGGACACCCGCGCGACGTGAAGGCCGACACGGTCCTGATCCTGAACGGCTACCTGCCCGACCTGAGCCCGCTCCAGAGCTGGCCGCTGGACTGGCAGGGCGAGTACGTCCCGGACGGCGTGGGCGGCCGCACCGCCCTGAGCGGCGTGTTCGTGGCGGGCGACCTCGCGGCGTCCGGGCAGGACTTCAAGCTGATCTCGGTGGGGCTGGCGCAGGCGGCCGTGGCCGCCAACCACGCCGCGCATCATGTTCGCCCGGACCTGCGCGTGCGGCCCGGTCACTCCAGCGAGAAACGCCTCAGCTGACCGGGCCTGTGGGGACGCACCTCAGCTGACCGGGCCTGTGGGGACGCACCTCAGCTGACCGGGCCCGTGAAGATGCATCTCAGCTGATCAGGCCCGTGTGCGCGCGCGGCGTCAGGCCCTGCGCGCGCACCAGCGTCCGCACTTCCTGGCAGCGGCAGCCCCGGTATGTACACAGCAGGCCTTCCGGGTCGCGGTTCAGCAGGCGCACCGTGGCGTCCACCAGGTCACGCACGCGGTACAGGCGCAGCGTGGCCTGCCCCACCTGCGTGCTGCGCAGCCCGGCGTGCACCTCGGGTGCCAGGTGATCGAAATCCGCCGAGCAGTTCGGGAAGGCAGTCGGGAGGACCTGACCGTCCAGCGGCACGTACCGCGTCAGCAGCGGCATGCCCGCGAGGTGCTCGCCGTAGTGCACGCTGGTGTTACTGCCGAAATCCACGCCCATCAGCAGCGCGTACCCGTTCAGGTCGTACAGCGCCCCGACCGGCTGGTACGGACTGCTGAGGGACTGCGCCTCGGTGATGCGGGCCGCCTCGCTGCCCAGCGCGATGAAACTCAGGGTGGGGTGGAAGGAGCGCCGGGCGTCTGCGCGGTCCACGATCTCCTGCGACACCCGGCCGATGTCGCGGCTCACGCGGCTGTCCCGGTGAAAGCGGGCGTGCGTGGTCGAGGTCGGCCGGGACAGCAGCGTCGAGTACGTGAAGGCCGGAGCCACCAGCGTCGCGGTGCGCGCGGCCAGGGCGTCCACGACTGTGCGCGCGCCGCCGTCCAGCGTTCCGAAGGATTTCAGGCTGGCGTGCACGATCACGTGCTGCGACCCGTCCAGTCCCAGCGCACGCAGCCCCTCGTCCAGCTCGGCGGGGGTCACGGCGGGGCGGCGAAGCAGATTCAACACACCCGCAGTTTACTCCGCTGCGGGCAGCAGAACTGATACGCGGGCGGGAGAGCGGCAGCGGGGCACAGGGAGTGGGACATGGGCAGTGGGGCGGCGGCAGGGGGCCGGCCAGCAACAGAGCAGTGACCCGCCTGCTGCGGGGCAGGGCGGGTCACTGGCATGGGTCGGTCAGGGCGTGGGGTGCAGGTGGGCAGGTGATCCACTCACCACGACCCGCTCCCACGCGCTTCCCTTACTTGACGAAGAGCATCTGGCGGTAGGTGGGCAGCGGCCAGAGCTTGCTGCTGACGACCTTCTCGAGTTTGTCGGCGGCGGCGCGCACGTCGGCCATGGCGGGCAGCACGTGGTCGCGCATGTGGTGGGCCTTCTCGTGGACTTCCTCGCCGCCGAGCGTCTGGTTCTGGGTGCGCAGGGCCTGGATGGCGTCGAACAGTTCGTCGGCTGCGGCGCCGACCTCGGCGGTGACGCCCTGGGCGGCCCGGCTGCCGCTGACCTTGCCGAGGTCCGCGAGGTAGTTCAGTGCGGCGGGCAGGATCTGCGTCTGGGCCATATACTCGGTGGTTTCACCCTCGATGTTCACGGTCTTGAAGTAGATGTCGAACATGATTTCCTGGCGCGCGCCGAGTTCGCGGGCGTTCAGGATGCCGAGCTTATCGAACAGTCCCACGTTCTTCTCGCTGTTCAGGTGCTCGATGGCGTCGAGGGTGGTGCGCAGGTTCAGCAGGCCGCGTTCCTTCTCGGCTTCCTGGTGCCAGGCGTCGCTGTAGCCGTCGCCGTTGAAGACGATGCGCTGGTACTTCTGGTAGGTGCTCTTGACGACCTCGGTCACGGCGTCGTCGAGGCTCAGGCCGGCGTCCAGTCTGGCTTTCAGGTCGGCGGTGAGTTCCGAGACGCTGTCGGCGACGATGGCGTTCAGGACCGTGATGGGGAAGCTGATGCTCTGCGAGGAGCCGACCGCGCGGAACTCGAACTTGTTGCCGGTGAAGGCGAACGGACTGGTGCGGTTGCGGTCCCCGGCGTGCACGGGAATCTCGGGCAGGACGGAGCTGCCCAGGCCCATCAGCCCGGCCGACTTGCCGCTGCCGCCCTGGCCGCTGACGATGCGGTCGAAGATGTCGGTCAGTTCGCTGCCCAGGAAGATGCTGATGATGGCGGGCGGGGCCTCGTTCGCGCCGAGGCGGTGGTCGTTGCTGGCGCTGGCGACGCAGGCGCGCAGCAGGTCCTGGTGGGTGTCCACGGCTTTCAGGACGGCGGTGCAGAAGAACAGGAACTGCATGTTCTCGTGGGGGGTGTCGCCGGGTTCCAGCAGGTTCTCGCCGGCGTTGGTGGCCATGCTCCAGTTGCAGTGCTTGCCGCTGCCGTTGACGCCGGCGAAGGGTTTCTCGTGCATCAGGCAGACCAGGCCGTACTTGCGGGCGGTGGTGCGCAGGACCTGCATAATCAGCTGCTGGTGGTCGGCGGCGATGTTGCTGTTCTCGAAGATCGGGGCGATCTCGAACTGGCCGGGCGCGACCTCGTTGTGGCGGGTCTTGACCGGGATGCCCAGCGCGTACAGTTGCATTTCGGCGTCGGTCATGAAGCTCAGCACGCGGTCGGGAATGGCGCCGAAGTAGTGGTCTTCAAGTTCCTGGCCGCGGGGGGGCTGCGCGCCGAACAGGGTGCGGCCGGTCATGACCAGGTCGGGGCGGCGGTAGTAGTACTCCTCGGCGATCAGGAAGTACTCCTGCTCGGCCCCGAGGCTGCTGCTGACGCGGGTGCCGGCGCTGGCGCCGAACAGTTCCAGGGCGGGCGTCACGGCGCTGTTCAGGGCCTCGATGGAGCGCAGCAGCGGGGTTTTCAGGTCGAGTGCCTCGCCGGTCCAGGAGGCGAACACGCTGGGGATGCACAGGGTCGCGCCGTTGGCGTGCCGGATGATGAACGCCGGGGAGGACGGGTCCCAGGCGGTGTAGCCGCGCGCCTCGAAGGTGGCGCGCAGGCCGCCGGACGGGAAGGAACTGGCGTCGGGCTCGGCCTGGATGAGTTCCTTGCCGGAGAAGGACATGATGGCCACGCCGTCACCGGCGGGGTTCAGGAAGGAGTCGTGTTTCTCGGCGGTGCTGCCGGTCAGCGGCTGGAACCAGTGGGTGTAGTGCGTGGCGCCCTTCTCCATGGCCCAGGTCTTCATGGCCAGCGCGACGGTGTCGGCGATGCTGGCGTCGAGTTGCGCGCCGCGTTCCACGGTGGCCTGCAGGCTCTTGTGGGCGCTCTTGCTGAGGCGGGCCTTGAGCTGTTCGAGGGTCAGCACGTCGCTGGCGAACAGGTCGTTCACGACTTCCAGCGGGGAGGCGGAGGGGGTGGTTTCCACGCGCCAGTTGCGTGCGGCCGAGTTAACGTCGAAGTCCTGGTTCATGTCGCTCCCTGTGGTGGGCCACGCCGTTGGGTGCGCGGTGTGCCTGGCGTGTTCCGGTTCACGCCGCGCCGGTCGGTGGCTCACGTACTGCCCGCGAGTATAGAAGGGCACCCTGGCAGGGTCAACGCATTGTTCTGAACAAGATGACGGTTTGCTGGCCGTCCGCTCATCCGGCCGGGGTTTCCCATGCAGCTTGTCACGGTGCGCGTGAGCAGAACTGCACCTTTCCCGGAACACTTTGCAGCGTGGCGGGTACGGGGCGTGGGCGTGCGTGACCGGGGGCTCGCGGCCTGCCGGGGCGGCGCGGGCGTTCCCGGCGTGCCGGGTGGCTGCGAAGGTCGTACCATTTCGAGATGGCCGGGTGGTGTGTTCAGGGAGCATGTGTTCAGGAAGCAGCGCCGCGCCCTCAGCTCTCCTTGACGCCCCTGACGGTGCCGGGCGCCTGATGGTGCCCGGCGCGGCGTGGTTCTGAGTGTGGTGTGGGCCGTGCCTGCGGCGCTGGCCGCCGCGCTGATTTGACTTGCCGTGCCGTGACCTGCTCTGCTGTGTTCCCTCTCCTGCGTTTCCCGCGCTGTTCCCCTGTGCTGTTCTTCTGCGCTGTGCTGCTGTTCCACACTGTTTCCGCCGGGCTGTGCCCGTGACCCCAGCGTTCCCCTTCCGGAGGTTCCTTTCACCATGACGCCGCCCCGTTCCAGCAAGACCCCTGCACCTTCCGACCCCACACCCACCCCGCGTCCTGCCCAGCCGGACGGGCCGGGTGTGGAGAGCATCCTGGCCCGCCTTCAGGAAGCCGAGGTGAAGTTCCTGCGCCTGCAGTTCACCGACATCCTGGGCAACACCAAGAACGTCGAGGTGCCCAAATCCCAGTTCAGCAAGGCCCTGAACGGCGACGTGACCTTCGACGGCAGCGCCGTGGAGGGCTTCACGCGCGTCGAGGAATCCGACATGCTGCTGCGCCCGGACCTGCGGACCTTCCTGATCTACCCGCAATTCTCGCGTGAGGAAGGCGAACGCGGCAAGGTCGCCCGCCTGATCTGCGACGTGACCCTCCCCGACGGCACCCCGTTCGAGGGCGACCCCCGGCAGGTTCTCAAACGGCAGATCGACCGCGCCACCGCCCTTGGCTTCGAGATGTTCGTGGGAACCGAACCGGAATTCTTCCTGTTCGAGCGCACGCCGGCCGGGGTGGGCAGCACCGTCACCCACGACCGCGCCGGGTACTTCGACCTGGCACCCATCGACAAGGGCGAACGCATCCGCCGCGAGATCACCAACAAACTCGTCGAGATGGGCTTCGAGATCGAGGCCGCCCACCACGAGGTCGCGCCCGGCCAGCACGAGATCGACTTCCGGTACGCCCCGGCACTCGAAACGGCCGACCGCATCGCCACGTTCAAGTTCGTGGTCAAGCGCGTGGCGCTGGAGTACGGCCTGCTGGCGTCGTTCCTGCCCAAACCCATTCCCGGCGTGAACGGCAGCGGCATGCACTGCCACCTGAGCCTGTTCCGTGACGGCGTGAACGCCTTTGCCGACCCGGCAGGCGAGTACGGCCTGTCCCGCACCGCCGAACAGTTCATTGCGGGCCTGCTGGACCACGCGGGCGGCATGACCGCCATCACGAACCCGCTGGTGAACAGTTACAAACGCCTCGTGCCGGGCTTCGAGGCGCCGGTGAACGTGGCCTGGAGCACCAGCAACCGCTCGGCCCTGATCCGCATTCCCGCCAAACGCGGGAACTCCACCCGCGCCGAGGTGCGCATGCCTGACCCCAGCTGCAACCCGTACCTGGCGCTGGCCGTCATGCTGGCCGCCGGACTGGACGGCATGGAGCAGAACATGGAGCCCGCCCCGGCCATCCAGCGCAACATCTTCAAGATGACGGTCCGCGAGAAACGCCACCACCGCGTGCGCGAGCTGCCCACCGACCTGCGCGAGGCCGTCGAGGAACTCGAGAAGGACGACGTGATGCGCCGCGCGCTGGGCGAGCACGTCATGGATCACTTCGTGGCGGCCAAGCGCGCCGAGTGGCGCGAGTACAGCGCGGCCGTACACCAGTGGGAACTGGACCGTTACCTCGACCTGATCTGATACGGACGCCGATTGAACGAACGGCTCTGTCAGCCATTCAATCGGAGTCCGTGTGTCACGGGTCACCTGCCTGTCCGGGCTGCGCCTGGTAGAGACGCCCCGCCCGTAGCATGGCGGCGTGGTGGGGTGGCCATCCTGCGGCGACGCGGCCGGATTGCCCGTGGACCGGGTGTCCTGGCACTTTTGTATCGGGGCGCCGGGTGCTGAAACCTTCACCCACCGGGGGAGGCAGGGTCTCAACTGGACAAGTTGTCCTTGCGTTCCACTGCATGAAAATGCTGCTGTTACGCCCGGCAGCCGCTCGCCGCGCAATCAGGTTGTCGAACTAACCCGGATTACGGCAATCATCGACTGGTATTAATGTGGTCACGCTTCAATCATTTCAATGGTCTTCATGAGTGACGCATTGACATGTCATAAAGCGCTTCATAGAATCTGGGCATCACCACACCGCACCCGGACATCAGGTCTGGCGTGCACCCATATCTGGAGGACCCATGAAGAAATCCGCACTGACCATGACCGTACTTGCCGCGCTGGCCCTCGGCACCGCCTCCGCCCAGACCACCATCAAGATCGCCAGCCTCAGCCCGCTGTCCGGCGGCCAGAGCGACCTGGGGACCCAGATCCGCAACGGCACCCAGCTGGCCGTCAACGAGTACAAGGCCCAGTTCAAGAAACTCGGCTTCGACCTCGTTCTGGTCCCCTACGACGACCAGGCCGACCCCGCCACCGGCACCGCTGCCGCCCGCAAGATCGCCGCTGACCGCCAGATCCTGGCCGTGGTCGGCACCCTGAACTCCGGCGTGGCCATCCCCGCCAGCCAGGCGCTGGTCTCCAGCAAGGTCGCCATGGTCTCCCCTGCCAACACCGCCAACGGCGTGACCGACCGCGGCCTGAGCAACATGAACCGCATCGTCGCCCGTGACGACTCGCAGGGCCCCGCCGGCGCGAACTTCATCAGCGGCACCCTGAAGGCCAAGAAGGTCTACATCCTGAACGACAAGACCGCCTACGGCGAAGGTCTGGCCAAGGAAGTCGAGAAGGCCCTGAAAGCCAAGTCCGTGACGGTCAGCGCCAACGAGGGCACCGAGGAGAAGAGCGACTTCTCCAGCATCATCGCCAAGATCAAGCTGCAGAAACCCGACGCCATCTACTTCGGCGGCATCTACAACCAGGTGGGCGTGTTCATCAAGCAGCTGCGTGAAAGCGGCGTCGCGACCCCCGTGGTCGGCGGCGACGGCCTCGACAGCGGCGAACTGCCCGTGATCGTCGGCACCGCCAACGCCAACAACATCTACTTCACGACCGTCGCCGCGCCCATCGATGCGCTGCCCGCCGCGAAGGTGTTCGCCGCCAACTACAAGAAGACCTTCAACGACGACGCCCAGGGCTTCGGCGCCTTCGGGTACGACGCGGCCAAGGTCGTGCTGCAGGGCGTGCTGAACGCGACCCGCGCCAACGGCAACAAGGTCCCCAGCCGCGCGCAGGTCGAGAGCGCCATCCGCAAGGGCAGCTTCACGGGCCTGCTGTCCGGCACGGTCGCCTTCAACTCGGTCGGTGACCGCAAGGCCGGCACGCTGTACGTGATGAACGTCACGGCCGGTAAGTTCAAGCTCAGCACCAGCATTCCCGTCAAGCCCGTCAAGCAGTAAGGCGGCTGTTCCGGGCCGCGTCTATACACGCGACCCCCTCTATGACAGTTCCCCGTACCATCCTGGGGCCGGGCCTATGTGCTCGGCCCCATCTGCGTTTCCACTGTTGACCCGGCGCGCAGGTAGGAGACGGGCACGTCAGGCGAAGACCATCGACGGTCTGCGCTGACCGGGGTAGACAGGAAAGGCGAGGGAGGTCCCCGCCACACCCCGGTCGCTGTTCCCTTCGTTTTACCGTTGAACTGCGCGTGACGCCCACGCCGGTCGTCATGCCCGCAGCGGCACCGGACCACAGGGTCGGGATATCTGGGTTTCAAAGGAGTTGGTTGTTTTGGATTTTGCGACGTTGTTGACCTTTCTGGTGGGTGTGATCACGGGCGGGCTGGTGCTCGGCTTCGTGTACGCCATCATCGCGCTGGGGTACACCATGGTGTACGGCGTGCTGCAGCTCATCAATTTCGCGCACTCGGAGGTGTTCGTCACGGGCGCCGTGGTGGGCTTCGAGGTCTTCCGCGTGCTGGCCCCGGTCGAGATGAACGGCTACCTGAAGCTGGTGATCGCGCTGGTCGCGGCCATGACCATCTCGGGCCTGCTGAACGTGGTGATCGAACGCCTCGCGTACCGGCCGCTGCGGAACTCGCCGCGCCTCGTGCCGCTGATCACGGCCATCGGCGTGTCGCTGATCCTTCAGGACGTGCTGCGGGTCATTGAAGGCTTCCAGGGTCGCTTCGACCTGACGTACACCCTGCCGAACGGGTTCTCCGCACCTTTCTGCGGCGCCGAGAGCACCTGCGCGCCCGTTGGGAAGTTCCTGACCGGCATCGGCGTGAGCCTGCAACTCAAGGACGTGATCCTGGTCGTGGTGTCGCTGCTGAGCCTCGCGGTCCTGAACTACATCGTGAACCGCACCCGCCTGGGCAAGGCCATCCGCGCCGTCGCGCAGGACCGCGTGACCGCCGGTCTGATGGGCATCGACGCCAACCGCATGATCAGCGCCACCTTCCTGATCGGCGGGGCGCTGGGCGGCATCAGCGGCGTGCTGTTCGGCATGAAGTTCGGCACCATCAACGCCTACAGCGGCTTCATTCCGGGCGTGACCGCCTTCACGGCCGCCGTGCTGGGCGGCATCGGCTCGATTCCCGGCGCGGTGCTGGGCGGGCTGCTGCTGGGCGTGCTGGAAAAACTGATCGGCGTGACGAACGTGTTCGGTGAGGTGCTGGGCATCGCGAACCTGGGCGTCATCGACGACTCGTACAGCAAACTGGGTGCCTTCATCGCGCTGGTGCTGATCCTGATCTTCAAACCCACCGGCCTGCTCGGCAAGAGCAACGTGGAGAAAGTATGACCGCCCCCACGTCTACACCCAACCCCTTCAAGAACCTCCCGCGCACCGGTCAGCCGGACCGCACCCTGCTGCTGATGGTGTTCTTCATCATCACCAGCGGCATCCTGCTGGCCTCACACAACGCCCCGCTGATGGAGTCCCTGGGCTCCCTGGGCAGCTTCCTGAAAAACCCCATCGTGGAAGCCCTGTTCGTCAGCCTGTTCCTGGCGAACGTCCTGTTCGCGTACCTGTGGAAGGCCGCCCCGTGGGCACGGATGCTGGTGGGCGTCGGCAGTCTGCTGTTCGTGCTGCCGCTTGCCGGCCGCGAGGACACCAGTCTGCTGGACCTGAGCATCCAGATCATGATCTTCGCGGCGCTGGCGCTGGGCCTGAACATCGTGGTGGGTCTGGCGGGCCTGCTGGACCTGGGGTACATCGCGTTCTTCGCGGTGGGCGCGTACCTGTGGGGCATCTTCGCCAGCCCGCGCTTCGCGGAGGTGCTGCGCTACTACGGTGAGAATCCGGGCGCCACGAACGCCGGGACGCTCGCCATCGGGCTGTTCCTGCTGGTCGTGACGGTCGCCAGTCTGGTGTACATCTCGCGCCTGACCGCCCGCACCGCCCCGACCGCCGTGTCCACCTGGAGTTTCCGACTGGCGAGCCTGGGTGCAGTCGCCGGGCTGACCCTGACCCTGCGCGCCGTGATGGTCCTGATGTCCGGCAGCGCCGACTCGCTGGAGGCCGGGATCAACCCCGGGTTCTTCTGGCTGTTCCTGGCCCTGAGCATCATGGCGGCCGCCATCGTGGGCGTCCTGATCGGCCTGCCGGTCCTGAAACTCAAGGGCGACTACCTGGCGATCATCACGCTGGGCCTGGGTGAAGTGATCCGCGTGCTGGCGAACAACCTGGACCTGTACTCGGCCGGGTCGCAGGGCATCACGCCCATCGGGACCGCGTCGGTTCCGTGGTTCAACGCGGCAGCGGGCGCGCTGGGATTCAGCGAGGATCAGCACTACCTGCTGTTCCTGTACGCACTGGTGCTGGTGGTGATCGGCGTGATCCTGCTCGTGAACGTGCGCCTGGACCGCAGCCGCATCGGGCGCGCCTGGATCGCCATCCGAGACGACGAGGTCGCCGCGCAGGCCATGGGCGTGCCCCTCATGCAGACCAAACTGATCGCCTTCGCGACCGGCGCGAGCTTCGCGGGGGTCATGGGCATGATCTTCGCCGCGAAACAGACGTTCATCAGCCCCGAGAGCTTCGTGCTGAACCAGAGCATCATGGTGCTGGCCATGGTCATCCTGGGCGGCATGGGGTCCTTCCCCGGCGTGATCCTGGGCGCGGGCGTCGTGACGCTGCTGAACCTGCGCATCCTGCCGGGCCTGGGCGAGGCGACCGCCAACCTGGGCATCCCGCAGGAAGTGAACCCCGGCCAGCTGCAACGCCTGATCTTCGGCGCGATTCTGGTCGCCATGATGCTGCTGCGGCCCGAGGGACTGCTGCCCAACCGGAGGCGGCAACTGGAACTGCACCACGAGGACCATCAGGAAGACGACAGCGCCCAGGGCAACGCCGGTGCGCTCGGCAAGGGCAGCGGCGACGTGTACAGCGCCGGGTACGCCCCGGCCAAGGAAGACGACAAGGCAGGGGGCAGCAGGTGAGCGGCAACATCCTCGAAGTGACGGGCGTCACGAAAGTCTTCGGTGGTCTGACCGCCGTGAACGACGTGACCATGAACATCCCCGAACGCAGCATCATCAGCGTGATCGGCCCGAACGGCGCGGGCAAGACGACGTTCTTCAACATGATCACCGGCATCTACGAACCCACCAGCGGCTCCATCCGGCTGGCCGGGCGTGAACTGGTGGGCCTGCGCCCGGATCAGGTGACGGAAGCCGGGATCGCCCGGACCTTCCAGAACATCCGGCTGTTCTCCAGCATGACCAGCGAGGAGAACATCATGGTGGGCCGTCACTCCCGCCTGAAAAGCACTTTCGTGGACGCCATGCTGCGCACGAAGCGATTCCATCAGTCCGAGCAGGAGGCCACGGACGCCGCGCGGATCATGTTGGACTTCGTGGGGCTGGGCCGGTGGCGCAACGAACTCGCCACCAACCTCCCGTACGGTGATCAGCGCAAACTGGAGATCGCGCGCGCCCTGGCGACCACCCCGAAACTGATCCTGCTGGACGAACCGGCCGCCGGGATGAACCCCCGCGAGACCGAGGACCTCAAGGCCCTGATCCGCCGCATCCGCGACGAGCTGGGCGTCACCGTGTGCCTGATCGAGCACGACATGCGCCTCGTGATGACCCTGTCCGAGAGCATCACCGTGCTGGACTACGGCTCGAAGATCAGCGAGGGCCTGCCGCATCAGGTCCGCAACGACCCCCGCGTGATGGAAGCGTACCTGGGCCGCGGCGCCGCCGCCGGCGAGTACGGGAAGGAAGAGCGTCCCCATGTCTAAGGCCAAACCCATGCTGGAACTGCAAGACGTCCACACGTACTACGACCACATCCACGCGCTCAAGGGCGTGTCCATGACCGTGAACGAGGGCGAGATCGTCGCCCTGATCGGCGGGAACGGCGCGGGCAAGACCACCAGCCTGCGCACCATCAGCGGCATGATGAAACCCCGCAGCGGCAGCCTGACCTTCGAGGGGCAGAACATCGCCGGGATTCCCGCGCATCACATCCTGAACAAGGGCATCAGCCACGTGCCCGAGGGACGGCGGATCTTCAAGGACATGACCGTCCGCGAGAACCTCGACGTGGGCGCGTACAGCGTCACCGACCGCGCCCTGATCGAGAGTCGCATTCAGGAGGGCTTCGGGTTCTTCCCGCGCCTGAAGGAACGCGAGGGTCAGCTGGGCGGCACCATGTCCGGCGGTGAGCAGCAGATGCTGGCCATTGCCCGCGCCCTGATGGTCAACCCGCGCCTGCTGCTGCTCGACGAGCCCAGCATGGGCCTGTCGCCGCTGTTCGTGGAAGCGATCTTCGACATCATCGTGAAACTGAACCAGGAACGCGGCACCACCGTGCTGCTGGTCGAGCAGAACGCGAACATGGCCCTGCAGATCGCGCACCGCGCGTACGTGTTGCAGACCGGCGAGATCAAACTGTCGGGCAACGCGGCCGACATCGCGCAGGACGAGAGCGTCCGCAAGGCGTACCTCGGCGACGAGTAACGTTCAGGCGCGACTGGGCCGACCCTCCGGGAAACTGGGGGGTCGGTTCGTCTATCCGGATGGAGAGGCTCCGTGTTTGCCGCCATCCACCATCCACCATCTGCGGCATCAGGTGAACAGCGGGTCGGGTAGGCTGGGTGCCGATGCGTCTCAAGTTGATTCCGGTACTGGCGGCCCTCCTCCTGAGCGGGTGCGCGCCGGTGCAGACCGTCGTGAATCCGACTCAGCTGCCCGCTGCGACCGATTTCGGAGCGCACGCGAACCCGATGGAGTGGTGGTACGCGAGCGCCTACCTGCCGGGCGATGGGTTGGCGCTGCACTGGGCGCAATTCCGGGTGCGTGACCCACGGGTGCCGGTGCCGCTGATGATCTCGCACGTGGCGGTCACGGACCTGCGAACGGGCGAGCTGACATTCCTGGAACAGTCGCCGGGCACGGGCGACGCCGCGTTCCCGCCACTGCGCATCCGGCAGGGCGCGTGGACGCTGACGCAGACCGGACCGGAACCGACCGCGCCGCTGATCCTGCAGGCCGGGCCGCTGGACCTGACCCTGACACCCCTGAAAGGGCCGGTACTGCACCCACCGGGGTACAGCGGCAGCGCGGACACCGGCGTGCTGTTCTACCAGGGGATCACGCGACTGGCCCTGGCGGGGTCCGTGAACGGCCGGGCCGTGCAGGGTCAGGCGTGGCTGGATCACCAGTGGGGGAACCAGATTCCGGGGCAGACGGCGCTGTGGGACTGGTTCAGCGTGCACCTGGAAGGCGGGCGGGACCTGATGGTGTACCGCGTGCGGCGGCTGGACGGGTCGGTGGCGCAGTTGATCGGCAGTGTGGTGGAACCGGACGGGCGCGTGCGGGCCGTCTCCGGGCTGCGGGCCGAGCCGGGAGAGGCGTGGGTCAGTCCGCAGGGCCGGGAGTACACGCTGGGCTGGCGACTGGTCTCGGACGAGTTCGACCTGACCGTGCAGGCCGTGCGGCGCGAACAGGAACTCCTGAGCCGCAGTACCCGCATCGCGTACTGGGAAGGGCCGATCGAGGTGACGGGCATGTGGGCCGGAGCGCCAGCCCGGGGGCAGGGAATGATGGAACTCGTCAGCGGGGCCTGGACGCCGAAGTAAAACAGACCTCGTGTCATACGGGTGCCGGGGGTGGAGTTCGGACAAGCACGGGGTCTGCGGTGGGTTCAGAAGTCAACGGGGTTACTGTTAATCATCCGCAATAAACTTGACACGATCGCACTCAAGTTTCAGAATAGTGGGAGATTGAACGTCCCTGATCCTCACCCCACGGAGGTCCACCCTTGAACCCTGAACGCTTCACCGAGGCCACCACCCAGGCCGTGCAGCAGGCGCAGACGCTCGCGCAGCAGAGCGGGCACCAGAACCTGACGCCCACCCACGTCCTGCGTGCCCTGACCGACAACGACACCGCCGCGCGCGCCCTGACCCTGGCGGGCGGCGACCTGACGCAGATCCGCGCCGCGCTGGACGCCGAACTGGCGAAACTCCCGCGCGTGCAGGGCGGCGGGGACAACCTGTACCTCGACCCGGCCCTGAGCCGCGCCTTCGGACGGGCCGACACCCTGGCCGGGCAACTCGGCGATTCGTTCGTGGCGGCCGACGCGCTGCTGCTTGCCCTGCGCGGCGAGTACCGGGGCCGGGGCCTGCCGACCGAGACCGACCTGAACCGCGCCGTGAACGAGCAGCGCAAAGGAAAGACCGTGACGACCAAGACCAGTGAACAGCAGTTCGACGCCCTCGCCAAGTACGGCACCGACCTCACGCAGCGCGCCCGCGACGGCAAGTTCGACCCCGTCATCGGCCGCGACGAGGAGATTCGCCGCGCCATGCAGATCCTCCTGCGCCGCACGAAGAACAACCCGGTCCTTATCGGCGAACCCGGCGTTGGCAAGACCGCCATCGCGGAAGGGCTCGCGATCCGCATCGTGAAGGGCGACGTGCCCGACGGGCTGAAGAACAAACGCATCGTCAGCCTGGAAATGGGCAGCCTGCTGGCCGGTGCGAAGTTCCGCGGGGAGTTCGAGGAACGCCTCAAGGGCGTCATCGACGAGGTGATCGGCTCGGCGGGCGAGGTCATCCTGTTCGTGGACGAGATCCACACCATCGTCGGGGCGGGCAAGACCGAGGGCAGCCCCGACGCGGGCAACATGCTCAAACCGGCCCTGGCACGCGGTGAACTGCACCTGATCGGCGCGACGACCCTCAGCGAGTACCGCGAGATCGAGAAGGACCCCGCCCTGGAACGCCGTTTCCAGCCGGTGTTCGTGGACGAACCCAGCGTCGAGGACACGATCAGCATCCTGCGCGGCATCAAGGAGCGCTACCAGGTGCACCACAACGTGGAGATCACCGACCCGGCGCTGGTGGCCGCCGCGCAGCTCTCACAGCGGTACATCACGGACCGGCAGCTGCCGGACAAGGCCATCGACCTGATCGACGAGTCCGCCGCCCGGCTGCGCATGGCGCTGGAGAGCAGCCCCGAACGCATCGACCAGCTCGAACGCCGCAAGCTGCAACTGGAGATCGAACGCGAGGCCCTGAAGCGTGAGAAGGATCAGGACAGCCAGAACCGCCTGCTGGACATCGAGGGCACCCTGAAGGGCATCACCGACGAGCTGGCCGACGTCCGCGCCCGCTGGGAGGGCGAACGGCACGAGGTCGCGGCGCTGCGCGAGAAACGCGAGTCGCTCGATCAGGTCCGCACGGACATCGAGAAAGCCCGCCGGGACTACGACCTGCAACGCGCCGCCGAACTGGAGTACGGCACCCTGCCGCAACTGGAGAAGGAAGTCACAGAGCTGGAACAGAAGCTCAAGGGCGCCGAGTTCGCGCACACCCAGGTCACGGAGGAGGACATCGCGTCCGTCGTGAGCCGCTGGACCGGGATTCCCGTGAACAAGCTGATGGAGGGCGAACGCGAGAAACTGCTGAAGCTCGAAGAGCAGTTGCATGGCCGCGTGATCGGGCAGGACCGCGCGATCGTGAGTGTCGCGGACGCCATCCGCCGCAGCCGCGCGGGCCTCAGCGACCCGAATCGCCCGCTGGGCAGCTTCATGTTCCTCGGACCGACCGGCGTCGGGAAGACCGAGCTGGCCAAGGCCCTCGCGGAGTTCCTGTTCGACAGTCAGGACGCCATGGTCCGCATCGACATGAGCGAGTACATGGAGAAGCACACCGTCGCCCGCCTGATCGGCGCGCCTCCCGGATACGTGGGCTTCGAGGAGGGCGGTCAGCTGACCGAGGCCGTGCGCCGCCGCCCCTATGCCGTGCTGCTGTTCGACGAGATCGAGAAAGCCCACCCGGACGTGTTCAACGTGCTGCTGCAGGTGCTGGACGATGGCCGCCTGACCGACGGTCAGGGCCGCACCGTGGACTTCCGCAATACGCTGATCATCCTGACGAGCAACATCGGCAGTCCTTTGATTCTGGAGATGCAGCACCGCGGCGAAGACGCCAGCGAGATCCGTGACGCCGTGATGGGCGAGTTGCAGGGTCACTTCCGCCCGGAATTCCTGAACCGCGTGGACGACATCATCGTGTTCGACGCGCTGACCGCCGCCGACCTGCACCGCATCGTGGACATCCAGATGCGCGGCCTGATCAAGCGCCTTGCCGAGCGCCGCGTGAGCCTGCACCTGAGCAGCGCCGCGAAGGACCGACTGGCGCAGATCGGGTACGACCCGGCCTTCGGCGCGCGCCCGCTGCGCCGCGCGATCAGCCGCGAGATCGAAACGCCCCTGGCCCGCGAGATCCTCCAGGGGAACGTGCCCGACAGCAGCAGCCTGAACGTCGACTACGACGGCACGAACTTCACGTTCCAGACCGGCGCGCTGAACTGAAGCGGCCACAGGCAGCGGCTCCCCCGGTAAAGGTGGGAGCCGCTGCCCGTTCGGGTCAGGCGAGGTGTTCGGCCAGCCTGTCCCAGGTTTCGCTGATGCCCTGGAGCATCCCCATGTCCATGACGGCCTGCAGGTCCTCCGGGCGGACGTACGTGGAGCGGCTGGTGACGCGGGTGCCGCCGGGGACGGCCTCGAAGGTCAGGTCGGCCAGCGTGGCGGGCATCTGGTCGTTCACGGCGCCGTGCTCGTCGCTGAAGTGGTCGGTGTAGGTCAGGCGGGTGGGCGCCTCGATGCGCTCGTAGACGCCCAGGCCCCAGCTCTGCATGCCGTGGAAGTCGCCCTGGGCGGGGTCGGTGCAGGTCATGCAGTAGTGCCAGCGGCCGCCGGGGCGCAGGTCCACGGTGCAGTGCGTCAGGGTCCAGCCGCGCGGCCCCCACCAGTGCTTCAGGTGCTCGGCCTGCGTGAACGCGGCAAACACGCGTTCAGGAGTGGCGGCGAAGGTGCGTTCCAGCACGAGGGTGCGGGCGTCTTCGATGCGGTGGTCGAGCGTGGCGTGCGTCATGGGGTACCTCCGGGTTCGGTGGGGTCGGGTGCGGGGTCTTCGGGCGGGAGGGTGCGCAGGTAGTCGTCCAGCCGGTCCAGCCGTTCCTCCCAGAGGGGGCGGTAGCGGGTCAGCCAGTCGTCGAGGTCACGAAAGGGCGTGGGGTTCAGGTGGGCGATGCGGCGGTTGGCCTGGGGTTCCATGTGGACCAGTCCGGCGTCCGTGAGGACGCGCAGGTGCTTGGACGTCTGCGGCTGGCGCAGGCCGAGGCGGTCGGCGATCTCTCCGACGCTGTGCGGCCGTTCGCGCAGCAGTTCGACGATCTGGAAGCGGTGCGGGTCGGCCAGGGCGGTGAAGGTGTGGTGGTTCAAGCGGCGCGTGACCTCCTTCTGATGCGTTCTGTTGTGCGCTTATTATGCCTCAATCAGAATATTCCTGTCAAGGCATGTAGCTTGGTGGAGGCAGCCCGGCTTCACCCCTCCCCCATCCACTCAGGGATGCAGCGCCGCTCCACCTGTCGCGTGGGCGTCCGGCCCTTCGATCTGCACGGTGCTGTGGGTGATGCCGAATCGGGCCGCGACCTCCTCCACCTCATGCAGGAGCGAGTCGTCTGCCGTCGGGGCGACCAGATGCGCCGTCAGGTTGTTCACGCCGCCCGTCACACTCCAGACGTGTAGGTCGTGTACGTCGTCCACGCCGGGCAGGGCGCGCAGCTCGGCCCGCAGGGCATCCAGATCCAGGCCGCGCGGGACGCCCTCCAGCAGGACGTTCACGCTGGCACGCAGCAGCGCCCAGGTGCGGGGCAGCACCCACAGGCCGATGCCTGCGCCCAGCAGCGGGTCCACCCACGTCCAGCCGGTGAAGCGGATCAGCAGCGCGCCGACGATCACGGCGACGCTGCCCAGCAGGTCCCCCATGACCTCCAGGTACGCCGAGCGCATGTTTAGGCTCTCGCCCTGCCCGCCGGCCAGGATGCGGGCGCTGATCAGGTTCACGATCAGGCCCAGCACCGCGACGATCAGCATGGGGGTGGCCTGCACTTCGACGGGCTGCGCGAAGCGGCGCGCGGCCTCCACGAGCACGTAGATGCCCACGGCGAACAGCGCCCCGGCGTTCAGGGCGGCGGCCAGGACCTCTGCGCGGCGGTACCCGAAGGTGCGCCGCGCGTCGGCGGGCCGCGCGCCCACCCGCAGCGCCAGCAGCGAAAGGGCCAGCGCCGCCGCGTCGGTCAGCATGTGCCCCGCGTCGCTCAGCAGGGCCAGACTGCCGGAGATGAACGCGTACGCGACCTCCACGAACAGGAACCCGCCGGTCAGCAGCAGCGCGAGGGTCAGCTGCCTAGCATTCGCGTTCGCGCCGTGGTTGTGGTCATGTCCCTCGTGCCCGTGCGCTGCGTGGTCGTCACCAGTGTGATCGTGCCCGGCATGGTCGGGAGCGGTGGAACCTCTTGTCATGCCCCGAGGGTCGCACCCACCGACCCACGGCAGGTGCGACCCCCGTTCATGTGACCTGCACGCAGGACAGTCGGAGTCGGGGTCAGTCCAACACGGGCACACCCCGCGCGGCGAGTGCCTGCGCGAAGGCGTCCGGATCGGCGGGCGTCAGGTAGTAGGGGGTGC
This sequence comes from Deinococcus seoulensis, assembly GCF_014648115.1. Classification (NCBI taxonomy): domain Bacteria; kingdom Thermotogati; phylum Deinococcota; class Deinococci; order Deinococcales; family Deinococcaceae; genus Deinococcus; species Deinococcus seoulensis. The sequence continues at coordinate 98,265 of NZ_BMQM01000002.1, forward strand.
CGCCCCGCTCGACGATCAGGCCGCCGCGCGTGTTGGAGGCGATGGCCTGCACGCTGCGGTACCCGGCCCCCGTGAAGGTGTAGTTCCCGGTGTAGTAGCCGGGCAGGCCCACTCCGCCGACCCGCAGGCCCAGCCCGGCGTCGGTGCGGCGCACGCGCAGTTCGCGGTAGGGCCACTCGAAGGTACCGGAGAAGCGGCTGATGCGCAGGCCCGTGTCGGTCAGGGTGTACGCCAGTCGGCGCGGAACCTGCGCGAAAAACGCCCCCAGTCCCACGCCCAGCAGGGTCAGGGCCACGCTGCCCGCCACCGGCAGGGGCTTGTCGGCGCTGTCGTCCGGGAGCCAGGCGGTCACGATCAGGAGCAGGGGCGCCAGCCACACCAGCGCCCGGAACCAGACGGGCGAGGTGGGCGGCGCGACAGAAATTGGGGCAGTCATACCCTCAGGTACGTTCGGCAGCCGCGCGGGGTTTCCGGCCGGACGCCGGGGCGCCGCCCCACACCTGCGCGACGGCCTCCTCGACGCTCTTCACGCCGTCCGGGTGGCCGTCCAGGCCGGGCGGGACGATCAGGCGGGTGTACCCGGCGCGGCGGGCCTCCTCGGCGCGGCGGATCGAGCCGGTCGTGGAGCGCACCTCGCCCGCCAGTCCGACCTCGCCGAACACGGCAACGTTGCCGGGCAGGGCGCGGCCCACCACGGCGCTGTAGATCGCCAGGGCAATGGCGAGGTCCAGGCCCGGATCGGGCACCTTCAGGCCGCCCGCGAGGTTCACGTACACGTCCAGGCCGCCCAGCGTCAGGTCCAGGCGGCGTTCCAGCACGGCCAGGACCACGTCCACGCGGCGCGGGTCGAGGCCCACCACGACCCGGCGGGCGTTCGGGTACGGCGTCTTGCTGGCCAGCGCCTGCACTTCCAGCAGCATGGGGCGCTGCCCGTCGATGGTGGCGGCGACGACGCTGCCCGGCACGTCCAGGGGCCGCTCGGCCAGGAACGCCGCCGATGGGTTCTCGACGGCGATCAGGCCCTCGCCGCGCATCTCGAACACGCCGAGTTCACCGGCCTGCCCGAAGCGGTTCTTGACCGAACGCAGCAGCCGGAACGACCCGACCGTCTCCAGGAACACGGTGGTGTCCACGATGTGCTCCATGACTTTCGGCCCGGCGACCGTGCCGTCCTTGGTGACGTGCCCGACCAGAACGGTGGCGGTCCCGGTTTCCTTCGCGGCGCGGGTCAGCAGCGCGGTGCCGTCGCGGACCTGCGCCACACCGCCCGGCGCGCCCTCGCCTTCCACGGTCACGGTCTGGATGGAGTCCACGATGCACAGCGCGGGTTTGTGCTCGTTCATCAGCGCGGCCACATGCTCGGCGCGGGTGTCGCGGGTGAGTTGAATGTCCGCACCCCCGTCCAGCGCCACGCCCAGCCGGTCGGCGCGCAGGCGGATCTGCTCCAGGGATTCCTCGCCAGCCACGTACAGCACCGTGCCGCCCAGTTTCGCCACGCGGTCCGCGACCTGCAGCAGCAACGTGCTCTTGCCGATGCCCGGTTCACCGCCGATCAGCGTGACGCCCCCGGCGACCAGCCCGCCACCCAGCACCCGGTCCAGTTCCGGAATGCCGCTGGACGTGCGCGGCTCCTCACGGCGGCCCACGGTGGACAGCGCCGTAAGTTTCCCGCCCACGACACCCCCGTACGCGCCGCCGCGCGAACCGGTCGCGGCGGCCGGGACTTCCTCCTCGAAGGAATTCCACGCCTGGCAGTTCGGGCAGCGGCCCAGCGGTTTGGCGCTGGTGTACCCGCAACTGCTGCAGACGTAGCTGGTGCGGGCTCTAGCCACGCGCGCCGGGGCGACCGTCTGCGCGCCAGTACATGCCGTTCGCCGTCGCGAGGTAATCGCCGTCCACCAGTTCCGTCAGCAGGAAACTGGGGTCCTCCAGGGTGCTGTGGTCGGCCAGCACCTGCTCGATCTGCCCCTGGTCGTACGACACGCCGGGTTCGAACAGGCCCGTCAGGTAGTCGAGGATGGCCAGCTGGTGCGCGCGGCGGCGGTCGCTGGGCCACCCGGTGATGCGGCCGTGTTCGTCCTGAAAGTCAACAATGCTTTTCGTCATGACCGTCATGCTAACCGCCCGGAGCGTCCCGCAGGGTGACGCGGAGCAGCCTGCGTGCCCGGAGACGCCCGGCGGCTGGCCCGGAGAGAGTGCGGCAGTCTCCCGCAGCGCAGGCCAGCAGAGCGGGACGCCCCGCGTGTGCGTGGGCGTCCCGGGGGGTAGAGGCTCTGGTGGTCAGGCCAGGATCTGGCGGGAAGCGGCTTCCTCGCCCTTCTCGAATTGCAGGCCGCTCTCGCCCAGCACGACACGCACTTCCTCGCCGTGATTGCTGGTGAGTTCCAGGGCCAGCGGGTCCTCGATCTCCTCGCGGACCAGGGTGCGCAACTGCCGGGAGCTGCCGACGGCATGCTTGGGGCTGCGGGCCTTGAGTTTCCCGACCAGCCACGCGGCGATGGCCGGGTCGAAGGTGACGCTCAGTTCGCGGCTGGCGAGTTCCTCGGTCATCTCGCCCATGAGTTGCTGCGCGACCCGCACCAGTTCCTCCTCGCCGAGGCTCTTGAAGCGGATGACCTCGTCCAGGCGGTCCAGGAATTCCGGCGTGAAGATGTTCCGCAGCGGGGCGTTGCTGTCCGGCGTGACCGGACTGAAGCCGACGGTGGGGTTCACGTTGAAGCCGGTGTTGCTGGTCATGATGATGATCGTGCGGCGGAAGTCCACGGTTCGGCCCAGACCGTCGGTCAGGCGGCCGTCGTCGAGAACCTGCAGGAAGGTGTTGTACACGTCCGGGTGGGCCTTCTCGATCTCGTCGAGCAGGATCACGCTGAACGGCTGGCGGCGCACGGCTTCCGTCAGGCGGCCGCCCTGCTCGTAGCCCACGTAGCCGGGAGGCGAGCCGATCAGTTTGCTGACCGAGTGGCTTTCCTGGAATTCGCTCATGTCCATGCGGATCAGGCTGCGTTCACTGCCGAACAGGCTGCGGGCCAGCGCCTTGGCCAGGTGGGTCTTGCCGACCCCGCTTGGCCCGACGAACAGGAAGCTCGCGGCGACGCGGGTGCGGCCGCCCAGGCCCACGCGGGCGCGGCGCAGCGCGGAACTCAGCGCGCGGATCGCGTCCGGCTGGCCGTACACCTGATCCTGCAGGTTGCCTTCCAGGTCACCGAGTTGCGCGGCCGTCTCCTCGGAGTAGATGCCGCCCATGGAGTTGATGACGCTCTCGATGTCCTCGCGGGTCACGTACGGTTCGCCGTCCTCGGTCTCCGCGACCGGCAGGCCGACGCTCATGTTCAGGCGCACACGGCTGGCGGCCTCGTCGATCAGGTCGATGGCCTTGTCCGGGAAGTTGCGGCCCGGCAGGCTCCGTTCGCCGATGCGCACGGCGAGTTCCAGCGCCTGTTCGGGGATCTGCACGCCGTGGTGTTCCTCGTACTTGGGTTTCAGGCCGCGCAGGATCTGGAGCGTCTCGGCGGGGCTGGGTTCCAGCACGATCACCGGCTGGAAGCGGCGCTCCAGGGCGGCGTCCTTCTCGATGTAGCGGTGGTACTCGCCGGTGGTGGTCGCGCCGATCACCTGAATCTCCCCGCGGCTCAGGGCGGGTTTCAGGATGTTCGCGGCGTCCAGCGTGCCCTCGGCGCCGCCCGCCCCGACCAGGGTGTGCAACTCGTCGATGAAGGCCATGACCTTGGCGTTGCGCAGCTCCTCGATGATCTGCCGCAGGCGTTCCTCGAACTCCCCACGGTACTTGGTGCCCGCGACGACGCCGCTGAGGTCCAGGCTGACCAGCCGCACGTTGTGGAGGTTGGGGGGCGTGCGCTTCTCGTGAATGGCGAGCGCCAGTCCCTCAACGATGGCGGTCTTGCCCACGCCGGGGTCCCCGATCAGGACCGGGTTGTTCTTCGTGCGGCGCGTGAGGATCTGCGTGACGCGGCGGATCTCCTCGCTGCGCCCGATCACGGGGTCCAGTTTGCCCTCGCGCGCCCACTTGGTCAGGTCGCGGCCGTACTCGTCGAGGAACGGCGTGGCGACCGGCTTGGCGGGTTTGCTGCCCGCGCCCTCGCCCTGCGCCAGGATGCGCCAGCGGATGGTGTCCACGTCCTTGGTGAGTTCCTGCAGGATGCGGAAGGCCACGCCGTCACCCTCGCGGATGATGCCCAGCAGGATGTGCTCGGTGCTGGTCACCTGGGCGCCCAGGCTGCGGGCCTCGCTGGACGCGAGTTCCATGACGCGGCGGGCGCGGGGCGTGATGCTGGGCGCGTCGTTCAGGCGGTTGCCCTCGCCCCGGCCGATGATTTCCTCCACGCGGCGGCGCAGGCCGTCCAGTGAAGCGCCGAACTCTCCGAGAATGCTGGCGGCGGTGCCGCCCTCGCGCATCAGGCCCAGCAGCAGGTGTTCCGGGCCGACCATCGCGTGGCCCAGGCGGTTGCCTTCCTCGCGGGCGTAATGGAACACGAGTCGGGCGCGGTCGTCGTATCTGTTCATGGGTGACCCCCAGGGGCGGAAAGCGCGGCCGTCACGGGCTCATCACGGGCGGGCCGTGACACGCTGAAACAGCGGCGCCGGGTGAACGGCTGAAACGGGAACAACGAACTGCCGCGACTGGACAGAACGCTCGGTGCCTGGTGGACAGCCTGAGTGTAGACTATCCGCCCCACGCCCCTGCGGGCAGGTGAAACCTTACGATCTGAACGGATTCCCGGCACGTCCCCACTGTAGCGGCCCAGTCATGACGGGATTCTTGCCACATCTGCATGCACCCGGTCCGCAGGCGCCCACACGCGCCCGCCACGGCAGCCCGCGCACACGCACGACCCTGGCACTACCCTGCGGGCATGAACGACACCGAACGCAGCACCGGGCAGCAGAGCCCCGAACAGCAGAGCGCTGAGCAACGCGCCGCCACCCACACCCCCACGCCAGGGCACGCGCGGGCAGTCATCTTCGGTTCGCAGCAGGAACGCATTCAGGAACGCCTGACCGACCTGGACCCCGACCTGGGCCGCTACATTCAGGACTTCGCGTACGACACCGTGTACGACCGCCCAGGACTGGACCTGAAAAGCAAGGAGCTGATCGCCTGCGCGCTGCTCGTCTCACTGGGCAGCCCCCCCGAACTGCGCACCCACATCCGCGGCGCCATGAACGCCGGAGCGACCGAGGCCGAGGTGCGCGGCGCCCTCATGATGTGCGTCCCGTACCTGGGGTTCCCACGCACCGTGGCAGCCTTCGAGGTGCTCAGGCAGCACCTGAAGCGCTGACCCACACACAACACGAACCGACCCCCACAGGGAGGGCCGGTCCGGTCAAAAGGAGGCGTAGATCAGAAGGTGGCTTTGACGCCCACGCGGGCCTTGAAGTTGGTGCCGGGACGCACGAAACGGTCGTCGTAGACGCTGTAGCCGGCGTCACCGGTGTTGTAGGTGCCTCCGGCGTTCGTGTTGCTTCCCCCGGTCGTGATCGAGGACTTGAAGAAGTGATCGACGCCCAGGTCGCCCACGAGGCTGATGTTGCCGCTCAGGGCATAGCTGGCCATTACGCCCGCGCCGATCCCGAAGGAGTTGCTGCTGTAGGTCACGTTGCCGTCGGCGCCGTAGTCTTCGGTACTGCGGAACATGCCGTAGCGGCCGCCGGCGTACAGGGTGGTGTCGACGCCGGGGGCGACTTCGCCGAGGCTGTAGGTGCCGTCGAGGGACACGACGGTCTGGCTGCCGGATTCGGTGGCACCGATGTTCTGTTTGAGGTCGCCGAACGTGAAGGGGCCACTGCCGTCGGTGGTGCCGTCGTTGCTGTCGTTGATGGCGTCGGCGGAGCGGGTGACAGCCACGCCGACCTTCACGCCGACCGGACCGACGACGTTGGGGGCGTGCACGAAGGCTTCGCCGCTGAGGCCGCCGGCGTAACCGCCGGTCAGGCCGAGTTCGACGCCGTTCAGGGACTGCGCGCCGGCGGTGGCGGTGCTGGCGGCGATGGCGAGGACGGTCAGGGAGATCAGGTTCTTCATGAGGGTAGGTTCGTCCGTGACCATGAGAGGGTTCCTTGAGGCAGTTGACGGGAGCTTTAAGGTAGCGGTCTTCCTAAAGGCCGTCGCTTGATGACCTGAACGGCACGTAAAGCCGGGCTGGTGTGGGTGCGGGGGCGTCCATGCCGCCCTGCGCGTTCATGTGGGGCCGGGTGGGTGGGCCCGGGGTTCTCATGTTCGGTCAGGTGGCTGGGTCGCCGGGTGGCCGGATGAAGTCATACGGATTCCGTTTGTTTGGCTGACAATCCGGAACTTCACCGCCCCTGCCAGCTCCACGCCCGGAGGGGCGTTTTTCTCCTACGCGCATCGGCTCGGACCCGGCGGTCTTTGCAGCCCATTCAATCGGAGTCCCTATCAGTTGACCGGTGCTGTGCGGGCGGGGTGCGCCTGAGCTACCCTGGTGACCGGTTCATTTTCGAGTTCTGGTTCCGTCCGGAGCGTGGTGTGGCGCGCGGGTGCATGACTGGTGCGCGGCGGCTGGGTTCCTGATGTGTGGGCCGGGGCGTGCCGGGTGGTGCGGCGCGCGGGACTTCCCTGGGCAGGACCGCTCTGCTAAACTTGAACCAAGTACAATTTGTCGGGCCGGGCGGGCCAGCCTCACCCGAAGTCCCCGACACACGCACCTGACTCCCTGGAGGACCCATGAACATCCTGACGCTCGTAAGACAAGTTCCGGACGCCGAAGCCCGCGTCAAGATCAGCGGCCAGACCGTCGACCTCGACGGCGCCACCCTGATCATCGACGGCATGGACGAGTACGGCGTGGAAGAAGCCCTGCGCCTGCGCGAAAGCGGCGCGCCCGTCGAACAGATCATCGCGCTGGCCGTCGGCCCCAAGAAAGTCGAGGACGCCCTGCGCACCTCGCTCGCCATGGGCGTGGACCGCGCCATTCACGTCGAAACCGACGAAACGTTCGACGCCATCACCCTCAGCCGCGTCGTGGCGCAGGTCGCGCAGGCCGAGAACGTGACCCTGATCCTGGTCGGCGGGCAGGAAGCCGACTGGGACTCCCAGGCCCTCGGTGCCGCCAGCGCCGAACGCCTCGGCTGGCCCCAGCTGACCTGGACGAACGAACTGAAACTCGACGGCGAAACCCTGACCGGCCGCCACGACGTGGACGACGGCAACGAGAGCTTCAGCGCCCCCCTGCCCGCCGTGGTCACCACGCAGCAGGGCCTGAACGAACCCCGTTACCCCACCCTGCCGAACATCATGAAAGCCAAGAAGAAGGAACTCCGCAAGGACGACCCCGCTTCCTACGGCCTGAGCAGCAAGGTCCGCGTGGTCGGCGCTGAAATCCAGACCCGCGCCCGCCTGAACAGGATGATCGACGGCAAGGACCCCCAGGCCGCCGCCCAACAACTGCTGGACCTGCTTCGCAACGAAGCGAAGGTGATCGCATGATTCTGATCGTCGCTGAACACACCGCCGGGAAACTGGCGAAAGCCACCCTGGAAATGGTCACCGCCGCCCGCGACTCGGGCCGCGAAGGCCCCGTCACCCTGCTCGTGCTGGGCCAAAACGTCGCCAGCGTGGCCACCGAGGCCGCCGCCGTCGCCGATCAGGTGCTCGTCGCCGACCTGCCCCAGCTCGCCACCTACAACGCCGAGGTCTGGGCCGCCGCCACCACGCAGATCGCGCAGGAAGGCGAGGCGCACACCGTGATCATCGGCGGGAGCCGCTCCGGCCGCGAGTACGCGCCCCGCGTGGCCGTGAAGCTGGACGCCGCGTACCTGGAAGACGCCACCAAACTGAGCAGCAACGGCGCGGCCCTCCAGGCGCAGCGCTACACCTTCCTGGCCCGCGTGACCGAGACCGTCGAGGCGGACGGACTGGTCGTCGTGACCGTCAAGCCCGGCTCGTTCGCGCCCGCCGCCCCCGCTGGCGCGGCCGGTGAGCAGTACGACGTCGAACTCACCCTGCCCACCCCCCGCGTGCAGGTGACCGGCAAGAGCGTCGAGAAGAGCAGCCGCGTCGCCCTGACCGAAGCGGACGTGATCGTCACCGGCGGCCGTGGCGTCGGCAGCCCCGAGAACTTCGCCCGGTACGTCGAGGGCCTCGCCGACAACATCGGCGCGGGCGTCGGTGCCACGCGCGCCGTCGTGGACGCCGGCTGGCGCCCCTACGCCGAGCAGGTCGGCCAGACCGGCAAGACCGTGCAGCCCAAGGCGTACATCGCCCTCGGCGTCAGCGGCGCCGTGCAGCACCTGAGCGGCATGGGCAAGAGCAAGAACATCATCGCCATCAACAAGGACGCCGAGGCCCCCATCTTCAAGGTCGCGGACTACGGCATCGTCGGCGACATCAACGAGATCGTCCCCGCGCTGATCGAAGCCAGCCGCAAGTAAACGGAATGTGGGAGTGGGCTGGTTCTCCAACCTCTGCCCCACCACACAGCAGTCCCTGAAAGGCCCGCCGACGCATTCGCAGTCGGCGGGTTCCCTTCTGTTCCCCCTCTGCACTGCGTACTGCCCACAACCTCCCCACTTGAGCGTGCCTTATGCCTCGGCTCCGGACGGGCGGGTGTCCCTGAGACTGGGGGCATGACAGACGGTTCTGGTGTGATCGTGACGGGCGCGGCGCGCGGCATTGGCCGGGCGGTCGCGGAGTTGTACGCGGAACGTGGATGGCGGGTCCTGAGCGCGGACGTGAACCTGCCGCCCACCCTGAAGGGCCAGCGGCGCGTGAAGGCGGACGTGAGCACCGCCGCCGGACGCGAACGGATCGTGCGGGCAGCGCGGGAGATGGGGGGCGTGCAGGTGCTCGTGAACAACGCGGCGTACCAGGGCGCGCACGGGAGCGTGCTGGACGTCAGTGAACGCGGCTGGGCGCGGACCCTGAACGTGAACCTGACCGCGCCACTGCTGCTGGTGCGGGCGCTGGTGGACCTGCTGCCGCACGGAGCGGCAGTGGTGAACGTGGCGAGCGTGCAGGGCCTGTTCGCCGAGCAGGACAACGCCGCGTACAACGCCAGCAAGGGCGGCCTGGTGAACCTGACGCGCGCCATGGCGCTGGACCTCGCGCCGCGCGGCCTGCGAGTGAACGCGGTCGCGCCCGGCGCCATCAGCACCGAGGGCGTACTGGACGCCATCGCGGACAGCAGCGACCCCGAGCAGACCCGCCGGGACTACGAGGACCTGCACGCCCTGCGCCGCCTGGGCACCCCGCGCGAGGTCGCGCAGGTCGTGTACTTCCTGGGCAGCGGGGAGGCCGCGTTCATGACGGGCGCGATCGTGCCGGTGGACGGCGGAATGACCGCGTCATTCATGATGGCGGGCCGACCGGTGTAATACGGACTCCGATTGAATGGCCTTTGCAGTCCATTCAATCGGAGTCCGTATCAGATGCTGCGGGGGCGGCCCCAGCTCAGCAGCCCGATGATCAGGATGAAGGCCGTCATGCTCAGGACCGGGATGGTGATGACGGTGTTCAGTCCAGCCAGCGCGCCGCTGCCCCAGACGGGCCAGGGGACGTTACAGGCGACGGTGGTGGCGTCGGCGGTGCAGGCTTTCAGGACGGGAATCACGCCCCAGTCCTCGAAGTTCTGGATCAGGGCGATGACGGCCCCGACGCCCGCGAGCGGCAGGGCATACACGCGGGCACCGAGGTCGCCGCGCAGCGCGCCGATGCCTAGGATGACGGCCAGCGGGTACATGGCGATACGCTGGTACCAGCACAGCACGCAGGGTTTGAAGCCCAGGATGTTACTGAAGTACAGGCTGCCCAGCGTGGCGATCAGGGCGATCACCCACGCGGCGTACAGGCGGTTGTCGCGGCTCACGGCTTACTTGCTGGCGGCGTCGATGGCGGCGCTGACGTCGGCCAGCAGGTAGCTGCTCTGGCCGCTGCCGTTCAGGACTTCCTTGCCGTTCACGAACACGGTGGGCGTGTGGTTCACGCGGGCGTCCGTGACCTGTTTCTCGTCGGCGTCCACGCGGGCGGCGGTGGCGTCGGTATCCAGGCAGGTGGCGAACTTGCCCTGGTCGAGTCCCTCGACGTTCCCGGCGAGGTCCTTGAGGCGGGTCTTGGTGGCCCAGACGGTGCTCTCGCTGCCCTGGGCGCGGAACAGGATGGTCTTGAAACTGCCGAAGGCGTCGTTGCCGCCCTGGTCGTACACGCACTTGGCGGCCTGCGCGGCGAGTTTACTGTCGTCGGTGGGCAGGCGGACGTTCTCGGCCAGGAAGGGCCACACCAGGGAGTACAGCTTGGCCTTGCCGGTCTCGATGTACTTGCTGTTCAGTTCGGGAGCGATGGTTTCCTCGAAGGTCTTGCACACGGGGCACTTGAAGTCCTCGACGACGACCACGCTGACGGGCGCGTCGGCCTTGCCGGCGAAGGGCTGGCCGGTCAGGTCGAAGTTGCCGTTCAGGCCCGCTCCGGGGGCGGGTTTGCCGCGCACGGCGACGAGGGCGAGGGCGATCAGGGCCACGGCGATCAGCGTGCCGATCACGAGAATGGTGCGGTTGGAGTTGCTGTTCATCTGCCCTGAAGTGTAACGCGCGTCCATGAGGGACCGCAGGGCGGCGTGCAGGCAGCAGAAAACGCCGCTCCGGCGTGCGGGAACGGCGTGCAGGGAGGCACGGGGGTTCAGGCGGGTGCGGTGTCCGCGCGCCGGGTGCGGCGCTGGCGGGCGCGCAGGATCAGGCCGATCAGTTGCCGCGCGGCGCTGATGCCCAGCGCGATCAGCATGGCGGTGATGGCAGTCCGCTGGAATTCCGGGTTGGCGGGCAGCGTCATCTGCGGGTCGAGTTTGGTACCGAACTGCCCGACGACGATCAGGACGCCCGCGAACAGCACTCCGGCGAACGGCAGGACGAACAGGCCGCCCGAGTGCTTGAGCAGCAGCGTGCCCATCAGGGCGCCGCCGACCAGCGGCAGGATGACCAGCCACTCGGCGGGCGGCTGCACCGGACTGAAGTACCCCAGGCCGCCCATGACCAGCCCGGCGTACCCGAACCAGCCGCCGAACTCGTCGGCCAGCAGGGTCAGCAGCACCCAGGTCAGCAGGCGCACGGGCCACTCGCCGGGCGTCCACTGGAAGTACGCCAGGGCCAGCAGGCACACGGCGCCGCCCAGCAGTTTCATCAGCGTGACGGCCGTGCTGGCGGGCGGGTCGTCCTGACCCCCGGCCTGACGCTGACGCCCGGCCGGGCGGCCCCTGGCAGGCGTCGGGGGGGCAGCGGGCGCCGGGCGGGTCGGGGTACCGTCCGGGGTCGCGTGCCGCCCGGTCTGGTCGGCCTGAAGGGGCCCCTCAGCGCTGGGGGTCTGGGCGTCTGCGGTGTGGGCGTCGGGTTGGGCAGGGTCGGGCGGCTGGGTCATGCGCTTTCTTTCTTAGCACGAGTTTTGCGGGCGGGGGCCGCGCCGACGGGTTCCAGCTCCTCGGCGGCCGCCTTCTTCGGGGTGCGTCTGGCTTTCTTCGGCGCCTCCACAGGTTCGTCGGACGGGACAGTGCGGGGCTGGGCGGCCACGATGCCAGGCACGCGGCGCAGGTACTCGCCGGTGTGGCTGGTCGGGTGGGCGGCCATCTCCTCGGGGGTGCCGGTGCCGACGACCGTGCCGCCGCGCACGCCGCCCTCGGGGCCCAGGTCGATGATGTGGTCGGCGGTCTTCATGACGTCCAGGCTGTGCTCGATGATCACGAGGGTGTTGCCGCCCTCCACGAGGCGTTGCAGCACTTCCATGAGTTTGCGGACGTCCTCGAAGTGCAGGCCCGTGGTGGGTTCGTCGAGGATGTAGATGGTCTTGCCGGTGGCGCGTTTGCTCAGTTCGCTGGCGAGTTTGATGCGCTGCGCCTCTCCGCCGGAGAGGGTGGTGCTGGGCTGCCCGATCTTCATGTAGCCCAGGCCCACGTCGCACAGCAGGGTCATCTTGCGTTCGATGGCGGGGATCGCCTCGAAGAAGCTCTGGGCGTCCTCGACGGTCAGGTCGAGCACGTCGGCGATGGTCTTGCCGTTGTACTTGACTTCCAGCGTCTCGCGGTTGTACCTCGCACCCTTGCAGACCTCGCAGGGGACGTAGATGTCGGGGAGGAAGTTCATCTCGATCTTCATGACGCCGTCGCCCTTGCAGTGCTCGCAGCGGCCGCCCTTCACGTTGAACGAGAAGCGCCCGGCCTGGTAGCCGCGCCGCCGGGCTTCGGGCGTGCGGGTGAACAGGTCGCGGATCTCGGTGAACACGCCGGTGTACGTGGCGGGGTTGCTGCGCGGCGTGCGCCCGATGGGGCTCTGGTCGATCTCGATGACCTTGTCCAGGTGCTCCATGCCCTCGATCCGGTCGTACTTGCCGGGGGTGGTCTTCGCGCCGTTCAATTCGCGGGCCAGCGTGGCGTGCAGGATGTCGTGGATCAGGGTGCTCTTGCCGCTGCCCGAGGGGCCGGTGACGACGGTCATGGTGCCCAGCGGAATCTCGATGGAGACGTTCTGGAGATTGTGTTCGCGCGCCCCGATGACCTTCAACTGTTTGCCGTTGCCCCGGCGGCGATGGGTGGGCACCTCGATCTTCAGTTCGCCGCGCAGGTACTTGCCGGTCAGGCTGTTCTTGTCCTTCTTCACCTGTTCCGGGGTGCCGACGGCGACGACCTGCCCGCCGTGCACGCCGGCGCCGGGGCCCATGTCCACGAGGTAGTCGGCGTCCATCATGGTGTCCTCGTCGTGCTCGACGACGATCAGGGTGTTACCCAGGTCGCGCAGGTGCTTCAGCGTGCCGATCAGGCGGTGGTTGTCCTTGGGGTGCAGGCCGATGCTGGGTTCGTCGAGGACGTACAGCACCCCGGTTAGGCCGCTGCCGACCTGCGTGGCGAGGCGGATGCGCTGCGCCTCCCCGCCGCTCAGGGTGTTCGCGGTGCGGTCCAGGCTCAGGTAGTCCAGGCCGACATCTACCAGGAATTTCAGGCGGGTGCGGATGGCTTTCAGGACGGGCGCGGCGACTGCCGACCCGAAATCGTTCAGGGCGTACTCGTAGTGGCGCGGGCCGTGCGCCTTCGCGGTGCCGCCCGCGTGGCCTTTCAGGAACGGCTCGATGGCCGCGTGGTCCAGCGCGCCGTCCTGAAGGCGGTCGAAGAACGAGTCGGCGTCCAGCACGCTCATGCCGCTCGCCTGACTGATGTTCAGGCCGCCCACGCGCACCGCGAGGATCTCGGGTTTGTAGCGGGTGCCGCCGCAGGTCGGGCACGGCTGGAGTTCCATCATCTCCTCGAGTTTCTCGCGCATGAACTCGGATTCCGTGTCGGCGTAGCGGCGTTCCAGGTTCGGGATGACCCCCTCGAACTCGGTCATGAAGCGCATGGTTTCCTTGCCCGCGCGGCGGTACACGACCTCGAACGGCGCGCCCGGCCCCTTCAGGACGGCGTCCTGTGCGGCTTTCGGCAGGTCGCGCCAGGGGGTCTTCACGCTGAAGTCCAGGTGTTCGGCCAGCGCCTGCAGTTTGTCCCAGTAGTAGATGCCGCCACCCGTGCCCTTCTTGCTCCAGGGGAGGATGGCGCCCTCGGCGATGGAGAGCTTGTCGTCGATGATCTGGTCCGGGCTGAACTCCTGCTTGCTGCCCAGGCCCGCGCAGTCCCCGCACGCGCCGTACGGCGAGTTGAACGAGAACGAGCGGGGTTCGAGTTCCTCCAGCACGCTGCCGTGCTCGGGGCAGGCGAACTTCTCGGAGTACAGTTCCTCGTGCGCGCCGCCGTCTTCACCAGCATCCGGCATCAGGACGCGCAGCAGGCTCTCGCCGCGGCGCAGGCCCAGTTCGACACTCTCCGCGATGCGGCTACGGTCGCCCTCGCGCAGCGTCACGCGGTCGATGACCACGTCCACGTCGTGCTTCTCGAACTTCTCCAGCTTCAGCTTCTCGGCTTCCTCCAGTTCGTACAGCGTGCCGTCCACGCGGACGCGCGCGAAGCCCTCGCGGCGCAGGTCCGCGAACAGCTTGCGGTACTCGCCCTTGCGCCCACGCACGACGGGCGCGAGCAGGATGGCGCGCTTGTCAGGGAAGCCCGCCAGCAGGCGGTCGGTGATCTCGCTGGGGCTCTGCTTCTCGATCTTGCGGCCGCACACCGGGCAGTACGGGGTGCCCACGCGGGCATACAGCAACCGGAGGTAGTCGTGGATCTCGGTGACGGTGCCCACCGTGCTGCGCGGGTTGTGGCTGGTGGTCTTCTGGTCGATGGAGATGGCCGGGGACAGGCCGGTGATGCTCTCGACGTCGGGTTTCTCCATCAGGCCCAGGAACTGCCGGGCGTACGCGCTGAGGCTCTCGACGTAGCGGCGCTGGCCCTCGGCGTAGATGGTGTCGAAGGCCAGTGTGCTCTTGCCGCTGCCGGACACGCCGGTGATCACCACGAACTGGTCGCGCGGCAGTTCCACCGTGATGTTCTTGAGGTTGTGCTCCTTCGCGCCCTTCACGATCAGATTGTTCTGCAAGGTGGATTCTCCCTGAAAAGTGCGGCCTGAACAGCAGGAATCAGACGTAGACCGGGCCGCCGGGGGTTACGTTGAACGCGTAAGGCACCGCCTCCGCTTCGGAAACGAGACAGTCTAGCAGGTCAGGGCAGCATCCGAACATGGGGGGATTCCTCATTCGCCACCTGTCGTGGGGCAGGCGGGTTGACGGTTCGGCAGGGCAGTGTTACGGTCTGGGTAATCGATAACTCAGACCGGTTGCCCGCAGGGGCACCCGCCCCCTCACCGCTGCCCGGCCTGACCCGCCGGGCCTCGCCCCCGCGTGCCCGCCGCGCCCAGGAGCATCCATGCGCCGTACCCCGCTTCAGCTGACCGCCCTGACCGTCCTCCTCAGCGCCTGCACGCTCACCCGCCCCCCGGCCGGACAGGCACTGGGCCGCGAGAGCCTCCCCGAGCGCAACGGCTGGGCCGCCAGCGGCACCGGCACCACCGGCGGCAGCCGCGCCGACGCCGCCCACACCTTCACGGTCAGCACCCACGCCGAACTGATCAGCGCGCTGGGCAACGGCGACGGCACCCCCCGCCTGATCTACGTGCGCGGCACCATCGACGGCATGACCGCCCCCGACGGCCGAGTGCTGACCTGCACGGACTTCCAGGAGGGCGGCTACACCCTGGACGCCTACCTGAACGCCTACGACCCCGCCACGTACGGCCGCACCCAGAAACCCGCCGGGCCGCTGGAGGACGCCCGCCGGGCCAGCGCCCAGCGGCAGGCGGCGCAGGTCAAGGTGCGGGTCGGGTCGAACACCAGCCTGATCGGCCTGGACCGCGGCGCCCGCCTGACCCACCTGAACCTGTGGGTCGAGAAGGCCGACAACGTCATCATCCGCAACCTGACCCTGGAGGACGCCGCCGACTGCTTCCCCGCCTGGGACCCCACCGACGGCGCGACCGGCAACTGGAACTCCGAGTACGACCTGATCAGCATCGTGACGTCCACGCACGTCTGGGTGGACCGCGTGGACCTCAGCGACGGCCGCAACCCGGACCAGGCGCAGCCCACCCTGCTGGGCCGCCCCTATCAGGTGCACGACGGGGCGCTGGACATCACGAAAGGCTCGGACCTCGTCACGGTGTCCTGGAGTGTGCTGCGCGACCACGACAAGAGCATGCTGATCGGCTCGACCGACAAACCCGCCGCGCCGGACGTGCCCACCTCGGACCGGGGGCGGCTGCGGGTCACGCTGCACCACAACCTCTTCCGGAACCTGGGGCAGCGCGTCCCGCGCGTCCGCTTCGGGCAGGTTCACCTGTACAACAACCTGTACGAGATCACCGACCCCGCCACGTACGGCTACAGCATCGGCGCGGGCGTCGGCGCGCAACTGGTCGTGCAGAACAACGCCTTCGGGCTTCCGGCAGGTGTCACGCCCGACCGGGTGCTGTACAACTGGAGTAAACCCGACCTGGACCTGCCGCAGGTCCGCGCGACCGGGAACGTCCTGACTGACGGGACTGAGGTGGACCTGCTCGCCGCGTTCAACGCCGCCAACCCGGCGCGCCCGCTGACCGGCAACGTCACCTGGACGCCGGAGCTGACCGTCGCCCCCCCGCAGGACGCCCGCACGGTGCCCGCTGCCGTCCGCGCCGGAGCGGGACCCCGCTGAAGGCGGCTCCGGCCCCAGCTCTGTGGCTCTGGGCAGGCTCAGGGCAGCGTCAGGACGCGCACGTTCCCGTCGCGGGCACTCAGGTAGTTCAGCAGGCGCCCGTCGGGACTGACGGACCAGTCGGCCAGCCGCACCTGATCGCCCAGGTCGCCCAGCGTCTTCCAGGCGTTCGCGGTCACGTCGTACTGCCGCAGGGTGTGCGGGCCGCCCGCTGCGTTCAGGGGGATCAGCAGCAGGCGGTTGGCGTCCCGCCAGCGGTACGAGCCGAAGGTGCTCAGTTCGCGCGGGCTGCCGCTGGCGGTGCCCTGCACCCACAGGCCGTTGCGGGCGGCGCTGTCGAAGGCGACGGTGTACGCGACCTGCCGTCCGCCGGGGCTGATGGTCACCGAGCGCAGGTTCAGCGCGGACCTCAGCACCCGGCGCGCGCCCGTGCGGGTGTTCAGCGTGAACAGGTCACGGTCGCGGGCCGCCGCACTGGGCTTGCCGCTCAGGAGCAGGGTGGTGTCGTCCAGCCAGCCGTGAATGCTGCCGCCCGAGAGGGTCGCCACCAGCCGGGGCGCGCCGAAGGCGTCGGCGACGAACACCCGCGTGACGCGGCGGTCGTAGTTGCCGCTCGTGTCGCTGCGGGCGTACGCCAGTCGTGTCTCGGCGGCGGTCCAGGTGACATCCGCTCCGTAGGTGGGCAGCGTGAAGCGCCGCCCGTCGGTCAGGCGTTCCAGGGTGGTCGCCTCGCCCGCACCGGGCCGCACCGCCCAGCGCAGCGACGGCGAGAAGAACGCCACGCTGGAGAAGCGCCGCGTGACCTCTCCCCCGGTCGCCGGGACGCTGTAGATGCCGGTCGAGCCGCGCGCCGGGGGTCCATCCAGGAACAGCAGCGCACGGGAGTCGGGTGTCCAGACCACGCCGGGGCAGCACTCACCGCTCAGGACCGCGCGGGACGGAAGGGTGGCGGCCTCCACCGCACCCAGCAGCAGGGCCGCCAGGGCCAGCAGGGTGCGCTTCACCGGGCACCCCCGGCAGCGGGAGGCCAGGGCTGACGGTACTCGTTCAGCAGCGGGCCGCCCCGCAGCGCGGCAGGCTGCGAGTCCGGCGTCTGCCAGCGCCGGGGACGCTCCAGGTCGTACTCGTAGCCCCGCCCGAAACTCCCGGCCAGCGCCAGTGAATTCCAGTCCGCCGCGATGTACGGCAGCGGATTCAGGAAGCGCTGGTGCGACCGGTCCCGCAGTTCCAGGTGCAGGTGCGGCGCGCTGACACACGTGCCCTGCGAGTCGCCGCTCTCGCCGATGACCTGCCCGCGCGTCACCCGCTGCCCCACGCGCACGCTGGAGCGCACCCGCAGATGCCCGTACAGACTGGACAGGTTCCCGGCGTGGTTCACGACCACGTTGTGCGGCGGGCTGCCGTGCGGGCCGTCCACCTCGGCCACCACGCCGTCCCCGATGGCCCGCACGGGCGTGCCGCACGGCGCACTGAAATCCAGGCCCGCATGGATGCCCTGCAGGTTCCCGTACGTGCTGCGCCGCTGCCGGTACGCGCCCGTCGTGTTCCCGTAGCCCTGGCCCAGCATCCAGGTGTCCGGGCCGGGCGGCCCTGCGAACGGCAGCCCGAACTGCGCCTTCGCGGGCGCGACGGCACTCAGGGGCAGCGGCGTGGCGTAGTGGGCTAGCGCCACGCCGGACAGCGGCACGCTGAGGAGCAGGAATCGGCGGGCAGACATACCCGATGCTGCCCGCCCCGCCCGCGCGGCAGGGTACGCGCGGCCACCTTCTGCCCTGCGCGTTCCTTCAGGCTTTGCGCAGCAGGATGCTCTTGAGGTACAGGCTCTCGGGGACGCTCAGGAGGTGCGGGTGGTCGGCGGGCTGGTAGGTCACGTCCAGCACCTCGGCGTCGGTGTTCGCCTCGGCGGCGGCGACGCGGGCGGCGTCGAGCAGGTCGTCCACGCGGATGTAGTGGGCGCAGGTGCTGATCATCAGGTGCCCGCCGCTTTCCAGCATCCGCAGGGCGCTGGCGGCGCCGTCGGTGAAGATGCGTTTGGCGCGGGGTACGTCGTCGCGCCGTTTGGCGAGGGTGGGCGGGTCGAGGACGATGGCCGAGAAGGTCCGCCGGTCCTTTTCCAGTGCGGCGAGGGCTTCCAGGGCGTCGCCCC
The DNA here is from genome assembly GCF_014648115.1 of Deinococcus seoulensis. Classification (NCBI taxonomy): domain Bacteria; kingdom Thermotogati; phylum Deinococcota; class Deinococci; order Deinococcales; family Deinococcaceae; genus Deinococcus; species Deinococcus seoulensis. Next base: position 116,526 of record NZ_BMQM01000002.1, read on the forward strand.
AGCGCACGCCGACCTGAAGGCCGTTACTGCGCGCCGCCTGTTCCAGCGCGGCCAGGGCGACGTTGTCCTTGTCGATGGCGACTGCCTTCGCGCCGGCCTTCGCGGCGTGCAGGCTGAAGCCCCCGGTGTACGAGTACACGTCCAGGAAGCCCGCGCCGGGCCGGACGAGCGAGGCCATCAGGCGGCGGTTGTCGCGCTGGTCGAGGAAGAAGCCGGTCTTCTGCGCGTCCATCGGCGCGAAGTGCAGGCGCAGGTCGTCCTCGAAGAATTCCACGCGCTCCGGCACGTCGCCCCACAGGGTCCCGGTCACGAGGTCCAGGCCCTCGCGGCGGCGCTCGCCGGTGTCGCTGCGCTCGAAGGCACTCGCGGCGCGGGTCTCGTCCTTCAGGGCCTTCACGATCAGGTCGCGGTGGCGTTCCACACCGGCGTTGCGCAGTTGCACGCTCAGGACGGACCCGAACTGGTCGGCGATCACGCCGGGCATCCCGTCGGCCTCGGCGTGCAGGACGCGCATGGCGTCGGTGTTCAGGATGCGGCCCTCGCGGCGTGCCAGGGCGGCCTTCACGCGGGCGCGGTAGAACTTCAGGTCGATGTCCTCGTCCTGCCAGGTCAGCAACCTCAGCGGCGTGGCTCCCTGCGGGTTGAAGTACCCGCGCGCGATCAGGCGGGTGCTTCCCTCGGCGCGGACGTTCACGACCTCGCCGGGCTGGATGCCGTCGTCGGCGCGGGCGATGTCGCCGCTGTGCCCGAACGGGTAGCGGCCCGCGATGCGGCGCACCGCCTGGGCTTGAAGGGTGACGGTGGGGGACTTCTTCACCGCAGCAGCGTACCAGAGGGGCGCGTGAACGTGACTGTAAGGCGGGGCGGTTCCGGCGGCGCAGGTGCCGCTGCTACGCTGGCGGGCATGAACCGTCCCGCCCGCCTGATGCCTGCCGTCCTGTCTGTCGCCGCCTCGCTGCTGCTGGGGTCGTGCGGCCTGATTCCCACGCCCAGCGTGGACGTTCCCGACAGCACCCTGAACCTGCCGGACAGCGGCACCCTGAACGGGAAGGTCGTGTACCTGTACACCGACTCGCTGAAGGGCAACTCGGTCCCGGCGGCCCTGTCTCGGTTCAAGGTGGAGGGCAACGCCACGTACACCACGGCGGCCGGAACGCTGAGCCGCGTGGGCATGTACATCCGCCCGGACCTGAGTAATGTGCCTGCCACCTGCACCGAGTACCCGGCGTCGCTCGCCACGCCGCGCATGCTGGTGTGCAGCGAGGCGGGCGAGCAGGCACAGGCGATCGGGACGCTGACCCTGAAGGCCGGACAGGGCATGCCGTTCTCGCTGGGCGGCGCGGCCCTGGACGCAGCGGCGCGCGGCGGGCACGGGTACTTCGGCATGAGTTTCAGTGAGGGGCGCAGTCTGTTCGGCGACACGCTGAAGCTGAGTGAAATGAAGGCCAGCGCCCGCCTGTAATACGGACTGCCGTTCGCTGCGCTGTGAGCCGGCTTCTCTCCCACCCGCATCCGCTCGGACCCAGCGGCTCTGTAAGCGATTCAATCGGAGTCCGTACAGCCCCCGCATGCGCCTGTGCGGACTCCCCCCATCATCCCCCCCATTGACTGAAGGGGGGCAGAGGCGCCGCACACCTGTCAGGGTCTCATAAGGTGCCCGGCGCGCTTTTGTGGTGGGTGCAGGGTGCTCTAGCCTGTGCAGGTGTCCTTCAATCCACCACCGCGCCGTCAGGTGCCGCTGAACCCGATCCGTCGGCGCCGCACGTGGTCGGCCCTGACGGCCGCCCTGCTGTGCGCGGCGCTGCCACTGGCGGCCGCCAGTCCGGCCACGGACCTGTACCGCGACGCCACCACCCGTGTCTTGCGTGACTACTACGGCTGGAGTACCGCCGACCTGAAAGCCCTGACCGAGCAGTACGGCCGCACCCTGGAGGAACGCTGCGCGCCTGCCGGGGACGCCTGCCCGTTCGAGACGGCCCGCGAGGTCCTGACCGAACTGTTCACGCAGGTCGGGGACGCCCACACCAGCGTGCGCGACCCGGAAAGTGCGCTGCGCCTGCGGGAAGTGCAGGAGAACCTCGCGGTGCCCCGTACGGGCGCGCGGGTGGTCAGCGTGCCCGGCGGGCTGCTGGTCGCGTCGGTCATGCCGGGCAGCCCGGCCGAGCAGGCAGGCCTGCGCCCGTTCGACCTGCTGACCCGCGTGAACGGCGCGCCCGCCGGGAAGAACCCGGACCCCACCCCCAGCGCCGATACCGGCAATGGCACGGGCGCGGGCACGCAGGACGATCAGGCCGCGCCCGGCACGGACCTGCTGGGCGCCAGGGAATTCACGCGACTGGAACGCGCCGCGCAGCCCATCCAGGTCGAGGTGACCGCGCCGGGCCGCGCGCCCCGCCCGCTGACCCTGACGACCGCCACCCTGCGCGCGCGGGACGAACCCACCCTGAACTGGGTCGGGCCGGACCGCCGGACCGCGCTGATCTCGGTCGCGTCGTTCCTGCCGTCCGACACGGCCGCGCAGTTCCTGGCCCGCGTGCGCGAGGCGGAACGCGAAGGAGCGCGCGCCCTGCTGATCGACCTGCGCTTCAACGGGGGCGGCAGCCTGACGCAGTGCGTGGCGGCCGCCAGTATCTTCGCGCCTACCCAGTACCGCAGCCGCTTCCGCACGGGCGGCACCATGTACGCCGGGATCGAGGGCCGTCCGGCTGGCCCGCAGGACCGCCAGCGTCCGCCGGACACGGCCGTGTGGCGCGGCCCGGCCGCCGTGCTGGTCGGCCCGAACACCGCCTCGTGCTCGGAGGTCTTCACGTACTACGCGCAGCGGGCCGGGGCGCTGGCCGTGGGCGAGGTCACGCGCGGCGTGGGGAACAGCGGCGTGACCCTCGAACCCCTCCCGGACGGCGGAGTGGTGTCCGTCACGGTCCTGCGCGCCTACTGGCCCGACGGCACGCCGCTCCCGGCGCACGTGACGCCCGACGTGCCGGCCCCCACCGACCTGCGCGCCCTGACCACCCAGGGCCAGGACACCTGCCTGAACGCCGCGCTGAACGCCCTGAACGCCCGGACCGGGCACCTGCCCGCACCCGCCACCAGTTCCGCCGCGCCGCAACGCCCCTGAACCGCAACGCCCCTGGTACAGACGCGGATTGAATGGGTTGCAGAGCCTGTTCAATCCGAACGGATGCGACTCGTAGAGCTGCGCCGCAGAGCAGCAGAGAAACGCCCCCCGGTTGCCGTGGGTGCGGGCCGCTCTACGCGGCGGTCAGCGGGACCAGCGTTTCATGAGGGTCACGAGGCGTTCGGGCGTGACGTTGCGGTACTCGATGTCGTTCACGCGGACCAGCGGGGCGTCCTCGGCGGGCACGGACTCGCCGCAGTGCTTGAGGGCCAGTTCGACGTTCCCGTCGGCCGTGACCATGCCGGGGCTGATGCGCAGCGCCGTCCAGACGGCGTCGAGCAGGTCCTCGCGTTGATCGATGGTGAGGTGTTCAGTACAGATTTCCAGGCGGGTAACGGGCACAGTGATGATCTCCTTCAGGCCGGGTCATCCTACCGGATCAGGGCACGCTGCGGCGCGCGTCCCGTCCACGCGGCCGGGCACCGCAGCGGCGGGGTATCTTCCCGGACGTGCTCCCCACCCATCCAGCCGCCCCGGCCACCCTGGCCGGACCCGACGCGCGGGCCACGCGCCTGGCACTGACCGGCGTGATCGTCACCGTGACCATCTGGGGCGGGAACGTGGTGCTGCTCAAGACACTGCTGTCACACCTGAACGCCGAGAGCATCAACACCGGGCGGTTCCTGCTGGCCTCGGCGGTCCTGGTGACGCTGGCCGTCCGCGCGCACGGCTGGCCCCGCTGGACGTGGCAGACGTGGCTGACCGTCGCGGGCGTGGGCCTGCTGGGCAACAGCGTGTTCCAGACGCTGTTCCTGATCGGCATCCGGCTCTCCCCGGCGGGCGTGGCGGGCGTCGTGAACGGCATGGTGCCCGTGCTGGTGCTGCCACTGGGGCTGCTGCTGGGCACGCGGGTCACGCGGCGGCAGGCGACGGGCGTGGCCGTGGCCTTCGGCGGCCTGCTGACCCTGCTGCTCCTGACCCGGCAACCCGGATCGCCCGTCACGCCGGGCGGCATGGCGTGGCTGCTGGCCGCCGCGACCGCCTGGGCGCTGTACACCCTGTTCAACCGCACGCTGTCCGGGCGGCTGGGGGCGCTGCCGTTCGTGGCGTTCAGCCTCGCGCTGGGCAGCCTGCCGTACCTGCTGTACGCCGCGCCGCACGTGCAACTGGGCGGCACGCCGCCACTGGCGTGGGCGGGCGTGGCACTCAGCGGGCTGGGCGCGAACGTCGTGGCGTACCTCGCGTGGGCGCGCGGCGCGCAGGTGCTCGGCGCGGCCCGCACCAGCGTTTGGAACACCCTGGCCCCCGTGATCGCCCTGATGCTGGGCGCGGCCCTGCTGCACGAACGACTGCCGCTGACCGTCTGGGCGGCCGCCGCCGTGATCCTCGGCGGCGCGGCCCTCGCCAACTGGCCCGGCCGGACGGCAGCCCCACCGACCGGCGGCACCCGGCACAACGCCCCCACCGGGTAGGCAGGGGCGCGCAGACGCTCAGGGCGCGGATCAGTCCGGCTGCCGGTCCGAGCCGTGCAGTTGCACCGGCGTGCCGCGCCGCACACGCAGGTTCAGCAGTTCCACCGCAATCGCGAAGCCCATCGCGAAGTACGTGTACCCCTTGGGAATCTTGAACCCGAAACCGTCCGCGATCAGGTTCACGCCGATCAGCAGCAGGAACGACAGGGCCAGCATCTTCACGGTCGGGTGCGCCTGCACGAACTCCCCGATGGGCCGCGCGGCCACCAGCATGATCGCCACCGTCACCACCACCGCCGAGACCATCACGCCGATATCGTCCGCCATCCCGACCGCCGTGATGACGCTGTCGAGGCTGAACACGAGGTCCAGCAGCATGATCTGCCCGATGATCGCCGCGAAGTTCGCCCCCACCACCGCGCCCGCCGACGCGCCCGCACCGTGATGCGGACCCTCGAGTTGCTCGTGCATCTCCTTGACGGCCTTGTACAGCAGGAACAACCCGCCGAAGATCAGGATCAGGTCCCGACCCGAGAAGCCCTGCCCGAATACCTGAAACAGCTCATTTTTCAGACTGTAGATCCAGCTGATCGAGAACAGCAGGCCCAGCCGCATGAGCATCGCCCCCAGCAGACCGATGGTCCGGGCGCGCTGCTGCTGCTCCGGCGGCAGTTTGCCCGCCAGGATCGAGATGAAAATGACGTTATCGATCCCCAGCACGACTTCCAGCAGCAGCAGCGTGCCGAACGCCAGCCAGGCCTCGGGCTGCGTGATCCAACCGAACAGTGATTCCATCCTGGTCACTCCCTGAATGCAGAAAACGGACGCTGACACGCGCGCCCAGGAACTCCGTCACCTGCCCTGCCACCGCGCCCGTGCCACGCGACCGACGCTCATGCTGACGGCGCACATCCGCCGCAACATGGCAGGACGCTCAAGGCCCTTCATGAAACCGGGAATGACCTCATACGGACTGCCGTTTTCCCCTACTCGCTTCGCTCGGATTGAACGGTCTTTGCAGCCCATTCAACCGGAGTCCGTATCATCCGTTCAGTTCGGGCCGGGACGTCGCGCCGTCCAGGAACACGGCCAGCAGCGCCCGCCCCATGCCCTGCGGATCGCTGGGCGGCGCGCCCGTCACCAGCGGGTACGTGAGCGCCAGGAACGCCCGCGCCAGCATCGCCGGGGCCACATCCGAACGCAACTCGCCCCGCGCGGCCGCCAGCTCGAACAGTTCGGACAGGCCCCCGATCCACACGCGGCGGTACTCGCGTTCGAACGCGCCGCGCCGCTCGGCACTCACGTGCCGTAACTCGCTCGCCAGTTGCAACCCCACCCGCTGCTCGGGCGCGCTGGCCAGCAACTCGTACACCAGCGTATCGAGCTGAAGGCGGATCCCCACCTGCGAGTTCGCCGCCGCGACCAGCCGCGCCAGCCCCGCCAGGGTGCCCTCCAGCATCGCCAGGAACAACGCCTCCTTGTCGGCGTAATGGTGGTACAGGGCCGGTTTGGTCACGCCGACCGCCTCGGCCACCTCGCGCATGCTGACCCCGTGGTACCCGCTCTGCACGAACAGCCGCGCCGCCTCCTGCTGAATGCGGGCGCGGGTCGTGTCAGGCACGGCAGGAGCAGAAACAGGAGGAACCGTCATCGCCGCCCATGATACCCGCCCTGGCATTCACCTGACAGCGCGCCGTACACTGAGAAACGACCCGTAACCCACGCCCCGCCCCGCACCTGAACACAGGAGTCGCCATGCGTTCATTCAAGCTGCCCGCCCTGCCCGCCGCCCTGCTCTCGGTGACGCTCGCCGCATGCTCGCAGACCGGCGCGCCCCAGCAGCTCAGCACCTACGCCGACCGACCCGAGTTGCAGGACACGGGCAGTCAGGCCATCCTGGCCCGCTACGGCAACGACCCCGGCCTGATCGCTGCGCTGCGCGAAGCGTACGGCGAGACGCCCAGCATCCTGACCCTGCCCGCCGCGCCCGCCATCACCGGCCTGGACCTGACGGGCGACCGACTCGCGTACATCAAACGCACCGGCTGGGGCACCGTCGGCAACTACAACACCCAGTACGCCGCGTACGCCGCGACCAGCCTCCCCTACCCCGGCCTGGACTGGACCCGCGACGGATGCAGCGCCCCCGACGGCCTGGGCCTCGGCTACCGCGAGGACTTCCGCCCGGCCTGCAACGTGCACGACTTCGGGTACCGCAACCTGAAAATCTACCAGCGCACCGACGCCAACCGCGCCACCACCGACGACGCCTTCTACACCAACATGAAAAGCATCTGCGCCGCCAAGAGCTGGTACGCCCGCCCCGCCTGCTACAGCGCCGCGTACGCCTACTACCAGGGTGTCCGCATCGGCGGCAGCGACAGCTTCTGAACAGGGAGCGGGGGCAGGAAATGGGCCTGACTGCGCCTCGCTTCCTGCCCCCCGCTCAGGCCGGGTTCGTCCAGTACGCCCAGGAGTGCCCGCCCGCGCAGGTCGCCGTGAACTCCAGCCCGCGTTTGCTGACCTTGCCCGGCTGCCCGCACGCCGCGCACACCGGCTTGGCCGGCGTGTTGCCGCCACAGTCGGCGCACTTCAGGTAGTACCCGTACTTCCCGAACTGCACCGTCACGTTCACGCCCGAACACGCGCGGCACGCCACGTCCGGGCGGGGCCGCGCCTGCGCCTGCCGCTCCTGCGACGTACGGACGCTCGCCCGTGAACTGTTCCCGCTGCTCACGGCTTACGCTCCGGTCTCTTCGGCGTGCCAGATGTCCTGCGGGGTTTCACGCTGGCGGATGACGGTCCAGGTGCCCGCGTCATGCAGAACCTCGGGGGGGCGGGGGCGGGTGAGGTAGGTGCTGCTCATGGCGGCGCCGTACGCGCCTGCTTCGTGGATGGCGAGGAGGTCGCCGGGGTGCGGGTCGGGCAGGCGGAGGTCGCGGGCGAGGAGGTCGCCGCTCTCGCAGGCGGGTCCGGCGAGGTCCCAGGTGTCGGTTCCGCTGCGGTCCCAGAGGGGCGTGACGGGGTGCTGCGCGCCGTACAGCATGGGGCGCAGCAGTTCGGTCATGCCGGCGTCGACCAGCACGAAGTTCCGGCCGGTGCGTTTGGTGCCGACCACGCGGGTGAGGAGGGTGCCGGCCTGCGCGACGAGGTACCGGCCGGGTTCGACCCACAGCTCGGCGCCGAAGGCCTGGGCGGCGGCGCGGGCTTCGCGGGCGATGCCGTGCAGGTCGGCGCCCAGGCCCCAGCCGCCCCCGGCGTCGAGGACGGCCAGCGGGCCGGTGTGGGCGCGCAGTTCGCCGAGGCGGTGGAAGGCGGCGGTGAAGTCGTGCGCGTCGCGGATGGCGCTGCCGATGTGGACGTGCAGGCCCAGGGCGGTGTGCCCGGCGGCGCGCAGGGCGTCCAGCACGCGGGGGGCCTGTTCGGGGGTCACGCCGAATTTGCTGCCCGCGGCGCCGGTGGCGAGGTGGTCGTGGGTGCTGACGTTCAGGGCGGGGTTCACGCGGACCAGCGCGCGGGAGCCGGGGGGCAGCAGGCGGACCTCCTCTTCGCGGTCGAGGATGAACGTCGCGCCGAGCTGCGCGCCGGTGGCGTACTCGCCGGGCGTCTTGGCGGGGCCGTTCACGAGGATGCGCTCACCAGTGGCGCCCACTCGGGCGGCGCGGGCGAGTTCCCCGGCGCTGACGCATTCGAAACCGACACCCTGGGCGTGCAGGCGGCGCAGGAGGGTCAGGTTGGGGTTGGCTTTCATGGCGTAGTACACGCGGGCGTCCCCGAACGCGGCGCGGACGCGGGCCAGCGCGACGTCGAGTTCGGCGGCGTCGTAGACGTACAGGGGCGTGCCGTACGCGTGCGCGGCGGCGTGAAAGTGCTCCGGCGAGAGGCTCATGCCGGGAAGTGTAGCGGGCGGCCCGTGGCAGGGTGGGGGCCGGGTGGTGCGCTCCACACGGGCGCCCGGCGGGGAGCGGGCCGAATTGCCGCGCGCGTCACCGCCGACTCTGGGCGCCTCTGTTAAGCTGCGCGGCTGTATGAGCGCACCCACCTCGCCTGTCCCTTCCGTTCCCCTTCCGGCTGCTCCTGTGGCGGGCGAGCGGGTGCTGTGCGCCATGTCCGGCGGCGTGGACAGCAGCGTGACGGCGGCGTTGCTGAAGGACCAGGGGTACCAGGTGGTCGGCGCGATGATGCGCTTCTGGCCGGACGACAAACGCACGGACACCTTCGACTCGTGCTGCTCGCCGGACGCGGCGTACGAGGCGCGGCGCGTGGCCGAGCAGGTGGGCGTGCCGTTCTACCTGCTGGATTACCGCGAGCAGTTCCAGCGGCACATCGTGGGGCCGTTCATCGACGAGTACAGCAAGGGGCGCACGCCGAACCCCTGCGTGAACTGCAACACCAAGGTGAAGTTCGACGAACTGGTGAAGAAGGCGAAGATGCTCGGCTGCCGCTACGTCGCCACCGGTCACTACGTGAAGCGCGTGGAGAACGCGCGGGGCGAGGTGGAATTCCACCGGGGCGACGATCCCCGCAAGGATCAGACGTACTTCCTGTGGGGCACGCCGCGTGACGCGCTGCCGTACATCCTGTTCCCGGTGGGCGAACTGGAGAAACCGCAGGTGCGTCAGATCGCCGAGGAACGCGGCCTGCTGACGGCGCAGAAACCCGAGAGTCAGAACATCTGCTTCGTGCCCGGCAAGGTGCAGGACTTCGTCGCCGAGCACATCCCGCAGGCGCAGGGCTTCATCCGCGAGATCAGCAGCGGCGAGGTCGTCGGGGAGCACCTGGGCACGCAGTTCTACACGCTGGGCCAGAAGAAGGGCCTGGGCCTGTACCAGTCGCACCGCGTGCGGCACGTCGTGCACCTGGCACCCGACACGAACACCGTCTGGGTGGGCGACTACGACGACTGCCTGTGGACCGGCCTGAAGGCGCAGAGTGCCAACTACCTGATCGACCTGGCGGACCTGCCCCACGAACTGGAGGTGCAGGTCCGTTACCGCACCGCGCCCGTGAAGGCCCGCGTGATCCGCGCCGACGAGAGCGGCTTCGAACTGGCCTTCCAGGACCCGCAGTTCGCGGTCGCGCCCGGCCAGAGCGCCGTGCTGTACGCCGGACCACGCCTGCTGGGCGGCGGGCTGATCGAGGACCACGTCCCCACCCTGCCCGAACCGAAAGCCCCGCCGAAGAAACGTCCGGCGGTCCTGCTGTCCTGATGCTGCCGCTGGTGCGCCGGGTTCACACATCCCTGCTGGAACGGGGGGATTGCACGCCCGGCGAACTGGCCGACCTGCTCGACGGGTTGCGGCGGGAAGTTCAGGCGCTGCCCTTCAACCTCCCGGACGCAGACACGCTCCCCCGCGAGGAGTACCGCGACCTGCGCGCCCGCATCGCCCGGGCGTGGCCGGAACCCGGCTTCTACGACCCGGCCACCGGACGCGCCCTGGGCCACTGCGACCTCCCCGCCGAGATCGGCGACGCGCTGGACGACCTGACCGACCTCGCCCTTGACCTGGGCACCGCTCTCGCGCTGGCCGACACGGGCGGGGCCGATGCGCTGGCGTGGCTGCGCTTCTCCCACGACATCCACTGGGGCGACCACGTAAAGGACGTCACCCCTCACCTGCGCTGGCTGGGCTAGACCCGCACGCTGAGGACGGGCACCAGCATCTCCTCGGCGGTCCAGCCGCCGTGCAGGCCGAGCATGGGGGCGGGGCTGGTGGGGCGGCGGATGGCGTGTCCAGGGTGCGGGACGGCGATCAGGTCACCCACGCGCGGGCGGAAGCGGGGGTCGGCGTGCGCGGGTGGGCCGAACAGGCCGCCGGTCCAGGCGTCGTCGGCGGTCAGGAGGGTGGCGTGCGGGGCGAGCAGCGCCGCGATCTCGGCGTGGTAGTCGGAGCTGGTTCGCAGGTACGCGGCGCGTTCCTCCCCGGCGACGGGGCCGCGCAGGGCCGTTTTCATGACCTTCTTCGTGATGGCGTCCACGTAGCCGTCCGGGGGCTGGGGGCTCTGGCCGTGGTCGGCGGTGAGGACGACCAGCGTGTCCCCGTTTCGGGGCAGCGCGGCCAGGAGGTCACCGACGATGCGGTCGGTGCGGCGCAGTTCGGCGTGCGCCTCCGGGCTGTCGGGGCCGGAGCCGTGACAGATCAGGTCGTAGTCGGGGAAGTACACCAGCGTGTACGACGGCTGCCCCGGCTGGACGGTCGCGGCGGTCAGCTCTGGCGTTTCCTCGGGCTGCGCGTAAGCGTGGTACTCGGCGCCATCGCAGGCCCAGCGGGTCAGGACGCTGTGCTGGTACGCGGCGGGCATGACGACGTGCGCGGCCACACCCCGGTTATCCAACTGGCGGTACAGGGACGGCACGGCGGCCAGAAAGCCCGCGTCCTCCAGCGGGGCGTGGGTGTACACGTCGTACAGGCGGATGAGGTTCACGACGGCCTGCGCCTCGTCCAGCCACACGGTCAGGCCCAGGTACCCGTGCTCGGCGGGCGCGCGGGCGGTGTGGAGGGTGGTCAGGGCGGCCATGGTGGTGCTGGGAAACACGCTGGTAACCGGGCCGGGGGCGGGCGTCAGGGATGCCAGGGTGGGCGCGTCCCCGCGCGTGACCGCGTCCCGCAACTGCCCGGCCCCCAGGGCGTCCACGACGATCAGGACGACGTGCCGCGCGCCGTCCAGAGGCAGCGGGTGGCGGTACGGCGCGTGGTGGGTGGGCACGCCGTGGTGCGCGCCGAGCGTCGCGGCGAGGTTCAGGACGCTGCCGCCCGCGTAGTCGGGCCGGATGGCGTGCGGTGGCAGGTGCATGGGTGAGGATAGCCGCCGGGGTGGCCGGTCCACCTTGAGGCTTCGTTCAGCGCCTGCCGGTGCGCGGCAGGAACGCCCCGGTGTGCGCCCGGTACGCGGCGTGGTCGGGGTGACGTCCGGCCAGCGCCGTGTCCTCGATGCCTGCCTTGTGCCGCAGCAGTGCCCCGAGCAGGAGGGTGCCCGTCACACTCACCCGTCCGCCCCGCGCGACCGTCCAGCCGCCCGAGAGCAGGAGCAGCGCCGTGTAGATCGGGTGCCGCACGAGCCGGTACGGGCCGCGCTGCACCAGCGTCCCTCCCGCGACTGGTGTGGGCAGTGGCGTGAGGTTCCGCCCCAGCGTGCGCCCGCTCCAGATCAGCAGAGTCAGGCCACCGGCACCCAGCGCCGCGCCTGCCGCCTGGACGGATCGGGGCCGACCTCTCCCCCGTCGCCCGCCCGCGAGAATGACTGCCAGCAGGGCGAATTGAGCGGCGACCAGCGCCCGGTCGCGGTTCATGTCAGTACGTGCGGCCGGCGGTGACGCGTCCGTCGGGTTCGTGGCCCTGTTGCAGGTCGATCAGGAAGTCGCGGGTCAGGTGCGCGCCGCGCCGGATCAGGTCGGTGGTGGTGCTGGCGATGTGGGGTGTGATGATCACGTTCGGGAGCTTCCACAGTGGGTGCGTGGCGGGCAGGGGTTCGGGGTCGGTCACGTCGAGGAACGCGCCGCCCAGCCGGTGTTCCTGAAGGGCCTGCACGAGGTCGTCCGTGACGATCAGGTTGCCGCGCCCGACGTTCATGAGCCACGCGTCGGGTTTCAGGAGGGCCAGGGTGTCGGCGTTCACGACGCCGCGCGTGTCGGGGGTGCTGGGGAGCAGCAGCACGACCCAGTCGGCGGCGCGCAGCAGCTCGTCGCGTTCGTCGGTGGGGGTGGTGCTGCGGATGCCGCGCACGTGCGCGCCGTGCGGGGCGAGGAGTTCCTCGAGGTTCCGGCCGATGTGCCCGTAGCCCCACAGGACGATGTTCAGGCCGTCCAGGGTGCCCAGGCGGGAGTCGGTGGGCAGGGCGGGACTGGCCCACTGGGCGCGGCCCTGCGCGTCCCGGAAGGCGTGCAGGCCGCGCGCGGCGGCGAGCATGCCGGTCAGGGCGTGCACGGCGACGGCGCGGTCGTGCAGGCGGCTGGCGTTGAACAGGGCCACGCCGTCTGGCAGGCGGCCCTGTACGTGGTCGATGCCGGCGGTCAGGGTCAGCACCCATTTCAGGCCCGGCACCTGTAGCAGGCGTTCGCGGGTCTGCGGGCCGGTCATCCACAGGACCACGCCGTCGGCCGGGCCGTCCGGGACGTGCGCGCGGTCGTAGTGGTCGAGGGTGACGCCGGGCACGCCTCCCTCGTCGGGCTGGCTCAGGGCGCGGAAGTCGGGCAGGTCTGGCAGCAGGACACGCATACCTGCATTATTCCCCTTCGGGCGTGGACGGGTCCGGTGCCCCCTGGAGGGCGTCTGTCTGGAGGGCCAGCCATTCGCTGCGGGTGAGTTCCATGTGCACGTCGGTGCGGCCCTGCCGTTCGGTGCGGCCGACCTCGCGGAAGCCGCAGGCGAGGAAGGCCCGCTGCGCGCGGCGGTTGTGGCCGAAGGTGGTCAGGCGGATGCGGGACAGCGGGAAGTCCCGTTCCCGGAACGCCCAGTGCAGCAGGGCCTGCACGGCCTGCCGTCCGTACCCGCGTCCCCACAGGTCGGGGTAGCCGATCATGACGCCCAGCGTGCCGGTCGTGGCGCTCAGGGGGGGTGGGGGGCGCAGGTCGTACAGTTCGGCGCTGCCGATCAGGCGGCCGTGTTCGTCCATGACGCCGAAGCCGTGGCGTTCGCCGGTGCGTTCCTCGTCCTGCATGACGCGCCGGAACAGCCATTCGGGCATGCGGATGGGTTTGGCGTCGTTCCAGTCGGCCAGTTCGCGGCTGCGGAAGAAGGAGTGCAGGGTGCGCCATTCGGGCGGCGTGAAGTCCAGCAGGGGTTTGAGGGTGACGTGCGCTGAGAGGTCGGTCATGCGTTCAGGGCTGGGCGGTAACCGGGGCGACGGTGCCCAGGGCGCGCGTCACGTCCCGCGTGAGGCGGTCGAGGTGGAAGGCGTCCCCCTCGGCGCGCTGCACCTGCCTGGTGTCGGGGTTCACGACCAGCAGGGCCAGCAGGTGCCCGTCGGCGTGGCGGACATTCACGCCGGGGTGCCCCTGGAGTGCCGCGCGGTCGGCGGGGTTCAGGGTGGCCCAGGCGGGTTCGTGGGCCTGCACGCCCAGGTGCGCGGTGGGCAGGTGCAGGGCGCGCAGTTGTTCGGCGAGCCACGCGGTCGCCTGCGGTTGCCCGCCGATCAATCCCTGTTCCACGTGCGGGCGCGGCTGGTTGTACGTGATGGCGCGCCCGTCGCGGCGGGTCAGGTTGCCCCCGGCGGCGCGCAGCAGGGCGTGCCCGGCGGCGATGTCCCACTCGCTGCGGGGGGACATGGTGAAGGTCGCGTCGGCCTGCGCGGCGGCAATCCGGGCGAGTTTCAGGGCGATGCTGCCGCTGGGTTTCATGCCGCTCAGGGGGGTGGCGTGCAGTTCGCGGCTGTGTTCGGTGTCCGACACGGCCACGCGCCAGTCCGGGCCGCGGCTGGGGGCGGCGACGGGCTGGCCGTTCAGGAACGCGCCCTGCCCCACGACACCCGTGAACAGTTCGTCGGTTTCCGGGGCGTACACGACGCCCAGCACGGGCTGCCCGCCCACGGCGAGGCCGATGCTGACGCAGTAGTCCGGCAGACCCGTGGAGTACTCCTTGGTGCCGTCGATGGGGTCCACGATCCACACGCGGTCGTGGTTCAGGCGGGCGCGGTCGTCGGTTTCCTCCTCGCTCAGCAGGCCATCGTCGGGGAACGCGGCGGCCAGGGCGGCCATGATCAGCGCGGAGGCCTCGCGGTCGGCGACGGTGACGGGATCGTCGGCACTCGTCTTGTGTTCCACGGTGAACCCGGCGCGCAGGTGCGCCAGCAGCAGCGCCCCGGCCTCACGGGCCAGCGCGGCGGCGACCGAGAGTTCTTGCGAGAAGTGGGAAGCGGTCATGCCCCCGAGCATAGCGGTCAACCCCCCGAGCAGGCGGTCACGCCCGCCCGGACGGACCCAGGATCGCCGCCGACGGGCACAGGTCCGCCAGGACGCAGGTGTCGCAGCGGGGGTGGCGGGCCGTGCAGACCTCGCGCCCGTGCCGCACACCCGCGACGTGCAGGGCGGCGCGGGCGGCCCAGGTGGGGGGCGTGACCGCGTCGAACCAGCGCACCACGCGCGCGGCCGTCCAGGTGTCCGGCACCCACTCCAGCCGCCGTGCGAGGCGGTCCAGGTTGCCCTCGACCGGCATGGCGGCGCGGCGCAGGTCGAACAGCAGGATCAGGCTGGCGGTGTGGCGGCCCACGCCGGGCAGGGCTTCCAGGCGGGCGCGGGCGTCGGCGTCGCTCTGGTCGCGCAGGCCCTCCAGGCTCAGGGTTCCGGTGTCGTCCAGCGCTTCCAGCAGCGCGTGGATGTGGCGGGCCTTGCTGCGGTGCAGGCCGCCTCCCGCTGCTTTCAGGGTGCCCTCGATGCCGTCCGGGCCGTCGAGCAACGCCGCCTCCCAGCGCGGGTAGCTTTCACGCAGCGCCGCGTACTGCCGGGCGGCGGCCGCGCGGGTGTTCTGCTGACCCAGGACGGTGCGGATCAGGCCCGAGAGCAGCGTCTCCGGGCGGCCCGTGAGGGGGGCGGGACCGCCGGGCAGGTACTCGGCTTCCAGGCGGGCGCTGACCGGCAGGAAGGTGCCGGGCACAGTCAGAGCTTGCGGGGTGGGCGGCGCGGCGGGTGCAGTGGGCGGGCGGCGGGCGGGCATCCGCGCAGGCTAGCGGCGCGGCGGGCCGGGAACCGTGCGCGTGGGTGCCGTTCAGGGCCGGACGGGACGGGCCGCAGAAAGCCCCCGGACCGGGCTTCGGACGGGGGCTGGGGGGGTGCGGGAGGGTGGACTTCAGGCGCGGCGGGCCTGAACGACCTTGAAGATGATGGGAATGACGCTCACCACGACCACGCCGCCCACGATGATCAGGATGTACCGGTCGAGGTTGGGGATCAGGCCGCCCAGGTAGTAGCCCAGTGCGGGCACGCTGACGCCCCACAGGACCGCGCCGACGATGTTGTACAGGTTGAACAGGCCCAGCGGCATGCGGCTCACGCCGGCCATGGTGGGCACCAGGGTCCGCACGACCGGCACGAAGCGCGCCAGGATCACGGCCAGCCAGCCGTAACGCTGGAAGAACAACTCCGAGCGGGTGATGTACTCGGGCTTGAAGAACTTCGCGTTCTGCTGCGAGAAGATGCCCCGCCCGAACCGGTGCCCGATCCAGTACCCGACGACGCACCCGACGAACGCGCCGACGATCACGGCGGCCATCACGCCCCCCAGGTTCAGGTCGCCGTTGGCGGCCAGGACCCCGGCGGCCAGCAGCAGGCTGTCTCCGGGCAGGAAGAATCCGACCAGCAGGCCGGTTTCGGCGAAGACGATGGCCAGAATGCCGAAGTACGAAGCGGAGAGGATCAGGGCGGTCAGATCGTGCATGAGGCACAGGCTACCCCGCGCCGCCTGACGGCACCGTCATCCGCACGGATGATGAAGGGCCACTCCTGCCCTGCCCCTGTCGGGGGGCGCGGGGTGGGTCAGCGGGCGCGGAGGGTGGCGCGGTTCCCGGCGGCGTCCGCCGCCTCGATGTCCGCCCAGATGCCGGTCGTCTCGGCGTAGAAGTCCACGCTGTTGCCGGGCGTGATGTTCAGGCGGTTGCCGTCCACCAGGATCTGCGCCACGCGGTTGTCGTCGGTGACGGTCCCGGCGACCCGCACGACGCCGCCGCTGCGCTCGAACCGCGTGACCCTGATGACCGGCCTGACCGGGTCCACGCTGACCGGCAGGACCAGTTTGCCCTCGTTCCCGGCGGCGTCGCGGGCGGTGACGGTGTACTTGCCGGTGGGGGTGCTGAGCATCGTTCGGAACTGGAACCGCGCGAGTTTGTCGCTGCCCGGCTGGATGGGAATGGGTTTGCCGTCCACGGCGACCTGCGTGACGCCCACGTCGTCGAGCACGTACCCCTGAATCAGGAAGCTCTGTTCGCGGCTGGCGTTGCCGTCACTGGTGACGCTGATGTGCGGCGTGAAGGTGTCGGTGGTGCGGGAGCATCCCGCCAGGACGGCGGCCAGCGTCAGGAGCAGCGCGGGCGCGGCGGCGCGGGAGAACGGGCGGCGGAGCATACCGCGAGTATAGACGCGGCCGGGCGTGGCGGGCCGGGAGCGAAAACGGGTGGGCGTGGCGGGCCGGGAGCGAAAACGGGTGGGCGTGACGGTCCGCTGGCGGGCGGCGTCTAGAATGCCGGGCGTGAGTTCGTCCGTTTCCGGTCCGTCCAACCGTCCATCTGCCCGCGCCGGGTTCATTCCGGAGGGCACGCGTGACGTGCTGCCGCCCGAATGGTCGCAGCGCGAGGCCCTGCGCGCCCGCCTGAGTGCGTGCTTCAGCGCGTGGGGGTACCGGGGGGTGGAGGTTCCGGCGCTGGAGTTCGCCCGCGCGGACCACCCGCAGGACGCCCTGGCGTTCAAGCTGATCGATTCGGGCGGCGAGGTGCTGTCGCTGCGCAGCGAGTTCACGACCGCCGTGGGGCGACTGGTGCGCTCGCGCTTCCCGCAGGGGCCGTTCCCGCTGCGGCTCCAGTACGGGGGTCGGCTGTGGCTGCGCGCCATGAACAGCGAACTGGGCCGCCTGCGTGAATTCAACCAGCTGGGCGTGGAACTGATCGGCGTGCAGACCGCGCAGTCCGACGCGGAACTGCTGCACCTCGCGGCGGCCGCCATCGAGGTGGCGGGCGTGCAGGCGCAACTGGAAGTCGGGTACCCGGGCTTCGTGGACGCCGTGCTGGAGGACGCGGGCCTGAACGGCGAGGCGCGCGCGGCGGTGCACGACGCCATCGACCGCAAGAGCGGCGCGGACGTGGACCTGCTGGCCGCGCAGCACGGCCTGAGCGACACGGTGCGCGGCACGCTGCACGCCCTGACGGACCTGTACGGCGGCCCCGAAGTGCTGGACGCCGCGCAGGCGCTCGCGCCGGGCGTGCGGGCGCAGGAGGCGGTCGCGCACCTGCGGGCCGTGGCGGCGCTGTACGGCGGGCCGCTGCTGTTCGACCTGGGTGTCAGCCGCCGCTACGGGTACTACACGGGCCTGACGTTCCGGGCGTACTCGGCGGGCCTGAACCAGCCGGTGCTGGGCGGCGGCCGCTACGCGCTGGAAGGCGGGCTGCCCGGCGCGGGCTTCGCGATGGGGCTGGAACGGCTGATGCGGGCGCTCGCGCCGGTCCTGCCGCCCGAGCCGGAAGTGGTGCTGGCCCTGGACCTGAACGGGGCGCGCGCCGCGCGGGCGCAGGGCCTGCACGCGGAACTCGCCTGGACGGACGACCGGGCCGAACTGCTGGCCTTCAGTGAGGCGCGCGGCATCCGCCGCTGGGTCAGCGATTCACCCGCTGGCCTGACCTTCACCGACCTGAACGGCACGGACCTGAACGGCACGGAGGTGACGGCATGACCCCGGCTCCCGCCCGCAGCGCCGACCACCTGACCCTGGCGCTCCCCAAGGGCCGCATCCTGGAAGACGCCATCGCGCTGCTGTCACAGGCCGGGCTGCCGCTGACCATGCCGGAAAAATCCCGCGCGCTGCGGCACGAGTTTCCGGGCGTGACCATCCTGGAACTGCGTAACCAGGACGTGCCCATCTACGTGGACCTGGGCGTGGCCGACGCCGGAATCGTGGGCAAGGACGTGCTGATCGAGTCGGGCCGCACCGTGTACGAACCGGTGGACCTGCGCTTTGCCGGGTGCCGCCTGTCCCTGATCCGCGAGGTCGGCGCGACCGGCGAGATCACCCGCGTGGGCACCAAGTACCCCCGCGCCGCCCGCGCGTACCTGCACTCGCGCGGCATCACCGCCGAGACCGTGAAACTCAGCGGGAACATCGAACTCGCCTGCCTGACCGGACTAGCCGACGCGGTCGTGGACCTCGTGCAGACCGGCGGCACCCTGAAAGCCAACAACCTCGAGGAAGTCGAGGTACTGTTCCACTCGACCGCGCGCCTGATCGTGAACCGCGCCGCCCTGAAAGTCCGCGCCGCGCGCCTGCGCCCCCTGATCGAGAACCTGCGCGCCCTGACCGCGCAGTAATACGGATTCCGTCTGTTTCGCTGACAGATCGGAACACCACCGATCTGCCAGCTCCACGCCCGGAACCCGTTTTTCTCCTACTCGCTCTGCTGCGCAGCTCTACGAGTCCGCTCGGATTGAACGGGTTTTGCAACCCATTCAATCGGAGTCCGTGTAACCCGCACCGCACAGTAAACAGGGAGCGGGAAGTGGAACGACCACGACCCACTCCCCACTTGCCTCCTTACATCTCGCGGTTCAGGGCGGCGGTCATGCGGTTCAGGGCCTCGGTCAGCAGTTCGCGGCTGGTGGCGAAGTTCAGGCGGATGAAGCCCTGGTACTGGGGTTTGTGGCCCTCGTGCGCGAAGACCGGGCCGTCGTGCACGGCGATCCTGGCTTCTTCCAGCAGGAATGTCTGGATGTCGGCGGCGCGCGGGTGGGCGCGCAGGTCCAGCCACGCGAGGTAGGTGGCCTGCGCCTCGTGGAATTTCACCCACGGCAGGTGCTGGCGCAGGTAGGCGCTCAGGAAGTCGCGGTTGCCGCGCAGGTACTCGACGGTGTCGGCCAGCCAGGGGCCGCCGTCGCGCAGCGCGGCCTGCCACATGGTGATGCTCAGGGCGCTCTCGTGGCCCATCAGGCCCCCGGCGGCGCGGCGCACGCGGGACAGCAGCGCGGCGTTGTGGCTGGCCATCACGCCGATGCCCAGTCCGGCGGTGTTGAAGGCCTTGCAGGGGCCGGTCAGGGTGACGGTGCGGCTCTGCACGCGCGGGTCGGCGGCGAAACTCTCGAACGGGCCGTCCGTGTAGCGCAGGTCGGCGTGCAGTTCGTCGCTCATGACGAACAGGTCGCGGGCCAGCACCAGGTCGCGGAGTTTCCCGAGTTCCTGCGCAGTCCACACGCGGCCCGTGGGGTTGTGCGGGTGGCACAGCAGCAGCAGGCGCGACCCGCGCGAGGCGGCGTCCATGGCGGCCCAGTTGATCTCGTACCCGCCGTCGGCGTCGCGCAGGGGCACGCCGGCCACGCGGCGGTCCTGGTCGGTGATCGCCAGGTGGAAGGGGTGGTACACGGGCGTCATGGTGACCACGGGCTCGCCGGGGCTGGTCAGGGCGTGCACGGCGGCGTAGATGCCGGGCACCACGCCGGGCAGGAAGGTCATGTGCTCGGCACCCAGGCCGCTCAGGCCGTGGCGGGCCAGGGACTCGCTCAGCTGCGCTTTCAGGGTGGGGTCGCCCGTCAGTTGCGCGTAGCCTAGGCTGCGGTCCAGGCGGGCGCGCAGGGCATCCATGATGGGCGGCGCGACCGCGAAGTCCATGTCCGCGACCCACATGGGAATCACGTCCGGGTCGAAAGCCGTCCATTTCAGGGAGTCCGGGTGGCGCAGCGCGGCGGGGTCCAGAGTGGCGGGGTTCAGTGCGGCGGGGGCCAGCGTGTCGCGGGGATCGGCGGGCTTGGGTCCGGCGTCGGTCATGTGCCCGAGCATACGCGGGCCGCGTGAGTTTCCGCCCGGGGCGGCGTTCATGCGCGTACACTCTGAGGAATGCTGGCGATTATTGGCGCGATGGACGAAGAGATCGAGTTGTTACTGGCGGACCTGCGGGGCCGCGAGGACCTGACGTTCCCCGGCGTGACCCTGCACCGGGGCGCGCTGGACGGCGTGCCGGTCCTGCTGACGCGCGGCGGGATCGGCAAGGTGAACGCCGCCATGACCACCACGTACCTGCTGACGCAGGGCGCGACCCGCGTGATCTTCACGGGCGTGGCGGGCGGCGTGCACCCGGAACTGCGGGTCGGTGACATCGTGATCAGCACGGACCTCGTGCAGCACGACGTGGACGTGACCCCGCTGGGGTACGAGGTCGGCACGGTGCCGGGCGAGTTGCCCGCGTGGCCCGCCGACGACACGCTGCGCGCCGTGGCCCTGGAGGCCGCGCGGGACGTGGAGGGCGTGCGCGTGCTGGACGGCCGCGTGGCGAGCGGCGATCAGTTCATCGCGTCCCGTGAGGGCGTGCAGCGCCTCTGGACCCGCTTCGGCGCGGCCTGCGCCGAGATGGAGGGCGCGGCGGTCGCGCAGGTGTGCGCCAAGGCGGGCGTGCCGTTCGTGGTGATCCGCTCGGTCAGCGACACCGCCGACCACGACGCGAAGGTGGATTACCGCGAGTTCATGCCGCTGGTCGCGCGGCACGCCAAGCAGGTCGTGCGCGGCATGCTGGCCCGCCTGAACGCACCCGCCAGCTGACGTGCGCGGCATTCAGTGAGCGGCGCGGCGTCCGTCACGGCCCGCCTGAACGGCCCGGCCCGGTTCCTGCTGGGCCTGGGCGTCCTGATGGCCTTCGCGGCGCTGGGGCAGGCGCTGGTGGGCGCGCTGCACCTGCCGCTGCCGGGGTCGGTGGTGGGCATGGCGCTGCTGTGGGCGGCGCTGGGGACCGGAGTGGTGCGCCTGCACTGGATCGCGGACGCCGCCGACGGCCTGCTGGGCATCCTGGGGTTGCTGTTCGTGCCGGCCACCGTGGGCTTCCTGCAATTCCTGAGTGCCGGGGCCGCGTGGGGCCTGTGGTTGCTGGTCATGACGGCCGCGCTGCTGCTGGGCGCGGGCGCGGCGGGCCTGCTCGCCTCGCGGCTGCTGCGCCCGGAAGGCAGCCCGGGCCAACCGGAGGCCGGGCCGTGATCTGGCTGACCGTCACGCTGCTGGCCTTTGCGGCGGGCGTGCTGGCGCAACTGCGGCTGCGCTCCCCGCTGGCGAACCCCACCCTGATCGGCACGCTGATCGTTGCCGCGCTGCTGCTGCTGACACGCGTGCCGTACGACACGTACCTGCGGGACGTGCAGCCCCTGACCACCCTGCTCGCCCCGGCGGTCGTGGCGCTGGCCGTGCCGCTGTACCGCCTGCGCGCCCTGCTGGCCCGGCAGTGGCGCGCGCTGCTGCTCGGCGGCCTGAGCGGCACCCTGATCGCCGTGGCCGCCGACGCCGGACTGGCCCACCTGCTGCACCTGACGCCCGACGCCGCGCGCGCCCTGCTGACCGCGCCCGCCACGAGTCCCGTCGCGCTGCAACTCGCGCCGTTCACGCAGGCGCCGCCCGCGCTGGCCGCCACGCTGGCCGTCCTGTCCGGCCTGATCGGCGCGCTGATCCTCCCGCCCGTCCTGAGTGCCCTGGGCGTCACGCACCCGCTGGCGCGTGGTATCGCCCTGGGGGCCGTCGCGCACGGTATCGGCACCGCCCGCGCCCGCGAGGAAGGCGAGCACACCGGGGCCGCCAGCTCCATCGGCATGGGCCTCGCGGCACTCAGCGTCACGCTGCTGGTCGCGCTGCTGGCGTGAAGGGACGCGGGGCGCGGGAGGCAGGCCGTGGGGACCGGGCACGGCTTCCCGCACCCCTCCTCCCTTGACCTCGGCCCGCGCAGCCGGGATGCTGGGCGGCATGGCGCGCAAGGTGAATCCCATTCAGGACCGTGCGCGGCGGGCGGCGCTGGAGAAGGCGGCGTACCTGGCGATCTACGAGCGGGGCTATGCGGGCGTGACGCTGGCGGACATCGCGGCGCATGCGGGCGTGAGCCGGGGCACGCTGGTGTATCACTTCGGCAGCCGGGCGGGGCTGCTGGCGGCCGTCATGCGGCGCTTCTCGCGGACCATTGCGGTGGCGACGCGGCGCGCGGTGCGGCAGGCCGGGTCGCCGGACGGGAAGCTGCGCGCGTACGTGGACAACCAGTTTTACGGTCTGGAGAACACCCGGCGGTTCTACACGGTGTCGCTGGATTTCCTGGCGGCAGCCACGCGCGACCCGGCGCTGATGGAGGTGCAGCGGGCGTTCCTGGCGGATTCGCTGGCGGTGGATCTGGAACTGGCGCGGCTGTCCGGCGAGGCGGGCGCGCAGGGGCGGGCGCGGCTGCTGCGGGCGCTGGTCGAGGGCCTCAGCGTGCGTTTTCTGGCGGACCCGGACCCGGACCTGGGTGCGTACCGCGCAGACTGCCTGAGTGGCCTGCGGGCCGTGCTGGGCTGGGAGGCGGAGGGGTAAGCGTTACGGCTGGCCGGGCAGGGCGTCCAGCGCCGCGCGCAGTTGCCGCGCCCCCTCCAGCAGGCGGGGACCGGGGCGGCCCAGGCCGCTCTCGTGAATGGCGACGACCGGCACGCCCAGGCCGCGCGCCTCAATGACCTCCGGGCGGAGTTTCTTCGCGCCGCACCACGAGCACACGATCAGGTCGGGCTGCGCGGCGCGGACCTCGTCCAGGGTCAGGGGCGCGCTGCGGCCCGCGCGGTCCGCGAGGGCGTTCCCGGCGCCCAGTCCGGCCAGCAGGTCCGTGACCCAGGAGTCGCGGGTGGCGGCGATGATGGGCCGGGGCCACCACTCGACCAGCACGCGCGGCGGGCGGGCGTGGGCGCGGTGCAGGGCGGCCAGGTCGCGTTCCAGTGCGTCGGCCACGGCGCCCGCGTGGTCGGGCTGGCCGGTGGCGGCGCCGATCAGGCGGATGTCCCGCAGCACGTCCGGGACGCTGACGGGATCGAGGATCAGGGTGGGCAGCCCCGCCGCCTGCACGGCGTCTACCACGCGTTCCATGCCGGGCACGCTGAGGCTCGCCAGGACCAGGTCGGGGCGCGCGGCGATCAGGGCGTCCACGTCGATGTTCAGGTCCGGGCCGAGGCGCGTGGCGTGCTCCAGGCCGGGGGCGTCGCTGTGGCTGTCCACGGCGACCAGTTGCCGGGTCGTGCCCAGGGCGTGCAGGATGTCGGTGTTGCTGCACGTCAGACTGGCGAGGCGCAGGGGAGGCATACGGGCAGTGTAGTGCGGGGTGCCGCCGGGCGCGCGGGGTGCGTGCTGGGCGGTCAAACGCCCCCTGACCGTATGGTAAGCTCGCGGGTATGAAGAACACGTTCGCCGTCTCCATGACGCTGCTGCTGGCCCTGACGCTGGGCGGCTCGTTCGCCGCGTACAACATCGCCACCAAACCCCACCACGAGGAGTCCCACTCGGAGGAGGGCGCGGCGGTTCCCAGCGAGGAGGCGCCCAGCGCCAACAGCACGACGACCGGAGCGGCAGGTCCCGCCGGAGCGCAGGGCGACGCGGTCGCCGCGAACGAGGGCGGCACGCAGGGCGGCGAGAACGGCGCGGTGGCCGCCAGCGGCGAACAGACCACCCCCGAAACCCCGGCCGCCAGCACCGAGGGCACCCAGGCGGACTCGACGCCCGGCGAGGAAGGCGCGACCGGTCAGGAACCCACCGAGACGGCGGCCGCCGCCGAGCCGCAGGGTGACGTGGCCGCCGGTGAGAAACTCTACGCGAGCAGCAACTGCGCCGCCTGCCACGGCGCGAACGGTCAGGGTCAGATCGGCCCGAGCCTCGTGGGGGCCGACGGCCCGAAGAACTGGACGCTGGCGCAGTTCACGACCGCCCTGCGTGAAGGCAAGACCCCGGACCGTGAACTGGGGGCCGTCATGCCGCGCTTCAACGAGACGCAGCTGACCGATTCGGACATCGCGAACATGCAGGCGTTCATCAAGACCCTGAACTGATCCGGACTCCGATTGAACCGGGGCGCGCGGCGGACCTTCACGCAGTGGCGGTGGAGGTCCGTTTCGCATGCCGGGCCATGCAGGACTGGGCCAAGACTGGGGCCGTCCAGCCGGGGGCCGTGGGTATGCTGGGCGGATGACTGGGCCGCCACCGACCGGGACGCTGCTGTCCACCTCTCCCCTGCCGCTGCCCGGACAGCCCGGGCCGGACCTGAGCGGCTGGGCGGTGCAGGCGGCCCGTCCGGAGCGGCTGGCGGGCGCCTCGGGGTTGCTGCTGCCGCATGACGGTTTGCCGGTCGCGGACGTGCGGGCGCACCCGGAGCGCTGGGAGGTGCTGGCCCTGGTGACGGGCGCGCTGCGGCGGGGCGTGCCGGTGCTGGGGTGGGGGTCGGGCGCGGCGCTGCTGGGGCGGGCGCTGGGCGCAGCCGTCACGGCGTCCGGGGGTTCGGCACCGGACCGCTCTGCCCTGCCGCGCGGCGCGCAGGCGCACGCCTGGGCCGGTGGGCAACCGCTGCACTGGACGGTGGGCCGCGCGGTCGCCTGGGCGGAAGCGCAGGTGCCGCCGCCCGTGCTTACCTCGTTCCTGGCGGCGCTGCCCGGCTGGTCGGACCGGCGGCCCGGTTCACCGCTGGAGGAGGTCGGCGGCGTGGCGGCGGTCAGGGAAGTGGTGACGGCCTTCTACGTGCGGGCGCGGGCCGACGACCTGCTGGGGCCGGTGTTCGCGGCGCACGTGGAGGACTGGCCCGCGCACCTGGAACGCGTGACGGACTTCTGGGTGACGCTGCTGGGCGGCGAGCCGGGCCGGGCCGCGTGGCGCGGGAACCTGAACGCCGCGCACGCGGGCCTGGGCGTGCGGGCCGCGCACCTGAACCGCTGGCTGGCCCTGTGGGACGAGACGGCCCGCGACCTGCTGCCCGCCGACGCGGCGGCGCTGCTGAGCGCGCGGGCGGCCGTCATGGGTGAACGCCTGGGGCGCGGTTCGCGGGGCGCTGGCGGAACTTCTCAGGTGGGCGGCGCGTAGCCTTGGGCATGAACCTGAAACTCCCGTTCCTGAACAGCGAGGACTCGTTACCGGGCGGCGTGACCCGGCCCACCTGGGTGGTACTGGACCTGAGCGGCCCGTACCCGGAGCGGCAGCCGGGGAGTCCGCTGGCGGCGCTGCTCAGCCGTACCGAATCGGTCGAGGCGCTCGCGGCGCATGTGCAGAAACTCCGCGCGGCCTCGTGGCTGCACGGCGTGCTGGTGCGTTTCGGGGAGTTCACGGCGTCCCCGGCGTCCGCGCACGCGGTGCGGGGCATCCTGGCGGACCTCGCCGCCGAGAAACGCGTGGTGGCGTACCTGCCGCAGCTGACCATGACCACCCTGATCGCCGCGAGCGGCGCGGGCGAACTGGTCGCGCCGGAATCCGCCGAGGTGAACCTGGGAGGCTTCGGGGTGGAAAGCACCTTCCTGGGCGAGTTCCTGAAGAAACGCGGTATCGAGTTCGAGAACCTGCGCGTCCGCGAGTACAAGGCCGCCCTGACGCGCTTCTCGCAGGATCACATGGACGACCACAACCGCGAGCAGCTTCAGGCGTACCTGGACGGGCTGGAAGCCGCCTGGGCCAACGATCTGGCGGCCGCGCGCGGCGTGAGCCCCGGGGTGGCCGCCGGGTGGATCAGCGCGGACTTCACGAGCGCCCAGGCGGCGCTGGAGGCGGGCGTGATCACCA
The DNA here is from genome assembly GCF_014648115.1 of Deinococcus seoulensis. Classification (NCBI taxonomy): domain Bacteria; kingdom Thermotogati; phylum Deinococcota; class Deinococci; order Deinococcales; family Deinococcaceae; genus Deinococcus; species Deinococcus seoulensis. The sequence goes on from NZ_BMQM01000002.1 coordinate 142,313, forward strand.
AGGTCGCCTACGAGGACGAACTGATCGGCCCGGCCTCCCGGCCCTTCGAGGCGGTGCTGGACCTGCTGACCCCGCACCGGCCCGCGAACGCGAAGGCGGGGCGGGTGGCGGTCGTGCCGCTGATCGGCACGATCATCACCGGCAAGAGCCGCACCAACCCCGTTCCGCTGCCGCTGCTGGGCGGCCCGATGGCCGGGTCCGACACGGTCGTGGCGGCGCTGCGCCGCGCGAAGGAGGACAAGGCCACGAAGGCGGTCGTGCTGTACGTGAACAGCGGGGGCGGCAGCGCCCTGGCCAGCGACCTGATCTGGCGCGAGGTCGCCACGTGCGAGAAACCGGTCGTGGTCGTCATGGGCGAGTACGCCGCCTCGGGCGGGTACTACGTCGCCACGCACGCCAGGACCATCGTGGCGTCGCCGTACACCCTGACCGGCTCCATCGGCGTGGTCAGCGGCAAGCCCGTCATGACCGAATTCAACCGCCGTCACGGCCTGAACCCGGAACGGGTGGGCCGCGACCGCGCGCTGATGTACTCGCCGTCCCGTCCGTACACCGACGAGGAACGCGACCACGTCGAGAAGGGCATCCTGGAGGTGTACGACCGCTTCACCGCCCGCGTCGCCGAGGGCCGCAACCTCAGCCGCGAACGCGTGAACGAACTGGGCCGGGGCCGCATCTGGAGCGGGCACGACGCCCTGGAACGCGGCCTGATCGACGAACTCGGGGACCTGAGCACCGGCCTGGCCCGCGCCCGTGAACTGGCGGGCCTGCCGCACGACGCGCCGGCCTGGAACGTCACGCCGAAGAATCACGGTCCCCTGCCGCAGTTCGCGCAGGAAGCCGCGCAGGCCACCAGCGTCAGCGTGTGGCCCTTCGGCAATGAGCGTGTGCTGACGTGGTTCGATCAGGACGTGCGCGTGCGCTGAGGCGGGGGGGGTGGGGAGTGGCAGGGCGAATACCCTGATCCACTCCCCACTGCCTGTTTACCCCTGCCCGTTTACGCCTGCGTGGTGGCCTCGTAGGCGTCGATCTGGCGGCGGATGACGTTCAGGCTGCCTTCCCAGAAGTCCGGGGCGTGCAGGTCGATGCCGAAGCGCGCGGCGAGGGCCAGTGGGGTGGCCTGTCCGGTGGCGGCCAGCAGGGCGTCGTAGCGGGCCTGGAAGTCCGCCTCCTGGCCCTGGGCGCGGGCCTGTTCGTACTGGGCGTACAGGCCCAGCCCGAACAGCAGCCCGAAGGTGTACGGGTAGTTGTAGAAGCTCCGGCCGTAGTAGTGCGGTTTGACGGCCCACATGTACGGATGCGGGGTGTTCAGGGCGTCGCCGTAGGTGTCGCGCTGGGCCTGGACCATCAGGGTGTTCAGGTCACTGGGGTTCAGGTCGCCGGCGGCGCGGCGTTCGAAGACGGCCTGCTCGAACAGGAAGCGGCTGTGGATGTCCACGACGACCTGCGCGTGGCCCATCAGCTGCGTTTCGAGGACGTACAGGCGCTCGGCGCCCTGCGCGGTGGCCAGCGCGGCGTTCTGGATGATCGTCTCGCAGAAGATGCTGGCGGTCTCCGCGAGGGTCATGGGCGTCTCCTGCTGAAGGGGGCGCAGGCCGCCGAGCTGCACGTTGTGGTACGCGTGGCCCAGTTCGTGCGCCAGGGTGCTGACCGAGTCGAGGCTGGGGTCGTGGTTCATCAGGATGCGGCTGTCCGCTCCGGACCATTTCATGCAGAACGCGCCGCTGCGTTTGCCGTCGCGGGGGCCGGCGTCGATCCAGCGTTCACGGAAGGCGCGGGCGGCGAAGTCGCCCAGGGCGGGGCTGTACGCGCGGAACTGGCGCTGCACGAACGCCTCCCCGGCAGCGTAGTCCCAGTGGGTTTCGCTCTGGCCCACCGGGGCGAACAGGTCCCACCAGTCCAGTTGCGTCTTGCCCAGGTGGCGGGCCTTGGCGCGGAAGTACCGGCGGAAGTCCGGCAGGGAGCGGACGACAGCGGCCTGCATGGCGTCCAGCGTCTGGCGGTCGATGCCGTTGCTGATCAGGCTGGGGGCGACGGGGTCGGTGAAGCCGCGCCGGGCGGACAGGGTGCCCTCCTCGCCCTTGACGCCGTTCATGCAGGCGGCGAACACGGTCTCCTGGGTCTTCCAGGCGGCCACCTCGGCGTGGTAGGCATCCTGGCGCACCTGCGGGTCGGGGTCGCTGGCCAGGGCGCGCAGGGCGGTCACGGGCAGGGGCTGGCCCCGGTACTCGCCTTTCAGGGTGCTGGAGACGTTGCCGTGCAGTTTGTTCCAGCCGCCGCCGCTGGCGGGGTGCAGCCGCGCGGCGAGGTCCTCCTCGGGCGGGGTCATCTGATGGCGGGCCAGTTCGGCTGCGCGGCGCAGGCGGTGCTCGTGCGCGCGGGCCTCGGCGCTCTGCTCCAGCAGGTCGCTAACGGCCGCGTCGTCCAGGCCGCCCAGCCACGCGGTCAGGCGGGCGCCCAGCGGCCCGAGCGGCAGGCTCAGGGTAGTCAGGGCGGCCATGCGGGCCTGGGCGGTCTCGTCGCGGCTGTCGGTGGTCACGAAGGCGTACACGAAGGCGCGCACGCGGCCCAGGCGGGTCAGGACGGCGTTCAGTTCGCCCAGCGCGGCGTCGGTGGCGGCGGGCGTGACGGGCGACCCGGCGCGGACGGCGTGCGTGTCGAACAGTGTTTCCAGGGCCTGCACGTCCTGCCCGAGCGCGGCGAGGTCCTGGTCCAGTTGCGGGTCGGTCAGGCTGGCATACAGGTCGTCGGTGCGCCAGCGGGGCATGTCGGCTGTGGTCATGCCGGTCAGTGTACGGCGCGTGCTGGGCGGCGGCGGGCGCGGTTGGGGGCGGGCGGCCCGCGATTCCGGCCGGGTGCGCCCTGATGGCGGCGGGAGCGCTTCCATGTGTGGCGGGGGTGCAGGGGCGCCCTGGACGCCGTGACGGGTGGTTGGCTGTATCGGTTCAGACGTGGCATGCTGTGGGGGTCAGTTCATTCATCAATCCACTGCGCAGCGGCACAGAGCAGCGGCACGGGGCAGCAGCAACGGGCGCCAGTGCAGGGCGGCCACGGGTCGGTTGGTGGTTCGGTTGGCAGGGCAGTTCGCGGGGCAGTCACGGGGCGGCGCAGCGCCGTGCGTGTGTCCGGAACCCGGCGGCCGGTTCACCGAGTGCCGGTTCACGGTCGAGTGCTGAGCCGCCGGAGGCCCGTCAGACGGGCGCGCCTTCCCGCTGTCCGGGCTGCCTGTGTAGTGGAGTCGTTCCTGGGTGACTGGACCGGCGTGGGCTTTGTTGATAAAACAAGTCCACTATTCCGTTTCCGTCTCTCACCCCACCTCCGGAGGTCCCACCATGCGCACCCGAATCACCCTGTCCCTCGCCCTGGCCGCCGCCACCCTCCTGAGCGGAGCCAGCGCCGCCACCACCACCCTGAACGTCTTCATGGGCAGCCAGCAACGCCCGGAAATCTTCCAGCCGCTGTTCGACCGCTTCCAGAAACAGAACCCGAACATCAGGATCAAGATCGAAACCGGCGGCGCCACCAGCGAAGCCCAGAACCAGTACCTGACCACCGTCCTGGCCGCCAAGGACAGCACCCTGGACATCTTCCTGATCGACGTGGTCCGCACCGCCACCTTCGCCGCCGCCGGGTGGGCCGAACCGCTCGACGCCTACCTGCCCAGCAAGGACACCTACCTGAAAGCCTTCCTGAGCGGCCCCATCAACGCCGCCACCGTGAATGGCAAGCTGTACGCCATGCCCGCCTTCACCGACGCGCAGTTCCTGTACTACCGCAAGGACCTGCTCGAGAAGTACAAGGCCAAGGTCCCCAAGACCTGGGAGGAACTCGCCGCGACCGCCGCCCGCATCCAGAAAGCCGAGGGCGGTAGCCTCCAGGGCTTCAACTTCCAGGGCGCGCCCATCGAGGGCACCGTCTGCAACTTCCTGGAAATGACCTGGACCGGCGGCGGCAGCGCGGACGACGTGACCAGCCCCGCCGCCAAACAGGGCCTGAACTTCCTGGTGAACGCCGTGAAGACCAAACTGGCCCCCGCCGCCAGCGCCGAGATGAAAACCGACGACTCCCGCCAGCAGTTCCAGGCCGGGAACGTCCTGTTCGGCCTGAACTGGAGTTACGCCTGGGCGCACTTCCAGGGCAACAGCCCCCAGCCCACCAAGGTCAAGGGCGACGTGGGCGTGGCCGCGCTGCCCGCCTTCGGCAAGAACGCCACCGCCACCTGCACCGGCGGCTGGGAATGGGGCGTGAACGCCTTCGGCAAGAACAAGGCCGCCAGCGTGAAACTCCTGCAATTCATGGCCAGCAGCGGCGTGCAGCAGGAAATGGCCGTCAAGGGCGCGTACCTGCCGGTCCGCAAGAGCCTGTACAACGACCGAAGCGTGCTGGCCGCCAACCCGCACTTCAAGGCCCTGTACCCCATCGTGACCAAGGCCCGCCCGCGCCCCGTCACGCCCGCCTACCCGCGCGTCAGCGAGATCATCCGCAACAACGTCTCGGCCGCCGTCGCCGGCAGCAAGACCGTGGACGCCGCCCTGAGCGACATGAAACGCGACCTGACCCCGCTGCTGAAGTAAGCGCCGTCAGGACACCGGCAGGGGGGCGCCGCGCCGGTCGACAGCGCGCCGCCCCCTCCCTGCCGGACCCGTCCCGCCCGGACACCCTCGCCCCCCCGCCCGAAAGACGTGACCCTCATGACCACACCCAACCCCACCCCGGCCCGCCGACCCCGCCGGGAACCCAGCGAGGCGCAACTGGCCGCGCTGCTGCTGCTTCCGGCCGCCGCACTGCTGCTGGGCGTCCTGCTGTTCCCGATGCTGACCACCTTCCGTGACAGCCTGTACCTGAACAAACTGACCGAACCGTGGCTGACGGGCTTCGTGGGCCTCAAACAGTACGCGCAGATGCTGGAGGACCCCCGCTTCGGGCAGGCGCTGCGTAACACCCTGTTCTTCGGCGTGATGACCGTCGGCGGTTCGTTCCTGGTCGGGATTCCCATGGCGCTCGCCGCGCACCTGCCGGGCCGGACCCGCGGACTGGCGCGCGTGGCGCTGCTGCTGCCGTGGGCCATGCCGCCCGTCATCACGGGCCTGATCTTCGCGTGGCTGTTCAACGCGCAGTACGGCGTGTTCAACGACCTGCTGGTCCGCGCCGGGCTCATCGACGAGCCGCTGCGCTGGCTCAGCACGCCGGGCCTCAGCGTCCTGGCGATGGTCGTCACGATCGTCTGGAAGACCAGTTCCTTCGTGGCGCTGATCGTGCTGGGCGGCCTTCAGGGCATCCCGAAAGAGATGATCGAGGCGGCGCAGGTGGACGGCGCGACCCCCACCCAGACGTTCTTCCGGGTGATCCTGCCGCTGCTGGCCCCCAGTCTCGCCGTGGCGTTCATCTTCCGGACCATCAGCGCCGTGCAGGTGTTCGACATCCCGTACACCTTCATTCAGCAGGCGCCCGCACAGGGCCTGCTGGAGACGCTGGGCGTGTACATCTACCGCACGGGCATCGAATTCCTGGACTTCGGGTACGCCGCGACCCTCAGCGTCGCGCTGTTCGCCCTGAGTCTGGCCGTGACCGCCGTGTACGTCCGCTTCGTGCGGGACGGAGCGAACTCCTGATGGAAGAACAGACACACGAGAACCTGAGCCCCGCCCAGCGCCTGGGCCGCGCCGCCGCGCTGGCCGCCCTGATCGTGGGCGGGTTCTTCCCGTTCATCTGGATGCTGCTGACCAGCCTGAAAACCGAAGGCGAGCTTCAGAAGTTCCCGGTGCAGTACCTGCCCTCGAAACTGGATTTCAGCAATTACGCCCGGGTGTTCAGCGAGCAGCCGTTCGCGCAGTTCTTCTTCAACTCGCTGACCGTCAGCCTCCTGAGCACCGTGCTGTGCATCGCGGCCGCCGTGCCCGCCGCGTACGCCCTGGCCCGCCTGAACCTGCGCGGGCGCGGCCTGCTCATGACGGCCGTCGTGGCGTTCAGCATGTTCCCGGTCGTCAGCCTCCTGATTCCGCTGTTCCGCCTGATGCGCGGCGCGAACCTGCTGAACACCTACCCCGCCCTGATCCTCCCCTACGCCGCGCTGAGCCTGCCCATCGGCATCCTGACGCTGGTGGCGTTCTTCAGCGCCATCCCCCGCGACCTCGAATCGGCCGCCATGGTAGACGGCACCACCCGCGTGGGCGCCCTGACCCGCGTGGTCCTGCCACTCTCCGCGCCGGGCGTCGTGACGGCCGCGCTGCTGGTGTTCGTGAACTCCTGGAACGAATTCCTGCTGGCCCTGAGCTTCAACACCAAACTGTCCATGCGGACCGTGTCCGTCGGCGTGACCCTCTACCAGGGCGAATTCGCGTTCCCCTGGCCGCTGATCGCCGCCGCCGTCGTGGTCGCCACCGTGCCCCTCGTGCTGCTGATCGCCATCTTCCAGAAACGCTTCGTGTCCGGCCTGACCGCCGGAGGCGTCAAGGCGTAGACGGTTGACGGTTCATGGTTGATGGAACCAACCCGCTGTCCACGACCCACATCCCACTGCCCTCCCCTTCTTCAGGTGACCTGTTATGACCAATCCTTCCCAGTCCGAATTCCTGTGGTTTCTGCAACTGTCCCGTGACGGCGAGTTCATCGGCACGAAAACCAAGCCGCCGCGTAAGCCCACGCTGGCGTACCTTCAGTCGCTGATCAGCGCGGCGGGCGAGGCGGGTTTCGAGGCACTGCTGACCGCCACGAACTACCACAGCGAACACGAGAACTACACGGCGGCCGTGGCGGCCCTGGCGCGCAGCGCGCCGACCGATCCGGCGCTGCTGATCGCGGTGCGGCCCGGCATGTTCCACCCGGCCATGTACGCCAAGATGCTGGCCACCCTGCAGAACCTGTTCCCGGGGCGGGTGCGGCTGAACATCGTGACGGGCAGCAGCCCCGCCGAGAACGCCATGTACGGCGACAACGAGGATCACGGCAAGCGCTACGAGCGCACGCGGGAGTTCATGCAGATCCTGCGGCAGCTGTGGACGGCCCCGCCGCCGCAGTCGTTCCGCAGTGACCTGTACGCCTTCGAGAACGCGGTGCTGGACCCGGCGCCCGTGCAGCCGATTCCGCTGTACTTCGGGGGGGCGTCTCCGGTGGCGCAGGAGATCGCGGCGGACCTCGCGGACGTGTACCTGATGTGGGGCGAACGCGAGGACATGCTTGCCGAGCGCCTGAACCAGATGCGGGCGCTGGAGGCGAAGACCGGCCGCCGGTTGCGGTACGGGCTGCGGACGCACGTGATCGTCCGTGAGACCGAGGCCGAGGCCCGCGCGGCCGCCGAGCGTCTGATCAGCCGCGTGGACCCGGAGGTGCGGGCGGCGTTCGTGGCGAGCCACGCGCACGTGGACGGCGTGGGCCAGAAACGCCAGATCGACATGATGAAGGGACTGGACGCGGACCTGATGGTCGAACCCGGCCTCTGGGCGGGCGTGGGCATGGCCCGCAGCGGCGTGGGCGTGGCCCTGATCGGCAGTCCCGAGCAGGTGGCCGCGAAGATCCGCCGCTACGAGGACATGGGCTTCAGTTCGTTCATCTTCAGCGGCTACCCGCACGAGGAGGAGGCGCGGCGCTTCGGGGAACTGGTCATGCCGCTGCTGAAGGGCGCGCAGAGCGAGGAGCGAGCCATTCACACGGACCGGGTCGCGCCGGTCGCCTGATCGCCGCAGGCCACAGACGCGCGGGGTGCCCTCCATCAGGAGCACCCCGCGTCCCGTTGCCGGTGGGCGCGCGGTTCAGGTGGGGGCCGGGTTCAGTTTGAGGCTGGGTTCAGGCCGGTCACGACGTGTTCGAGGCGTTCGGCGACGTTCACGAGGTGATCCCCGAGCCGTTCGAGGTTGCGGGCCATGCGGCTGGCGGTCAGGGCGACGCTGGTGTCTTCCGGGCGTTCGAGCAGGCGGGTGAGGCTGGCGCGCTGCATCTGCTCGTACAGGGCGTCCACCTGTTCGTAGTCGAGGCGCATGACGTCGCGGGCGGCGTTCACGTCACGTTCGGCGAAGGCGTAGGCGAGGCGTTCGAGCATCTCCGAGAGCAGGCGCACGAGGGGCAGCACGTCCTGAAGGGTGGCGCTGCGGGCGCGGGGCGCGAAGGTCTCCAGGTCGCGGGCGACCGTGAACGCGTAATCCCCGACCCGTTCGAGGTTCGACAGGCTGCGGAACACCATCAGGTGGAAGGCGAGTTCCTGTTCGGTCAGTCCGGCGGCGAAGGCGTGCAGGCAGAGGTCCTCGATCTCGCGTTCCAGGGCGTTCGTTTCGGCTTCCAGGGTTTCGGCGCGGGCGGTCAGTCCGGCGAATTCGGCGCGGTCGTTGGCGTCCCGGACGGCGTCGAGTTGTTCGAGGGTGATGCTCAGCATCCGCAGGAAGCGCACGGTGACCAGCGAGACGCTCAGCTGCCCGGCGCTGGCCGGTCCCGGGTGGACTGGATCGGCGCTGGCCTGCTGAGGGGGGTGGTCGCTGTTCATGCGGCCAGTATCGTGCCGCGTTGTGATGATCCGGTCAAGGGACGATTCGGCCGGTCTTCATGTGGCCGGTCTTCATGGTCCTGGTCTTCATGGCGCCGGGCGCGGCGGTTCTCAGCGGTGGGTGCGGATGGGGCCCAGGGGTGTGAATCCGGCGCGGGTCAGCGCGGCGCGCAGGTCGTCCGGGGCGGCGGGGTGGTGGTCGGGGCGGGCCTGGATGGTCAGGTCGCCGAGGCTGGCGACGGGCCAGCTCTGCACGGTCCAGCCGTCGAGCTGCGGGGCGCGTCCACCGGGGGCGATGACCTCCAGGCTGTACAGGGGCAGGCTGTGCAGGGGTGCAGTGGGGTCAGCCTGCCGGGCGGGGGGCTGGAGGTCGGGGGTGAGGGGGAAGCGGGCCGTGGAGTGCAGGGTGGCAGTCATGGGGGTTACCTCTGGGGGCGCGGCCGGGGTGGCCGGTGATGCCCTCAGGGTGCGCCTGCGGGGGCGGGGCTGACCATCGGCGCGGACGCTGCCCCGCGCACAGCGCATCGGTTTTCCCGATACCGGCGGGGGTGGGCGCGGCCTACACTGGGGCATGACCTCTGCGCGCCCCACCTCAGTCGTTCTGCCGTCCCTGGCGCAATTGCGCGCCCTGCTGGCGGTGACGGACGCCGGGGGCTTCAGTGAGGCGGCGGCGGAGCTGGGCGTGTCGCAGTCCACGCTCAGCGAGGCGATCAGCAAGCTGGAGGTGCTGGCGGGGCGGCCGCTGCTGCGCCGGGGGCGTACCGGGACCGTGCCCACCCCGGCGGGCGAGCGGATGCTGACGCACGCGCGCGCGGCGGTGCAGGCGGCGGGGGACGCGCTGCTGGCCGCGCAGGAGGACACGCAACTGCGCGGCATGCTGCGGGTCGCGTCGTTCCGCTCGACCGCCACGCACCTGCTGCCACCGGCGCTGGCGGCGTTCCGGGCGCAGCATCCGGGCGTGACGGTGCAGCTCCTTGACGGGGAGGCCGAGGGCGGCGGCGAGGGGCTGGTGCGGCGCAGACGGGCAGACGCGGCCATCGTGATCGAGGAGAACTGGACGGACCTGCGCCTGACCCCGCTCGTCATGGACGAGTACCTGTTCGTGGCACCCGCGCGGCGCGGCGCGCACCCGGTCACGCCGGACGACCTGGGAGGGCCGCTGCTGCTGGCGCCGGGGCCGAACACCTGCAACCTGCGCGTGATGGGGTACCTGCGGCGCTGCGGCGTGCAGCCGGAGCAGGTGACCGAGATCGGAGAGGACAGCGTGATTCTGGGCATGGTCGCGCACGGGCTGGGCGTCAGCGTGATGCCCCGGCTGGCGCTGGAACCCCTGCCTGCCGGGCTGGTGGCACTCCCGCTGCCCGAGCGGCTGATGCGGCCGCTGGCGCTGGCGACCCTGCCGCACCGCGCGAACCTGCCGGTCATCCGGGCGTTCACGGAGACGCTGCTGGGCGCGCTGCACCGGCCGCATGCGCCCGTGCCGGAACCGGCGGCGGCCTTGCCGGGCGGGTCTTCTCTGCTACATTAAACGTATGACGACCCTGTGTTGCCTTCCCTAGCGGCCCACGCGCAGCCCAGCGTCCGTGACCGCGCCCCTGATCTATGTGGCGCGGTCTTTTTATTGCCTACTGAACGTATCGCCTACTGAACGAGGAGACATCATGACCCAGCGTCCCGAACCCCGCCTGCCCGATCCGAACATCGTCCTGTACGACACCCTGACCCGCCAGAAGGTCACCTTCGAGCCGACCACGCCGGGCCGGGTGGGCATGTACCTGTGCGGGCCGACCGTGTACAGCGACGCGCACCTGGGCCACGCGAAGAAGGAGGTCGCGTTCGATGTGATCCGCCGGGCGTTCACGCACTTCGGGTACAAGGTGCGGTACGTGGCGAACATCACCGACGTGGGCCACCTCCAGAACGACTCCGACGACGGCGAGGACAAGATGCTCGCCCGCGCCCGCTTGGAGCAGCTGGAGCCCATGGAGGTCGCGGACAAGTACATGTGGTCGTTCGTGAAAGACATGGAGGCCCTGAACGTCCTGAAGCCCAGCATCAACCCGCGCGCGACCGGTCACATCGGCGAGCAGATCGCGCTGATCACAGAACTGATCGAGAAGGGCCACGCGTACGAGTCGGCGGGCAGCGTGTACTTCGACGTGCGCTCCTGGCCGCAGTACGGCAAGCTGTCGGGCCGCCGACTGGACGATCAGGAGGAAGGCGTGCGCGAGGCGGTCCGCGAGGAGAAACGCGACCCGCGTGACTTCGCGTTGTGGAAGAACGCCGAGCCCGGCCACATCATGCGCTGGGAGTCGCCGTGGGGCGTGGGCTTTCCCGGCTGGCACATCGAGTGCTCCGCCATGAGCCTGAAGTACCTCGGGGAGGGTTTCGACATTCACGGCGGCGGCCTGGACCTGCAGTTCCCGCACCACGAGGCCGAGATCGCGCAGGCCGAGGCGGCCGGGCACGCGTTTGCGCGGTACTGGATGCACAACAACATGCTGACCATCGGCGGCGAGAAGATGAGCAAGAGCAAGGGCAACTTCCTGACCATTCAGGACGTCCTGGCGCAGCACGACCCGATGGTGGTGCGCTTCCTGCTGGTCGGCAGTCACTACCGCTCGATCACCGAGTTCAGTGACGCGGCCTTCGAGTCGGCCCGCAGCGGATACCGCCGCCTGACCGAGGCGCTGCACGAGGTCGAACGCCGCCTGCCGAATGCACCTGCCGGGCAGAACGCCGCGCTGGACGCGAAGATCGCCGCGCACGTCCAGGCGTTCGAGGACGCCCTGCGCGACGACTTCAACACGCCCAAGGCCGTCGCGGCGCTGTTCGGGCTGACCACCGACCTGAATGCCGCCATGAACACGGGCGAGGTGCCGCGCGGCACGCTGGAAGCCGCCCAGCGCGCCTACCGCGACCTTGGTGGCGAGGTGCTGGGCCTGTTCGCGGGCGGCGCGGCCCCCACGCAGAGCGACGACTCGCAGGTGGTGGGCGCCCTGATGGACCTCGTCCTGAAGGCCCGGCAGAACTACCGCCTGAACAAGCAGTACGCCGAGGCCGACGAGCTGCGAGACACCCTGACGAAGGTGGGGGTGACTGTCGAGGACACCAAGGACGGCGTCCGCTGGAAACGCTGAGCGGCGCCGCCCAGGCCGGGATGAGCGGCGCATCCGGTCTTGATGCAGTTCACCCTGAGCTGCCTGTCATGCGGGTGTAAGGGACGGTACGTACCATGAGAGGCGAGTGGTGTTATGCCCCTCATCCTTCCCTCCGACCGGGCACGCGACCTCCCCCCCTGCGCGTGCCCGTTCTCCTGCCGTGACCGGAAGCATGCCCCGAAGCGTGACCGGAAGCGTGACCGGAGGGACGCGGGAGTGCGCGGGGGGGGGGCGTGCAGGGACGGTGAAGGCAGCCTCACGCGCCTCCGGGCGGCGGCGGTACACTCGGGGATATGCTGCCGCCGCTCGTGAAACAGGTGCTGGACAATTTCAATTTCGATGTGGACCCGGCCCTGAGCCGCGAGGAGAACGTCGAGGAAGTCATCAAGAGCGCCGCTCTGCTGGCCGGCGCGATTGCCGTGGAACCCATCCCCTTCGCGGACATCCTGCTGATCTCGCCCGTGCAGGCCAAGATGGTGCTGCACATCGGCAAGATCTACGGCTTCGATGTCAGCAGCGAACGCGCCCGCGAGATCGCGCAGGAACTCGGCGTGACCTTCGCGTACGGGTTCGCCGCCCGGCAGGTCATGCGCGGACTGGCGAAACTGGCGCTGCCCGTGATCGGCGGCCTGATCACCGCGCCCGCCGTGTACGGCTGGACGTTCGCGCTGGGCCGACTGGCGCAGAACTACTTCGAGCGGCGCACGCTGGGCCTGCCCGCCTCAAGGGACCAGCAGGTGCGGGTCGTGCAGGAAGCCAAGCAGGAGTCCCGCCGGGTGCTGCCGGGCGCGCAGGACTTCACGGACCTCGCAGCCGAACTGCGCCGCCGCGCCGAGCAGAAAACCGCCGAGCAGAAAGGGTCGGAGCGGGACAGGCCACAGTAACGGCCGCCCGCTGCGTGAAGACATCATTACTTTGGCGGATGCGCCCGTCATGCGCGCTGGTTATGCTGTGGGCATGAACGTTCCCCGTCATTTCAGCGATACGCGGCTGGACGCTGGCCGCGTGAGGATTCTCACCGCAGCTGGCCGCGTGCGCCTGGAAGCCGAGGGGCCGGGCTGGCAGCACCGCAGCGTGCACGACACGCTGGAACAGGCCACGCTGGAACTGGCACTGCTGGGCCGCGTGAGTGCCGAACTGTACGCCGCGACCCTGGACGACATCGAACGGCAGGTACGCCGCGACGCCGCGTACCGCTACCCCGGCGCGGCCTGACCGACACGGGTGGCCCCAGGAGAGACGGCACCGCGAAAAGACACAACTGAAGACAGACGCACGCACCCCGGTCCGTTCCGGCAGGTGCGTGCGTCTGTCTGTGGTTCAGCGGGCAGCAGAGTCAGCGAGCAGCAGGGTCAGCGGGCGGCAGAGGCGCCGACGGCGCGGTCCCCTTCCGGGTTGGTCTCGCCGCGCGCCAGGATGGCGTTCACGTCCGGGCGTTCGATGATCTCGAAGCGGCTGTTGCGGATGGCGGGGTCGAATCCGGCGTCCACGGCGATGCGGATCAGTTCGCGGACGGTCGCGTTGTGCCGCCCGTGCCCCCCGGCCGCCGAGACGACATTCTCCTCGAGCATGGTGCTGCCGAGGTCATTGGCGCCGTAGTACAGCGCGGACTGCGCGACCTTGAAGCCCTGCGCGGGCCATGACGCCTGAATGTTCGGCACGTTGTCGAGCGCGATGCGGGCAATGGCCAGCTGTTGCAGGTACTCGTGCGCGGTCGCGCCCGGCGCCTTGCCGTGCAGGCGGGTGTGCTCGGTCTGCAGGGTCCACATGGCGAAACCGGAAAAGCCGTTCCCGCCGTACTCGCGGGCCGCCCTGTCCTGCTGGTCGCGGATCTTCAGGAGGTGACTGGCGCGCTGCGCGTACGTTTCACCGAACCCGATGACCATGGTGGCGATGGTGTACAGGCCCTTGCGCTGCGCGGCGTCGATGATGCGGAACCAGTCCTCGCTGCGGATGCGGGCAGGCGCGGCCTTGGCACGCACGTCGTCTTCCAGGATCTCGCCGCCCGCGCCGGGCAGGCCGTCCAGTCCGGCCTCGATCAGGATGTCCAGCAGGGCGTCCAGGGTGTGCCCGAAGGTCTTCTCCATGAACAGCACCTCCTCGGGCGAGAAGGCGTCGATGCGGATGGTGGGGTGGTTGGCCTTCACGTGCCGCAGCAGGCCGGTGTAGTAGTTCAGGCCCAGCGCGGGGTTCACGCCGCCCTGAAGCAGGATGCGCGTGCCGCCGACCGCCTCGAGTTCGCGGATCTTGTGGCTGATCTGCTCGTAATCCAGGGTGTAACTGTCTTTCTGGCGGGGCGTGCGGTAGAAGGCGCAGAAGTTGCAGCCGACGTTGCAGATGTTCGTGTAGTTGATGTTCCGGTCGATCAGGAACGATACGGTGCGCGGGTCGCGGCGCGCGAGGCGCAGGTGGTGCGCGGCGGCGGCCACGTCGGGCAGCGGCAGGGCGTACAGCGCCTCGATCTCGGCGTGGTGCAGGCGCTCGCCCTGCGCGGCCCGGTCGAGCAGGGCGGTTCCGGTGGGGACGGTGGCGGTCATGAGGGTACGGTAGCACCGGGTGGCGCGGGCATTGGTCTCTCCGGGCACAGGGTCCGGGTCGGGCCGCCTGGATCAGTCGAAGGAGTAGCCGGTGAAGTACAGGTGCGCGGGCTGCCCGGCCGCGTAGGCCACCACGTAGAGACTCTCTCCCCGGCCCAGGGGTTCGGTCAGTGCGTCACTGGCCTGCACCTGCGTCAGGGTCGGCTGCGTGGTGCCGAACAGGTTCAGCAGTGCCTCGTCGCTCAGTTGCCTCATGCCCCAGTCGTCGTCGCTGGCTGCGAGGCCCGGCACGTCCAGGATCGTGCGCGTGCCGTCGGCGTCTGCGGCTTCCAGGGCGTCGTCGATGCTGTCGTGCGGCGTTCCCGGTGCGGGCGAGTGCGCGGTCACCGGGAACGCCGGGTACGGAATGACCGGCGAGTACCGGCCCGCCTGGAATTCACGCTGCCGGACCCGGTGCAGGACGACCGCGACATCCGGTTCGTAGGGTTCGACGTACCACCACAGGTGACTGCCCATGAAACTCAGCCTACCCGGTCGTGACGGGGGGCGGAACGCAGGTCAGGCCGCGCGCGTTCTGGGTTCAGGCCCTGTTGGTTCAGGCGGGGCCGGCGGGCAGGCGGTAACGGCCGGGGCCGGCGACGGCCAGCGCGGCGGCAGCGGCCAGCAGGACCAGCGGGAATTCCACGCCGTTCGGGTTGAAGAACCCGGCTTTCAGGTGGACCAGCGCAATGGCGGCGAGCATGTTCACGGCCAGGGCCGCGCCGGCCCAGCGGGTCAGGACGCCCGCGATCAGCAGCAGGCCGCCGATCAGTTCGACGCCCGCGACGAGGGGGGCGCTGATGCCGGGCACGGGTACGCCCATCTGCGTGAATGCCTGGGTGGTGCCGGGCAGCGTGTACGTGAAGAATTTCTGAATGCCGTGCATGACGAAGACCAGTCCGGCGGCGAGGCGGATCAGCAGCAGGGCGAGGTCGGTGCGGTCGGCGGTGGTGGGGGTCAGGGTGGTCATGGGGTGTCCTCCGGGGGGGTCAGGAGCGTCAGCAGTTGCTGAAGCCGGGTGCCGCTCAGGTGCGCGAACTGCTGGGCATGCAGCTCCATCAGGGGCCGGTCGATGCGGGCCAGCAGGTCGTGTCCGGCGGGGGTCAGGCGGGTGGCGACGATGCGCCGGTCCGGGCGGTCGCGGTCGCGGCTGACCAGTCCGGCCTTCTGGAGGCGGTCGAGCAGGCGGGTCACGTCCGGGTCGTGCACGAGCAGGCGGTCGCTGATCTCGCTGCAGGTCAGGCCGTCCGTTTCTGCGCCGCGCAGGATGCGCAGCACGTTGAACTGCGGGGCGCTCAGGCCGTACTCGCGGAGCAGTTCCGAACATTCGTGCTGCTGGCGCAGGGCGAGGCGTTGCAGGGCCAGGTACGCCTGGTGCTGGAGGCTGCCGGGTGCGCCGGGCTGGGTGGCGGAGGTCGGGGCGTCTGGACTTACGGTGTCCGTGGTCAGGGTGTCTGGCATGTGTGGGTCATTGTCTCCCTGCGGTGGCCGGGCCGGGTGACGGAAGCAGCGTTTCGTGCGGGGGTGTCCTCCTGGCGTGGCCGGTCCCCTGACAGTGGGAGACCTGTCTTCCAAAGTAGTTGTTTCAACAGATATATGTCAACACGGTCTCTCTCATGGATTGCCCAGCCTCATGAGTACTCAGCCTCATGAGTACCCAGCCGCTCCGGGTCGCGCCGCACACGCCGGACAGCTCCGGGACGTGGCCGCCCCCACCTGCCCTTCAGAACAGCTCAGGGCCGAAACGTGAGCTGAGGACAGATGGGAGGCCCGCAGCGCAGTCGTATAGTGGCGGGCGGTAAAGCCGCCGGACTGGAATCGGTTCCGGACGGCAGGAGGTCACGCAATGAAGATCGGCATGATTGGACTCGGCAAGATGGGCGGCAACATGGTCCTGCGGCTCACGCGCGGCGGCATCGAGGTCACGGGCTTCGACCGCAGCGAGGACAGCGTCGCGCACATCGAGGCGCAGGGCGCCCGCGGCGCGCGCTCCATGGACGAACTGATCGCCTCGCTCGGCGAGCCTGGTACGCGCGCCGTCTGGATGATGGTGCCCGCCGGGAAGATCACCCAGAGCGTCATCGACGACCTCGCGGGGCGCCTCGCACCCGGCGACATCGTCATCGACGGCGGCAACAGCAACTACAAAGACAGCGTGCAGCGCGCCCAGGAACTCGCCAGGGTGGGCATTCACTTCGTGGACGTCGGCACGTCCGGCGGCGTGTGGGGCCTTCAGGAAGGCTACGCCATGATGATCGGCGGGACCGAGGAGGCCGTCGAACGCCTGCGCCCGGTGTTCGAGGTGCTCGCGCCCGGCGCGGACCGCGGCTGGGGACGCATGGGCCCGGCCGGCAGCGGCCACTACGTGAAGATGGTCCACAACGGCATCGAGTACGGCATGATGCAGGCCTACGCCGAGGGGTTCGAGCTGATGAAAGCCCACCAGGGCTTCAACCTGGACATGGCGCAGATCGCGGAACTGTGGCGTCACGGCAGCGTGGTGCGTTCGTGGCTGCTGGACCTGACGGCCGAGGCACTGCAGAACAAGGCCGAGTTCGAGAAACTCTCGGATTACGTGGCCGACAGCGGCGAGGGCCGCTGGACGATCATCGATTCCATCGAGCTGGGCGTGCCCACGCCGGTCATCACGCTCGCCACGCAGATGCGTTTCCGCAGCCAGCAGGAGGTCAGTTACGCCGGGCAGATGCTCTCGGCCATGCGCCGCGCCTTCGGTGGGCACGCGGTCAAGACCGTCGAGACGCCCCGCAAGGAGGGCATGGTGCCGGAAGTGCAGGCCGGGGATCACCCCAGTGCGTCGGCCCCGGCGAACATCGGCCGCAGCGGCGGAGGGGACGGCAGCAGCGCCGAGCAGCTGGGCGAGACCGGCCAGCAGCGTGTGAAGGGTGACGAATGAGCACCCCGAAGAAAGCGGCCGCGAAGGCCACCCCGAAAGCCCCCACGAAAGCCACTTCAAAAGCGACTTCGAAAGCCGACCCGAAAGCCGCTGCCGGGGCTCCGGCCGGGAGCGCAGCCGGTAAGGGTGCGGGCAGGAAGGGTGCGGGCAAGGCCAGCGCGGCGAAGGTGAAGGCGAACGTGGAGACGGACCTCGCGGCCCGCACGGTGGGCGTGGCGCAGCCTGCTCCGGCCGGGCGGGGAGCCACCGTGAAGACCGCGCAGACCTCCGCCCGGAAACCGGCGCGCACGGCAGGCCGGGTCGAGGACGGCTCGGCGCCCGGTCATGACGGCCAGAATCCCTTCCGGGCGCTGATGCGCCGCAACCGCGCGCCGGAACCCGCCACGCTGGTGATCTTCGGCGCGACCGGCGACCTGTCGCGCCGCAAGCTGCTGCCCGCCGTGTTCGGCCTGTGGCAGGACGGCCTGCTGGGCAGTGCGTTCAACATCGTGGGCGTGGGCCGTCAGGAGATGACGGACGAGGCCTTCAAGGACTACGCGATCGCGGCGCTGAAGGAAAGCAAGGAGACCGACGCCATTCAGCCCGGCAGCCTGGAGAAATTCCGGGACCTGCTGTACTACGAGTACGGTGATTTCGCCGGGGACGAGGTGTACGACCTGGTCGGCAAGGAACTCGACCGGGCCGAGGAAGCGCACGGCGGGCGCAAGAACGCCCTGTTCTACCTCTCGACCCCGCCCAGCCTGTTCGAGCCGATCAGTAACGGCCTGGGCCGCCTGGGCCTGGCGGATCAGAGCGAGGGCTGGCGCCGGCTGGTGATCGAGAAACCCTTCGGGCGTGACCTGGCCAGTGCCCGCGAACTGAACGACGCCATTCACAAGGTCTGGGACGAGTCGCAGGTGTACCGCATCGACCATTACCTGGGCAAGGAGACCGTGCAGAACCTGATGGCGATCCGCTTCGGGAACGCGATCTTCGAGCCGCTGTGGAACCGTGGGTACGTGGATCACGTGCAGATCACGGCCAGCGAGGACCTGGGCCTGGAGGGCCGCGCCGGGTACTACGAGGAGGCGGGCGTGGTGCGCGACATGCTTCAGAACCACCTGATGCAGCTGTTCGCGCTGACCGCCATGGAACCCCCGGCCGCCTTCGACGCGGACGCCATCCGCGACGAGAAGGTCAAGGTGCTGCGCGCCGTCAAGGAGATCCCGTCGGGCCGCGTGAAGTCGGTCGCGGTGCGCGGGCAGTACGGGCCGGGCACCATGTACGGCGAGAAGGTCACGGGCTACCGCGAGGAACCGAACGTGAAGCCCGGCAGTGTCACGCCCACCTACGTGGCCCTGAAACTGGAAGTGGACAACTGGCGCTGGCAGGGCGTGCCGTTCTTCCTGCGGACCGGGAAGCGGCTGCCGAAGAAGGTCACGGAGATCGCCGTGGTGTTCAAACGCCCACCGCTGGGCATCTTCCCCGGTGGGCTGGAACGCAACGTGCTGGCCTTCCGCATCCAGCCGGACGAGGGCGTGAGCCTGAAGTTCAGCAGTAAAACGCCGGGGCAGGAGATGGTGCTGCGCGAGGTGGTCATGGACTTCCGCTACGACGCGTTCGGCGCGCAGCTGGAAAGCCCGTACTCGCGCCTGCTGCTCGACGCGATGGTCGGGGACGCCACGCTGTTCCCCCGCGAGGACGAGGTGGACCTGGCGTGGCAGATCGTGAGCGGCATCCTGGACGTCTGGGAGGCCGAACCGGGCCGCCGCGAGAAGGGACCAGACTTCCCGAACTACACGTCCGGCACCTGGGGTCCGGACGAGGCCGACGAACTGATGGGCGACGACCGCCGCTGGCGGCGCCTGTGAAGACGCTGAAGTATGGAGGACCGGTGATGGATCAGATCCTCCCCATCCGCCATCAGCCATCAGCCATCAGCCACTCGCTGTCCGCCATCCGCCTGCCCGGAGGGCACTCATGACCTACGCGACCGACCTGAAACCGCTGGGCCCGGTGGACACGACCGTCCGCAAGGCCCAGGTGACGCTGGACGAACTGTGGGTGCAGACGAACGTCGAGACCCGCGCGTACACCGGGAACATCATCGCCCTGACCGTGAAAAAACACCTGGAGCGCGTGCAGGCGGCACTGGCGGGCCTGGAGGGCCGGTACGCGGGGCGGCAGATCATCGGCGTGATGGACGGCACGGACGACCTGACCGTGCACGCCAGCCTCGTACCGCAGACCGGCGGGCTGTACGTGGAACGCCTGACGCTGGAGGCCAGCGCCGAGCAGCTTCAGGGCGCGATCCTGCCGCTGATCCGCCCGGCCACCGTGAACCACGTGTGGTGGGGCGCGGACAGCCGCCCGGAGGGCACGCTGCTGGCCGAACTGACCGACCTGGCCGATCAGGTGATCGTGGACAGCCTGACGCTGGACATGCCGCCCTCGCGGCACTACGCGCTGGCGGACCTGGGCTGGAGCCGCTCGGCGCCGTGGCGTGAGGCGCTGGCGCAGGTGTTCGACAGCCCCGACGCGGCCCGGCAACTGCCGCGCATCGACCGGCTGATCGTCCGGCACGCCGGGAAGAAGGACCTTCCGGCGCGGCTGTACGCGGGATTCATTGCCGACACGCTGGGCTGGACGGACCTGCGGAACGTGGAGTTCCGTTCGGGCCGCTGCGGGCGCGAGAACGGCGACCTGTGCGGCGTGGAACTGCTGGGCGACGGCGTGCGCTTCGTGCTGAGCGCCGAGAGTGGCGCCGGGAACGACGTGGTGCGCCTGACGTGCCGCTGGGACGGCGTGAACCGTGAATCCGAGGTGCCGGTGCCCACCATGACGCTGGCCGACGGACTGGCGCGCGTGATGGCCCGCCCGGAGCGCGGCGAGGTGTTCGAGCACGCCTGGGCGCTCGCCAAGGAGACGCTGTGAGCGCCGCCCTGAGTGAACGCCGGGTCTTCCCCACCCCGCAGGAGACGGCCGTGGCCGCCGCGCACGCGTTCGTGCAGGCGGCCCGCGAGGCCGTCACGGCGCGCGGCGCGTTTCACGTGGCGCTGTCCGGCGGCAGCACCCCGAAACTGATGTACGCCGCGCTGCGCGACCTGCCCGGCGTCCCGTGGGAGGCCACGCACGTGTACTTCAGCGACGAACGCTCGGTCGGGCCGGACAGCCCGGACAGCAACTACCGCCTGGCGCACGAGGAACTGCTGCGGCACGTGCCGGTGCCGCCGGAACAGGTGCGCCGCATGGAGGGCGAGGTCCGCCCGCTGAGCGACGCCGCGCAGGCCTACGCGCAGGCGCTGCCCGCGCAACTGGACGTGGTGCTGCTGGGCATGGGCGACGACGGGCACACCGCCAGCCTGTTCCCCGGCACGGACGCCCTGAACGCCGGTGGGCGGGTCACGGCGAACCGGGTGCCGAAACTCGACACGGAGCGCCTGACCTTCACGTTCCCCGAGATCAACGCCGCGCGTCAGCGCTGGCTGCTGGTCACGGGCGCAGGCAAGGCGGGCGTGCTGGCCGAGGTGCAGCGCGGCGAGGGCAACCACCCGGTCGCGGGCGTGACCGGCCCCGTGTGGTTCCTGGACGGGGCGGCTGCCGCGCAACTCGGGTAAGGGTCATCCACTCCAGTCACCGGGCACGGTCGGCCGGGCTGCTTTCGGGGCATACTGCGCCCCGTGATACGGATTCCGTTTGTTTCGCCAGCAATCCGGAACGTCACCGGATTGCTAGCTCCACGTCCGGAACCCGCCCGGCTCCCACTCGCATCCGCTCGGACCCGACGGGCTTTGCAGCCCATTCAGTCGGAGCCCGTATGAGCAGTCCGGCCGATCAACTGTCCGAACTGGCCCTGTCGCTGGGCGCCGACGCGGTCGGCTGGGCTCCGGCACCGGTACCGGACGCCGCCGTGCAGGAATACCAGTCGTGGCTGGACGCCGGACGGCACGCGGGCATGACCTACCTGGAACGGCAGTTACCGGTGCGGGCCGATCCCGCCCAGCGGCTGCCGGGTGTGGGGAGCGTGCTGGTGCTGGGCGTGTCGCATGCCTTCGCGCCGCCCGTCCGTCCAGAGGGGGGCGTGCGGGTGGGCCGCGTGGCGCGGTACGCCTGGACGCCGGACTACCACGATCAGTTGCAGCCGGTCCTGACCCGCCTGGAGCAGGAGGCGGCGGCGCTGGGCGTGCGCGCACGCGGGTACGTGGATCACGGGCCGGTCATGGAGCGGCTGTTCGCGTCCGGCGCGGGGCTGGGCTGGCGCGGCCGGTCCGGCATGACCATCAACACGGGCCTGGGGGCGTTCGTGACGCTGGCGGTTGTCCTGACCGACCTGCCCGCCCCGGACGGCGGCGCGGCGCACCCGGACCGCTGCGGCCGCTGCGTGCGCTGCGTCACGGCCTGCCCGACCGGCGCGATCGGCCCGGACCGCGCCATCGACGCGCGGCGCTGCGTTTCGTACCTGACTATCGAACACCGTGGCCCGGTGCCGCACGACCTGCGGGCCGGGGTGGGCGACTGGCTGTTCGGGTGCGACGTGTGCAGCGAGGTCTGCCCGTGGACCGTGAAGGCCGGGCCGCTGGCACGCCTGCTGAAACCCGACCCGCACCTGGCGCACCCGGACCTGAGCCGTTTCTTCGGGGTCAGCGAGCGGGAGTTCGAGCGGCAGTGGGCGGGCACGGCGTTCCTGCGCCCCCGGCGCAAGGGCATGGCCCGCAACGCCCTGACGGTCCTGGGCAACACCCGCGACCCGCGCGGCTGGCCGCTGCTGCTGCTGGGCGCGCAGGACCCCGCCTGGGAGGTGCGCGAGGCGGCCGCCTGGGCGCTGGGCCAGTGGGGTGAACCGGGACACGTCCGGGCACTGCTGGACGACCCGCACGCGGCGGTCCGGGAGGGCGCGGCGGCCGTCCTGGGAACCGGCTGATCCGGACTCGGATTGGCGGCGAAACAGACGGCAGTCCGTATGAGCGGCGCAGGTCGCGGCCCTGTTCTGGACAGCCCTCAAGGAAGCATGAAGGTCTGCGGCCCGGCTCGGTCTACCATGAGGGCGTGCGGCGTTCCCTTCTCCTGCTTCCCTTCCTGCTCCTGCCTGCGGGCGGCCCGGCTGCGGCCCAGACCGCGTCAGCCCCGGCTGCGGCCACTCCGGCGGCGCCGGTGATCGTTCCGGTCGTCACGGCCCGCTACCCGCACGACCGCGCGGCATTCACCGAGGGGTTGCAGTACCTGGGCGGCGGACGGTACGTGGAAAGCACCGGCGAGACCGGGCGTTCCGGCGTGCGGCGCACCGACCTGAAAACCGGGAAGCCCGACCTTCAGGTGGCGACACCCATTCCCACTGCGTTCGGTGAGGGCGTGACGGTCCTGGGGTCCACGGCGTACCACCTGACGTGGCAGGAGGGCGTGGCCTTCACGTTCGACGCCGCGACCCTGAAGGAAACGGGCCGGTTCCGGTACAGCGGCGAGGGCTGGGGCCTCACGCACGACGGCAAGCACCTGATCATGAGTAACGGTACGTCCTCGCTGGTGTGGCGCGACCCGAAAACCTTCCGGGCCGTGCGGACCGTCCGGGTTACGGACCAGGGGCAGCCCGTGAAGAACCTGAACGAACTGGAGTACGTGCAGGGCAGCGTGTACGCCAACGTGTGGCTGACCGACCGGATCGCGCGAATCGACCCGCAGACCGGGAAGGTCACCGCCTGGATCGACGTGTCCGCCCTGACCCGCGAGGCCAGCCGGGACGCCGCGCAGGCCGGGCGGCCCCTGACCTTCGACGACGTGCCCAACGGCATTGCGTTCGTGCCGGAACGCGGCACGCTGCTGCTGACCGGCAAACGCTGGGGCACGCTGTTCGAGGTGAAGGTGCCGGGCGTGAAGGTCGATCCCGGCGTGGGTGGCCGCGCCGCGCCCCGCCGCTGAGCAGAAGTTCACCGCCGATCGACACGCGCGCCGCCACCGGACTCCGGGGCGGCGCGTGCCTTGCAGCTGTCCGTATCATACGGATTCCGTCTGTTTCGCCGACAGATCGGAACACCACCGATCTGTTAACGAAATAAACGGCAGTCCGTATCAGGGCAGGCGGGCCTGCGCAGCCTGCCAGATCAGGTCCGCCAGGGTGTCCTGGTCCTGCGTGGCGTCCAGAATCAGGAACCGGTCGGGGTCGGCGGCGGCCAGCGTCAGGAAGGCCTGACGGACCCGGCGGTGAAAGTCCAGGTCCGCCTGTTCCAGCCGGTCGGGTTGCCCCCGGCGGGCGGCGCGTTCCAGGCCCACGGCCGGGTCGAGGTCCAGCAGGACCGTCAGGTGCGGCGTGAGCCCCCCGGTCGCCTCCTGCGTGATCTGCCGCAGCAACCCTGCGTTCAGGCCGCGCCCGCCGCCCTGGTACGCGAGGCTGGAGTCGGCGTAGCGGTCGCAGAGGACGACCTCGCCGCGTTCCAGTGCCGGGCGGATGACGTTGCGGACCAGCTGGGCGCGGCTGGCCGAGTACAGCAGGAATTCCGGCAGTGGGTCGATGGTCAGGGCCGGGTCCAGCAGGACCTCGCGCACGCGCAGGCCCAGGGGCGTGCCGCCGGGTTCGCGGGTGACGGTGTGCGTCTGCCCGTGGGCTTCCAGTTGCGCGGCGAGGCGGGCCAGTTGCGTGCTCTTGCCCGCGCCTTCGGGGCCTTCGAGCGAGATGAACAGGCCGCCGGGCGGGTGGGTCGCGGTCCCGGTCACAGGCCGGTGGGGTGGTGCAGGAACTGCCATGCCAGCCCGAACTCGTCTTCCAGGCGGGCGGCCAGGGCGCGCACGCCGAAGACCTCGGTCTCGTAGTGTCCGGCGTACACGACGTTCACGCCGTACTCGAAGGCGTCATGGAAGTGCTTGTGTTCGGGTTCGCCGGTCAGCAGGGTGTCCAGGCCCATCGCGGCGGCCTCGGCGACACTGCCGGCCCCGCCGCCGCTCAGGATGCCCAGGCGGTGAACGGTGGGGGACTGCCCGCCGCCGTGCACGAGGCAGATCTCGCCCGTGAGTTTCTGCACGCGGTCCGCGAAGTCCTGCAGGGTCTGCTCGAACGGCAGTTCGCCGGCCAGGCCGATCTTGTGGCCCTGCCAGTCCCCGAACGGGCGCAGGTTCTGCAGGGTCAGGGCGCGGGCGATCATGGCGTTGTTCCCGACTTCCGGGTGCGCGTCCAGCGGAATGTGCGACACGTACAGGTTCAGGTCGGCCATGATCGCCGCGCGCAGGCGGTCGCGGTGCGGGCCGGTGACGGGCAGCGGCTGGCCCCAGAACAGACCGTGGTGCGCGATCAGCAGGTCCGCGCCGCTGTCGGCGGCATGCTGGAGGGTCTTGAGGCTGGTGTCCACGCTGACGGCCACGCGGCGGATCACGTCGGTGCCGCTGATCTGCAGGCCGTTCAGGCTGGGGTCCGGGTACGCGCCGACATTCAGGTACTCGTTGAGCCACGCCACGAGCACGTCACGCGGCACCTCGCCGCGCGTCAGGGGGGTGGTGGGGGTTGTGGTGGAAACGTCCGTCATGAGCGTCATTCTAGGCGGGCCGGGCCACACTGAATGCCGGCGCGGGTTGCAGTTGCGCCGCGCGGGACACCACGACCGGCCGTCACGGGCGGCGCCTCCGCTGCCGGGTGCAACTGACGGTTTTTCCCGCGCCGGTGCGCCCGCCCATCGCCTACACTCGGGGCGATGCTGCCCCCCGCTCTGCTGCCGCTGTCTGTGTGTTGCCGTTCTTCCCTGCCCAGTTGCGGAAGTCGCTCGTGACGGCCCCCGAGCGGATGTTCAGCGGTCCCGGCCCGCTGCACCCCACCCTGAGCGAACCGCTGGTCGCGCAGGTCGCGCGCGTGCTGCGCTGGTCGCCGCAGACGGCGGCGCTGCTGGACTTCACGCTGCCCGGCCCGGACGCCCGTCCCGTGCTGGCGGCGCTGGTCGGTCCCGGCGGCATCGACCTGCTGGCCCTCGACCCGCAGGTGGCGGCGCTGGACGCCTCGGCCCTGCGCGGGTGGCTGGCGGGGCACGGGTACGCGGCGGTTCCCGTCCACGCCCTGACCGGCCCGCCCGACGACACGCTGCCCGGCGCGCTGCACGCCAGCCTTCAGGATCAGGGGGGCGCGTGGCACCGCCCGGACTGGCAGCCCGCCGACGCCGCGCGCCTGCCGGGGCTGCTGAACCTGCGTCCGGCGCACCTGTCGTTCGTGCAGGGCCGCGTGCTCAGCGCCCTGGAAGGTCAGCCGGTCGCGGGCGTGCAGGTGTGGGCCGAGGCGGACGGTCAGCAGGTGCGGACCGTGACGGACGCGCAGGGGCAGTACGCGTTCACGGCGCAGACGGGTCAGACGGTGCAGGTGGGGTTCGTGCCGCCCGAACGGTACCGCGAGCCGGACGTGCTGCGCCTGACCCCCGGGCACGCGCACCTGCACCTGGAGTCCGTGCGGCTGCCCGAACGGGTGTCGCGGCTGGGTGAGGACGACATCCGCACCCTGATGATGCAGGCCATGCAGGCGCGGCTGGAGGCGAAACTCGCGCAGTCCCCGGACGCCTGGACGGACCCTACCCGTCAGCTGGACGCCATCGTGGACGACCTACACGACCAGCTGCGTTCCGCGCAGGAACACGTGCAGGAGCGGCAGGCGGCCCTGGCGCAGGCAGACGACCCGCAGACCGCGCCCCTGAGCGTGCGCGTGCGGCACGCCGCCGACCGGCAGGTGCTGGCCTCCCAGCACGCCACGCTGGACCGTGCCCGGCACGACCTGCGGAGCACGCACGCCCATCCCCCCACCAGCGAGGCAGAGGCCACGGCGCAGCAGGAGGCCGTGCAGCGCACCATCGACACCCTGACGCACGTGACCGCCAGTCGCAGCAGCGAGCAGCGCCGCACCCAGGCCAGCCTGCTGCCCCTGCGTGACGCCCAGACCACGCCGCGCACGCCACCCGCCCTGCCGGACATCACCGACCCGCTGCCAGCAGCGCCGGCCGCCGCACCCACAGAAGGACCGGTCACGGAACTGGTGGTCGCCCCGGCGGCCATCACGGCGCCGCTGGCACACGGGCCGGTCGAGGCTCAGGCCGCACTGGCAGCGACAGACACCGCAGACGCAGACACCGTAGACGCAGGCACGGCCGCACCTGACCGTGCCTCCCTGGCCGCCGCGACCCATGACCCCACACCACCAGTCACCCCCGAACCGGTCACGTCCGGGACGCCCGCGCCGAGCCTCCAGCCCGCCCCCATCCAGGAGGGACCGCTGATCATCGCCCGCAACGCAGACGCCCACCCGCGCCCACGCGCCAGCACCCGCCCCGTGGTGTGGCTGGCCGCCGGGGCCTTGCTGGTGGCCGCGCTGGCCGCCACCACCCTGAACCGCCGCGCCGCGCCAGAGCCCAGCACTCAGCCGAGCGCCGCAACCACCGCACCCACCCCCAACATGGTCGACCCGATCCTCGAACCCCTGGAACCCACCCCAGCCGAGGCTCCGGCCGTCGTCCCGCAGCCCGCACCCGGAAAGGTCACGCCCACCGTCACGGTCACGCCCGCACCCGGCCCCGCACCCACCCCCCCGGTCCCGCAGGTGACAGGCAGCGCGCCCGCCCCGCAGGCCACCCCGGCCAGGACACCGGCGCCGCCCGCGCCCCGCCCCACAACTGCCCGCCCTGCAACGGTCCAGCCCACACCAGCCCGGCCCGCACCAGCACCCGCCGCGACCACCCCCGCAACACCCAGAACCCCGATCGGCAACACCACCAGCACGGCAGGCGTGAACGACGCGCCGGACAGCGCCACCACAGACACCACGGCAGACGACCCCACCACAACCCCCGACGCCGTCGCCGACGCCGCCACCAGCACCATCCCCACCAGCACCATCCCCACCAGCACCGTTCCGACAGACACGCCCACCACCGAACCCGCCGCACCCACCGAAGCACTCCCGCCCGCCATCACACCGCAGACCATCCCCGCCCTGCCCGTCAACCGCACCGAACCCGGCAACTGATACGGACTCGGATTGAATGGGGCTGCAAACCCCCTTCAATCCGAGCGGACTCGCAGAGCTGCGGAGCAGAGCGAGTGGAAGCAAAACAAAAAATCCCCGTCCAGGACGAGGATTCTTGTGTTTGGTGGCGATGCCCGGACTTGAACCGGGGACCTAACGATTATGAGTCGTTCGCTCTAACCAGCTGAGCTACATCGCCTTGAAAAAACCCCGCCTTGGGGCGGGGGCGTTCT
Organism: Deinococcus seoulensis; assembly: GCF_014648115.1. Lineage (NCBI taxonomy): Bacteria > Thermotogati > Deinococcota > Deinococci > Deinococcales > Deinococcaceae > Deinococcus > Deinococcus seoulensis. The sequence goes on from NZ_BMQM01000002.1 coordinate 169,625, forward strand.
CTGGTGGAGCTGAGGGGATTCGAACCCCTGACCTTCTGAATGCCATTCAGACGCGCTCCCAACTGCGCCACAGCCCCGCTTTTTCCCTCTTGCCTCTTTCGAGGCTCAGATAGATTAACAGCGGTCCTGCGAGCTGTCAACAGGTGTGGCGGGGGTCAGGGCGTGCGGGTGGGGTCGGGCGGGGTGCCGGGCTGGGCGGGGTGCTGCGCGGCGAGTTGCACGTACCCTTCGATCAGGTGAATGATGACGGGGTTGTGGGTGTGGACGCCGTGGGCGTCTCCGGCGCCGCCTTCTTCGATGAAGTGGGCGATCAGGGCGGCTTCGCCGTCGCGGGCGAGCAGGAAGGCGCGCTGGCCGTGCGCGGCGATGCTGGGGACGTGGTCGAGGGCGGTGCGGTGCAGTTCGACGCCGCGTGGGGTGAGGCGTTCGAGTCGGTCGGCGAAGCTGGCCTCGCCGGCCATGTAGAGGCTGCGGCGGGCGTTGAGGGTCAGGTCCTCGCAGAGGCTGCGGATGGCGGCCTCGCCGTGCAGGTGGTACACGGCTTCCGGGGCGGGGTCCGGGGCGAGGCGGGACAGGTCCCGGTCGAGGGCGCCGAGGCGGTCGTCGAAGGAGCGGCGGGCGCGGGCGAGGTACTCGCGGGCGCTGAGGGGCGCGTATTCCAGGGGGTTCTGGCCGACCTTTGCGGCCAGGCCGCGTCCTTCGAGGCGTTCGAGCGTCTCGTAGATTTTGGGTCGGGGAATACCGGCCTGCCGGGCCACGCGTGCGGGCACGGCGCGCCCGAGGGCCAGGAGGGCGGTGTAGGCCCGGGCTTCGTACTCGGTCAGCCCGAGCGCTTGCAGGTGAATCACGGCGCTCATCTCTGCTCAGCATACGGGATGCGGCTGGTCCGGGCGCGCCGCGCGTGAAGGGCTGCCGGGGTCGGCGTTCATCTGCGGGCACGGTGGGGGCGGGTAGCGTGGGGCATGATGATCAGCCGCTCGATGAGTCTGGAGTCGATTCTGGAACGCATGGGCCGTCAGGGCACCAGTCTGCTGGAGGCCGAGGCGATGCGTGAGGTGCTGGCGGAACGCTTTGACGGGCGGCCGCTGGACAGCGTGAACGAGGCCGACTGGCTGGAGGCCCTGGGCCGCATGGAGGCGGTCAAGCGGACCGGGAACGCCGGCATGAAGTGACCAGGTCCGTCCGGACCGTGCGCTTGAGCCATCCACGGACGCATAAGAAAAAGCCCCGCCGGAGCGGGGTGTTTTTCTGTTCTGGTGGGCGGTATAGGATTTGAACCTACGACCCTTCGCGTGTGAAGCGAATGCTCTACCACTGAGCTAACCGCCCGGAGTTTGGTGGGCCCTGCCGGATTTGAACCGGCAACCAATCGGTTATGAGCCGACTGCTCTGACCGTTGAGCTAAGAGCCCTCAGGCGCCTGCGCTGTGCCCGTCGTTCAGGCGAGGGGAAGTGTAGCAACGGGGGCGTGCGTTGTCAAATTGTGGGGTGTGGGTGGGTCTGGCGGGTACAGTGCGGGGTATGCAAGTCGTGCACGTGGCGTCCGAGGTGTTCCCGTTCTCGCGGTCCGGTGGGCTGGGTGATGTGCTGGGGGTGCTGCCCGCTGTGCAGGCCCGGCTGGGGGCGGAGGTGACGGTCGTGTCGCCGTGGTATGCGGACGTGCCGGACGAGGTGGCCGAGGTGTGGCGGGGAACCTTGCCGGACGTGCCGGGTCTGCCGGTGCTGCCGCCGGTGCGGGTGGGTGAGGTGCGGCGCGGCGGGGTGCGGTTCGTGTTCGTGGGCCTGCCGTTCTTTGACCGGCCGGGTCTGTACCATCCGGATGACGTGTGGCGGTTCAGTCAGTTCGGGCGGGCGGTGCTGCCGGTGCTGGCGGGGCTGGGGGTCGTGCCGGACGTGCTGCACGGGCATGACTGGCAGGCGGGGCTGGTGGTGGCGCGGGCGCGACTGGCGGGTGTGCGGGGGGTGTTCAGCGTGCATAACCTGCAGTACCAGGGTCGCTGGAACCTGCGGGACGGCGCGCCCTGGACGGGCCTGCCCGACTGGACGCTGACGCCCGAGGGGCTGGAGTTCCACGGGGACGTGAACCTGATGAAGGCGGGGCTGGTGTTCGCGTCGCAGGTGACGACGGTCAGTCCCACGTACGCCCATGAGATCACCACGCCGGAGTTCGGGGAGGGTCTGGAGGGCCTGATGACCCGCCTGCGGGCCGAGGGTCGCCTGAGCGGCATTCTGAATGGCCTGGATCAGGAACGCTGGGATCCGCGGACCGATCAGGACGTGCCGTCGTTCTCGGACGCGGCGGGGAAGGCGGCGGCGGTGGCGGCGTTGCGCGCGGAGTTCGGGCTGGACGGCGCGCCGATCCTGGCGAGTGTCAGTCGGCTGGCCGATCAGAAGGGCATGGACCTGCTGATCGGGGCGTTGCCGCAACTGGTGCAGGACTGGAACGTGGTGGTGCTGGGCGGCGGTGATCCGGCGCTGGAGGCGGGCCTGCGGGAGTGGGCGGCGCATCCGCGCGTGGTGTTCGCGCAGGGCATGAACGAACCGCTGGCGCACCGCATCTATGCCGGGGCGGACGCGTTCGCCATGCCCAGCCGCTTCGAGCCGTGCGGGCTGTCGCAGATGATCGCCATGCGCTACGGGACGCTGCCGGTGGTGCGCCTGACGGGCGGACTGGTGGATACCGTGCCGGGTGACGTGGGGTTCACGTTCGGGGAGGCGTCGGTGGCGGCGCTGGCCGGGGCGTGCCGTGAGGCGCGCGTGGCGTTCGAGGACCGGGCGGGCTGGGCGGCGCGCGCGGAGCGGGCCATGAACCTGACGTTCAGCTGGGAGGGTCCGGCCCGGTCGTACCTGGGCCTGTACGCGCGGGTGCTGAGCAGCCCCCCGGCACCCCTGACGGGCCTGGACGCGCAGGGGCACGCATGAGCGGTGATGTCCTGGAACCCCCCGGCGGTCCCGTGCAGGTGGAACCGATGGCGACCGAGCAACTGGAGCTGGTCCTGGCGGCGCTGTACGAGGCGCCGCGTGAGGCGGTCGCGTGGATGGCGCAGGTCTGCACGCACGCCTGGGTGGCGTTCGAGGTGCAGGCCGCGCCGGACGACACGCTGGACCCGGAGGGTCAGGAGCCGGGCGGGGTGCGTGAGGTGGTGCTGGGCGCGGTCGGCACCCGTCCCAGTCCGGCGCATGGGTCCGAGCTGGTGGGCGGCGTGTTCGCCGGGCCGCGCCGTGCGGAGGTGGCGGCCGCCCTGGCGCGCGCCGCGTGGCAGGAGGTGGGCCGCGTGTACGCCTTCGCCGAGGGGCACCTGTTTCCGCCCGAGGCGCTGGTGCAGGCGGGGTTCCGTGAGGTGGGCGCGTACCGCCGCCTGGAGGGCCGGGTGCCGTACCGGCACGTGGACGCCCCGGACGGCGTGACGCTGCGCCCGCTGGCCGAGGTGAGCGAGGCCGCGCGGCTGGAGGCGCTGCGGACGGTCGAGGACCGCGTGGGGCATCACGCGGCCCTGCCGGAGGCGGCGCAGGACGGCGCCGGGGGGTTCGACTCGCACCTGAGTCACGTGGCGCTGGACGCCCAGGGGCGCGGGATCGGTATCTGCCGGGCGGCCATCGAGGAGGGCCTGGGTCGCCTGGATTCGCCGGGTGTGGCGGTCGCGTGGCGGCACACGAATCTGCGGGCGGCGCTGCTGAACAGCGTGAACGCGCGCCTGCGGGCGGCCGGGATCACGCGCGTCAGCGTGGATTCCTGGGGGGACACGCCGGAGGAACTGGCGCATGACCTGCGGCTGGGCCTGCACGTGGTCGACGAGACGCCCATCCTCGCCTCGCCGTAGGCCCGTCAGAGGAGTTGCGGGTGGGCACGGTGACGCCGGGGCGGATGCGCTAACATCCCCGCTGTGAATCTGGCCGTCGTTCTTGTCTCCCCCAAAACTCCTGGCAACATCGGTTCGGCGGCGCGCGCCATGCTGAACATGGGGGCGCAGGACCTGCGGCTGGTCGCGCCGCGCTGCGATCACCTGGATTCGCAGGCGGTCGCGATGGCCGTGCACGCCGCCGACCTGCTGCGCGGCGCGCGCGTGTACCCCACGCTGCGCGAGGCGCTGGCCGACCGTGACCTGAGTGTGGGCACCACCGCGCGGCTGCGGGCGGACCTGGCGCCGCCGCAGCATCCGGCGTACGTGCGGCCGCTGGTGCGCGCGGCGGCGGCGCCCGCACTGGTGTTCGGCCCGGAGGAGACCGGGCTGATCAACAGTGACCTGGAGCAGTGTCAGGTGGCGGTGCGTATCCCGACCGGGGATTACGCGAGTCTGAACCTCGCGCAGGCGGTGCTGCTGGTGTGTTACGAGTTCCTGCAGGGGCAGGAGGACCTGCCCGAACGGCAGCGCAAGACCGCCACGCGTGAGGAGATGGAGTCCATGTACGGGCACCTGCACGAGGCCATGCAGCTGATCGGGTACACGGACGCGGTGCGGGCGCGGCACACGCTGCGGCTGTGGCGCGCCCTGCTGGACCGCGCACTGATGAGCAGCGCCGAGAGCCGCCTGTTCCGGGGGTTGTTGCGGCAGGTGCAGTGGAAGGTCGCGGACGCCGCCGCGCGCGGCACGGCCGAACCCCGCAGCGCCGACCAGACCGGGCCGCAACTGGACGGGCCGGAGGCCGCCGAGCTGGAGCAGGTCGAGGCGGATCAGGGTCAGGGCGGCGCGGACGGTCTCCCCCGTTCCTGACCGGGCAGGTCTGCGGCGTCCGTCGCGGTGACGCGGGGCGGGCCTGCACTAGACTGCCGGGCATGTCGGACGCCTTTCCTCCGTCCAGACCGGACGCCTCCTCGCCCTCCCCCGCTGCGTCCGGGGCGCCTGCCGACCGGGCGGCCGCGCGGCCGGGGGCGCTGGATGACCTGCCCGTGAACGAACTGCTGGAAGACCCGGACGCGCTGGACCCGGCGGACCTGGACCCGGCGGTGGCGGGGCAGTTGCCGCGCACGTTCCGGCTGTCGGACCGCGTGAAACTGGTGCGGAACGTCCTGCCGCCCCTGATCGTGCTGGTGGTGGGCGCCGTGGAGTTCCTGATCTCGCTGCTGCCGGCCGGGCAGGAGTTGTGGGCGCACCTGCTGTTCTACGGGCTGGTCGGGCCGGCCGTCACGTACTTCAGTGTCGAGTGGATCGCGGAAGGCACCCGCGCGCGTGAGCGGGCCGAGCGGGAACTGCGGGACCTGTACGGGCAGTTGCGGGCGTCGCACGCGCAACTGGGCGCGGTGCAGGCGCTGATGCGGGACCTGACGGACGCCGCCGACATGGGCGCGGTGCTGGACGTCGCGGCGCGCGGCGCGGTCCGCGTGACCGGCGCGACCCACGCGACCCTGACCGTGCCCGGCGGCCTGAGCGGCTCGGCGCGCGGCGCGACGCTGCTCTCGGCGCCCAGCGCGGCGCTGTTCCCGCTGCGGGTGTCCATTCCGGGGGGTGGGGCGCTGGCGCTGCACTTCGATTCGCCGCCCACCCCGGATACCGAGTCGCTGGCGCAGGCGCTGGCGGCCGAGGTGGCGCGCGGCGTGGAGGCCGTGCGGCAGCGCACACTGGACCTGATGACGCTGTACTCGGTGGATCAGAGTATCCGCGCCGAGCGCAACATGCGCCGCCTGCTGTCCCGCGTGACCCGCACCATGGCCGACCGCGTGGGAGCCGAGGCGCGCGCGGTGTTCCTGACCGATCAGGACAGCGTGCTGCGCCTGGAGTACGCGCAGGACCGGCAGGGCGAGGCGCGCGGCGGTGGGGTCGCGCCGCCGTTCGCGCTGCGGGTCGCGCAGGCGGACGGGCCGCTGATCACGACCGCCGACGACGCCGGCGAGGTCTTCCCGGACGCGCGCAGCGTGCTGGGCATCCCCATGCGGGACGACGAGGGACTGGTGGGCGTGCTGATGCTGGGCGACGCCCGCCCGAACGCCTTCGACGACGCGCGCGTGTCGCTGCTGGCCCTGATGGCCGGGCAGGCGACGCTGGCCGTCCGGAACGCCCGCGCGTACCTGTACTCGGAGGAACTGGCGATCAGTGACGAACGCGCCCGCATTGCCCGCGAGATTCACGACGGTGTGGCGCAGTCGCTGGCGTTCGCGGCGCTGAAACTGGACGTGGTGGCCCGGCAACTGCACAACGATCCCGCCAAGGCCGAGAGCGAGGTGCGCGCGGCGACCACACTGCTGCGCGAACAGATCCGCGAGGTGCGCCGCTCGATCTTCGCGTTGCGGCCCATCGATCTGGAACGCTACGGGCTGCTGGAAACCGTGCGGCGTTACGTGCTGGATTTCGGCGAGCAGAACGGGCTGCGGGCCACGCTGGACATCAGCGGCGACGTGCACCTGTCGCCCGGCGACGAGGCGGTGGTGTTCCGCATCCTGCAAGAAAGCCTGAACAACGTCGCCAAGCACGCCCGCGCGCAGGAGGTCCGCGTGACCCTGCACGGCGGATCGCGCGTGACGCTGCGCGTGCAGGACGACGGCGCGGGCTTCGATCCGGGTCAGGTGACGGGCCGGGTCAGCAGCGCCGGGGGGCTGGGCCTGCTGCAGATGCGTGAGCGGGTCGAGGCGCGCGGCGGCCTGTACCGCGTGCTGTCCAGCCCCGGCCACGGCACGCTGGTCGAGGCCGAGATGCCGCAGGCCTGATACGGACTCCGAGCCACCGAAGCCCAGACAGCGTGGCTAGCCGTCCTCGTTATAAGCACTCAAGAACGGCTGGCACGTCATTTCTCACTTCATCTCGTAAGATCTGTCCGGCCGTCAGGTTCGAGGCCACTAAAAAACCGAGATAGTAGAAAATCCGCCCTGGCTCGAAAGAGGGAGGGAATTCGTCGTGAATTCCCTCCCTCAACAATTTCGATTCAAACTAATATTTAACTATTCGACAAACTTTCGATGCCGATTTAAGTAGATTTTTCTCTTATCGATAAACCGCTCAACCGAATCATCATCCGCACTAAATTTCTTGGCCAACACCTCCAGTCCAATGCCGTCAAACAAAAGCGCAGAAAGTGAGGGGCTTATGTAAATGGCTTCCTCGGGGATAGGATCGCTATCATCAATAAGATATAGGCCGCGAACACCATTTATATTACTATGCCATATAGTATCTCTACCATCACCATAGGAAATTGGGAATGAATCTTCTGGCAGCCGCCTGCCGTTTTCTTCAGTGAAAGAGAATTCGTAAGCTTCCACGGGGTGCCGCAAACGTATTGCAACATTCAAAGATGCATATCGGAACTCAACAATACCAAACTTTGAGAATAAAGCAACATAACCGCAGGAACATCATTAAATCCGTCAAGGGCTACCATACAATCCAGATCTAAGTCAATCTGCTCGTCTGTCACCATCCTTTCATCTTTGAATGAAGTAAAAGTGTAGCCAGGGTACAATCTATCAAAAAGGGTCACCATGGTGACCTCTGTCGGGCATAGCAATTGCTGCGAAATCGTGTGTCAGAGTTGTAGGACATATCACCTTCAATGACAATAGCGTCGAAATCAATTTCATCCTTGAGATCGAGTTTTATTAGCATGCCATAATTAAATATCGTAGCACATTTGACGTCAATCGGCTTCACCTTCGCTTGAATGAGATCAGTAGCCCCATTGATCAACTCGCCTCTCAATGCAGATTTACACCACCCTGCCCCGCAAGCCGCTCTGGCATCTCTACGATAGTAGACCTCCTGCGCAAATGGGTTTTCAAGTTCCCTCGCCGCTTTCGCTGCCTGCAACGAGAGATCCCAGCGCAGGTTCGAGAGGCGGAGTGACTTTCGCGTCGGTTTCCTATTCCTCTCATAAAGTCTGTCAGGCGGTCAGCGGAATCCGTATGACCCCTCCTGGCGTTGTCAGGCCTCTGACAGACGGCGGGGTGCACAGTGGACGGTATGAATCCAAACCCGACTGCTCCCCACCGGTTCGAGGCGGACACCTGGGCCGTGATGGGCCTGGTCTCCCGCGAGGACGGGACGCCCGTGACCCTGGCGGACTACGAGGTGCTGTGGGAGGGGCTGATGCAGAGCTGCGAGGCGCACGGGCTGCGCTTTTCCGGGCGGGCCGTGCCAGTGGACTTCAACGCCCTGACGCCGGAAGCCGTCATGGAGTTGCTTGACCCACACCAGTACGGCGTGGAAGACCTGCTGCGCTAGCGGCCCCGGCGCCCGGGTCAGTTCAGGGTGCGGCCCGGCAGGATCAGCGCGAAGGTCGGGATGGGCACGCGGGCCTGCACGCCCCAGGCGTCCTGCATCAGGTAGTGGCCGCCCATGTGGCCGGGCGCGGCTTCCAGCGTCACGAACGAGTCGTACAGGAACGTCCCGCCGGGTGCCAGGACGGGTTGCTCGCCGACGACGCCCTCGCCGTCCACGTGGGTCACGCGGCCCGTGGCGTCCATGATGTCCCAGTGGCGGGCCAGCAACTGCCACGTGTCGTCGCTGCGGTTCTCGATGTGAATCACGTACATGAACAGGTGCCGTTCCGGGGTGCTGTGGTCCGCCATGTACTGCACGTTCACCTGAACGCGGATGTCCGGACCGGCGCTGTCCGGCCCGTCCGAGCGGATGGGGGAATTCATGCGGCCCAGCATAACGGGCGCGGCGTAGACTCGCAGGCATGAGTGTCATCAACCGTGAATTCCTGTTCAGCCTGCTGGAAGTCGCCGCGCCCAGCGGCCTGGAACGCCGCGCCGCCGACGTGTGGCTGAAAGAGGCCGCGACCTTCGCCCGCACGGGCGAGGACCACTACGGCAACGCCTACGCCGAGATCGGCCCCGAGGACGCGCCGGTCATCGCGCTGATGGGTCACCTCGACGAGATCGGCCTGATCGTGTCGCACGTGGACAGCGAGGGCTTCCTGGCGGTGCTGCCGGTCGGCGGCTGGGACCCGCAGGTGCTGGTCGGGCAGCGCATCCGCCTGCTTGCGCCCGGCGGGGACGTGATCGGTGTGATCGGCAAGAAAGCCATTCACGTCATGGAGGCCGACGAGCGCAGCAAGGCCAGCAAACTGGAGGACCTCTGGATCGACGTGGGCCTCCCCAAGGAGGAGGTGCAGAGCCTGATTCCGGTCGGCACGTACGGCGTGATCGAGCAGGGTCCCGTCATGGTCGGCACGCGCGTCGTGAGCCGCGCGCTGGACAACCGCGTGGGGGCGTTCATCGTCCTGGAAACCCTGCGCGCCCTGAAGGACCACGACCTGAAGTACCGCGTGGTGGCCGTCGGGACCAGCCAGGAGGAGATCGGCTGCTTCGGCGCGCAGGTCGGCGGCTACCGCCTCGATCCCATCGCCGGGGTCGCGGTGGATGTCACGCACGAGACCAAGCAGCCGGGCGTGAGCGAGAAGAAGTACGGCGTGGCGCCGTTCGGGTCCGGTGCGAACCTGACGGTCGGGCCGATGGTCAGCCCCGTCATCACGCGCCAGATGACCGACGCGGCGCGCGAGGCTGGGATTCCCTTCACGCTGGGCGCGACCGGCCGCTACTCCGGCACGGACGCCGACGCCCTGACCCTGGTGCGTGCCGGGGTGCCCAGCGCCGTCGTCAGCATCCCCAACCGGTACATGCACTCGCCGAGCGAGATGGTCGACGAGCATGACGTGAAAGCCTGCACGGACATCATTGCCGCGTGGATCAGGGCGCTGCCGGAAACCCCGGACTTCACGCGCCGGGGCTGAGGGAACAGGAGGAACGGCCTGACAGCCCCTTCGCAGAGAGCAGGGCGACACTCGGAATTCCGGTGTCGCCCTGCTCTCTGCGGGTCGCGGGTCAGGCGGGCTGAGGCTGCAAGGCGCCGGGGCGGGCGTCGAGCACCTCGGCGGGCACGCCTTCCAGGGCGGCGCGCACCACTTCCAGGCCGGCGCCGGGTTTGTAACCCTGCTCGCTGAGGGTGCGTTTCCAGTGGCGGGCGCCGGGCTGACCGGCGAACAGGCCCAGGGTGTGTTTCATCATGCGCGGCAGCGGCTGACCCGCTTCCAGTTGCGCGGCCACGTACGGCACGAAGGCCTCGATGGCCTCGCGGCGCGTGACGGGGGGCGCACTCTCGCCGAACACGTCCTGGTCGGCGCGGGCCAGGATGAACGGGTCGTGGTACGCGGCGCGGCCGATCATCACGCCGTCCGCCCAGGCCAGGGCGTCCTGCGCGGCGTCCAGGGTCAGCACGCCGCCGTTCAGGACGACCGTCAGGTGCGGGAAGTCCGCCTTCAACTGCCGCACCACGTCGTACCGCAGCGGCGGAATCTCGCGGTTCTCCTTGGGCGACAGGCCCGAGAGCCACGCCTTGCGGGCGTGCACGATGAACGTGTCGCACCCGGCGGCCTCCACGGTGCGCACGAAGCCTGTCAGGTGCTCGTAACTGTCGAGGTCGTCGATGCCGATGCGGTGCTTGACCGTCACGGGCAGGCGCGTCGCGGCGCGCATGGCCTCCACGGCGCGGGCCACGGTGTCCGGCGTGCCCATCAGGGACGCGCCGAACGACCCGCTGCTCACGCGGTCGCTGGGGCAGCCGCAGTTCAGGTTGATCTCGTCGTACCCGAAGTCCTCGCCCATGCGGGCGCACTCGGCCAGGGCAGCGGCGTCACTGCCGCCCAGCTGCAACGCCACCGGATGCTCGACCCGGTCGAAGCCCAGGTGCCGGTCGCGGTCCCCGTGAATGATCGCGCCGGTCGTGACCATCTCGGTGTACAGCAGCGTCCGGCGGGTCAGGGCGCGGTGAAAGACCCGGCAGTGCCGGTCCGTCCAGTCCATCATGGGCGCGACGGACAGCGTCAGGGGCGGGCGGGCAGGAGCGCTCATCAGCCGATCAGTGTACGGGAAAGGCCCCCGCCCCAAAGGTGGCGGAGGCCCGGAAAGAGAGGGAGGGTGGGGTCAGGGACGCTGGTCGTCGTTCGGGTCGGCGCCGAAGGTCGTGCCGGTCCCGGACGCCTGATCTTCCGGCACCGCGCCGGGCGTGGCGGGTGCCGCGCCGCCCAGCCCCGTGTCCTGCGCGCCCGTGCCGGACTCGTCGTAGTGGCCGCTGCGTTCGCTCATGCCGTTCCCGGCGTCGTCCGGCAGGCCGCCCTGGCCAGTGGTCTTCTGATCGTCGCTCATGACCCCACTCTCCCCCGCCCCACCCGGGGTGGGATGAACGTTGCGTGCGCAAACCTTGACGTTCAGGCGATCAGCGGGTGCAGGTCTCCGGCGCTGACGAGTCCCAGCCAGTGCAGGGCGCGGCTGGCTGAGACGTACAGCAGGCGGCGTTCGTACTCGGTGCTCTCGTCGTACGTCTGCGCGTTGGCGCTGGCGACGATGGCGGCGCTGAATTCCAGGCCCTTGGCGAGGTTCACGGGCAGGATGACCAGTCCGCCCCGGAAGCGGTGCTCCTGGGTGGTGATGGGCTGGGCGTCCGTGTCGAATTCCCGCAGGGCCTCGGCGAGGCGGTCGGCGTCCACGCCGCGCCGCGTGACGATGGCGATGTTCCTGTGCCCGGCGGCCTGCGCGTCCTTGACGGCCTGCGCGATCAGGGGCAGTTCCCCGTGCGGTGCGTCGGCGGGGGCCACGTAACGCTGCACGTCGGCGCCGTCGCGGTCCACGCCCTGCACGGCGGCAGCGCGGTTGTACGTGGCGGCGATCCGCGCCCCGAGTTCCGTGATCTGCCGGGTCGAGCGGTACGTGCGGCCCAGCGTGAGCACCTGCGCGCCCGGCAGTTGCGCCTGCACGGCCTCCCAGGAACTGGGGCCCTTGTAGCCGTGCATGCCCTGGTTCAGGTCGCCCAGCGCGGTGATGTGACCGGGGCGGGTGGCGCGGCCCAGCAGCGCGTACAGCAGCGGCGAGTAATCCTGCGCCTCGTCCAGGACCACGTGATCGAAGGGTTCCAGCGTGCGCCCGTCCAGTCGCCCGATGCCGCCCGTGAAGGCCTGCACGGCCAGCATGACGGGAATTTCAGTCACGTCCGCGTTCGCGCGGCGTGGCGTGGGAATGCCGCTCAGGGGGTCGGTCAGTAGCAGTTGAATCTCGCGGTCGGTCAGCAGGCCACTGGCCGCCAGGGCGTCCGCGCTGCCCAGCAGGCGGCGGGCCTCGGTGATGGGCGTGGTCGAGGCGAACACGCGGCCCAGGAAGGTCGTGAGCGGCGCGGACAGTTGCCGCAGCACGCCCGCCTCCTCGCCTTCCGGGACGTTCAGGCGCGACAGGGCCTCGGTCTCGATGGCGCGGCGCATTCCGGCGCGGTACCCGGCGAGTGGGTCGGCGGCGAACACGTCGCGCAGCATGGCGGCCAGTTCGGTTTCCGGGAAGTGCAGCACGACCGGTTCGCGCCCGCGCACCTCGATGCTCTCGCGGATGCTCTGCCCGGCGAGGCCCGCGTTGAACTTGCCCCACAGGTGCGTGCGAACCACGTCCAGCATGCGCGCGTCACCCAGCAGTTTCGCCTTACGCCACGCCAGCGCCCGGCGGGTGTTGTCCCGGTCGGTCAGCAGCAGGCTCAGGGTGCGGTCCGTGACCTCCAGCTTCTCCAGGCCCAGCAGACCGGTCGCCCAGGCTTCGGGGGTGGTCACCACGACCCGCTCGATGCCCAGTTCCGGCAGGATGCGCGCGGCGTACGCGGCCAGCACCCGGTTGGGCATCAGGACCATGCACGCCTCCGGGCGGGCGCGGTGCACGCCCCGGTCAGGGTTGGTCATCCAGGTCAGGCGGTGAAAGCCGATGGTGGTCTTCCCGGAGCCCGCCGCGCCCTGAATGATCACGGGCGTCCCGGCGGGGGCGCGCATGGCGGCGTTCTGCTCGGGTTGCAGCGTCTCGACCACGTCACGCATCCCGGCGGTGCTGTCCTCCTGCAGGCGACGCAGCAGCACCTCCTCGCGGCCGCCGGTGTCGCCGCCGTGCTCGTCGTCGTACAGGTCGGTCACGCGCAGCAGTTTCTTGCTGTGCACGTCCAGCTGACGGCGGCGTTTGATGACCCCGGCGCTGCCCTTGCGGGGCGTCCAGCCCAGCGCGTCCGAGTAGAACAGGCTACCCACCTCGCTGTCCCAGCTGACCACCGAGTACGGTCCCTTCACGTCCCGGAAGCCGTGCTTCCCGACGTACAGCGTCTGCTCGCGGCCCGCCACGCGCACCTTCAGGCTCCCGAAGAACGGCTGGTGCACGTGCGGCGAGAGCATCGCCGCGAACTCCTCGGCCTGATCGCCCAGGATGATGCTGGTTTCCAGGTCCGCGCCCATCTGCCGGTCCCGGTCCTCCCAGAATTCGATCTGACGGATCATGGCCGCGACCGTCTGGGACAGGTGCTCACGTTCAAGTTCAAAATCCGGGTGTGTTTCCGGACGGGATTCCGCAACAGGCATAACGCACAGGATACGACCTGCGGGACCATCCCGGCCCGACAAGCCTGACAGTCTCCTGCCGGACCGTGCCGCCTGGGGGTGGCCTCTGACACGGACTCCGATTGAAGGGGTTGCGGAACCCGCTCCATCCGAGCGGATGCGAGTGGGAGCAGGGCGGGCTGTCGGACGTGGAGTCGGCAGCCCGGTGCCCGGCCGGGTCGTCAACGAAACAGACGGCAGGCCGCATGAAGCGCGGCTCATCTGCCCGGAATGACCGGGAGTACACTCGTGGCATGACTTTCTTCCCGGTCCTGTTTCCTGCTGTCCTCCCGGTGGGACGCCGGGGTACGCTCTGCGCCGCGCTGCTGAGCGCCGCGCTGGGTGCCTGTACGCCGCCGCCCTCGGTGCCCGTGCGGGATGACGTGCCGCCCGTGGTGACGCTGGGGCTGGGCACGCCGCTCTCTCAGAGTGCGCCGGGGGTCGTGCACCTGCTGGCGGGCGTCAGTGACGCTTCGGGCGTGACGCAGGTGACCTTCAAGCGGGACGGCCGGACGCTGGGCACGGACACGTCCGCGCCGTTCGAGTGGACGGACCCGCTGGGCAGCGGTGGCACGTACCGTTACGGGGCCGAGGCGACCGACGGGGCCGGGAATACCGCCGAGCAGTTCCTTGACGTGACCATCACGCTCCCGCCGGGGCTGACCGGGGTGCAGGGCGTGGCCGCGCAGTACGCGGGCGAGGGCAGCAGCGGGCCGCTCACGCAGCCCTGGGCGGGCGGGGCGGGCACCGTGCTGCTGAGTGACGCGCAGGCGGGTACGGAACTGGCGCGGGCCACGCTGACCGGGGCGGGGGCGTTCACGTTGCCGCTGCCGACCCTGGCGGCCGGGTCGGGCGCGGCGCTGTCGGCGGGGGTGCTGGGTCTGAGCTGCGACGCGCCGCCCACGTTTAGCGTGCCGGACGCCCGCGCGGTGCGGGCGGGCGTGACGGTCGGCGCCCAGGCGGCTGCACCCCTGAGCGGGTCCGTGACGAGCGTGAACGGCGTGCCGAAGGAAACCGTCCGTGCGAGTGGGGGTCTGCTGTTCAGCGACCGGCCCGTGCAGGTGTCGGGCACGGTGGCGTGCGTCCTGCCGGGCCTGCGGGACGCGGGCGGCGCGGCCGTGCGGGGGAACGTGACGTTCGGGCTGAACCTGCTGCGCGGGTGGAACGCCGTGTCGTTCACGCGGACCGTGAATTCCAGCCTGCCGCCGGTGGGAGTGTTGCAGAGCGTGCCGGTGCCCGCAGAGTGGGTGGTGGGCGGCGCGGACCTCCCCTGGCCCGCCCAGCCCTGAGCCGCTGACCCTGACCTGCTGGCCCTGACTTGACCCTCCGGGGCGGACTGGCGCACACTGAACGGGCGTTGATCCGCAGGAGTAACGCGAGTGCCCCCAGGGAGCGAGCCTGAGACGGTGAGAGTCAGGCAGGGCGAGGCGCGCGTGAAGGGCGGCGGGGAGCTTCAACAGACACAAAAGTGCCGGTCGGGCCGCAGACAGCGGTGACCGGAACTGGGGTGGAACCGCGCGTGACTTCATGCGTCCCCAGACGAGCGAGTGCCGGAACAAGGCCGCCGTCTGGGGCGTTTTCCTGTACCCGCACGAAAAGGAGCACGTATGCCAGCAACTTCGATGGAAGAACTCGTCAGCCTGTGTAAACGCCGTGGATTCATCTTCCAGGGCAGCGAGATCTACGGGGGCCTTCAGGGCTTCTACGATTACGGTCCGCTGGGCGTGGAACTGAAGAACAACATCAAGGCCGCGTGGTGGCGTTCCAACGTGTACGAGCGTGACGACATGGAAGGCCTGGACGCCAGCATCATCATGCACCGGCAAGTGCTGCGTCACAGCGGGCACGAGGCGACCTTCAGCGACCCGATGATCGACAACAGGAAAAACAACAAGCGGTACCGCCTCGATCACCTCGTGAAGGACCAGAAGGCCGACGTGATCGCGAAAGTAGCGGCGGCGATGGGTGAGAGTGCCGAGAACTTCCCGGCGGTCGTGGCGGCCCTGAACGCCAACCCCGCTCAGGCGTCGCAGGCGCTGAAGGACGCGGGCGTGCGCGACCCGTTCAGCGGTGAGGTCGGCGACTGGACCGAACCCAAGCCGTTCAACATGATGTTCAAGACGACCATCGGCCCGGTCGCGGACGACGAGAGTTACGGCTACCTGCGGCCCGAGACGGCGCAGGGCATCTTCACGAACTTCAAGAACGTCGTGGACTCCACCAGCCGCCGCCTGCCGTTCGGCATCGCGCAGATCGGCAAGGCGTTCCGGAACGAGATCACGCCCCGCAACTTCATCTTCCGCGTGCGGGAGCTGGAACAGATGGAAATCGAGTTCTTCTGCACGCCCGGCACGGACGAGGAGTGGCACGAGCACTGGCTGGAAAAGCGCCTGAGCTGGTGGGAAGCGCAGGGCGTGCCGCGCAGCAAGATCGAGATTCTGGACGTGCCCAAGGAAGACCTGGCGCACTACTCCAAGCGCACGTACGACCTGATGTACGACTACCCCACCCTGGGCCATGAGGAGATCGAGGGCATCGCCAACCGCAGCGACTACGACCTCGGATCCCACACCAAGAACCAGAGTGAGCTGGGCCTGGTGGCGAACGTCGAGGAGAACCTGGACAGTATTGCCAAGCTGACCATCCCGCACCCGGAGACGAACAAGCCGGTCGTGCCGTTCGTGATCGAGCCGTCGGCGGGCGTGGACCGCGCGCTGCTGGCCGTACTGAGCGAAGCGTTCACCAAGGAGACGCTGGAGAACGGCAACGAGCGCATCGTGCTGAAACTCAGGCCGCACCTCGCGCCGATCAAGGTGGCCGTGATTCCGCTGGCGCGCAACAAGGCCGAACTGGTCGAACTGGCCCGGAGCATCAAGAACGACCTGCAGAAACTCGGCCTGGGCCGCATCCTGCTGGAAGACAGCGGGAACATCGGCAAGGCGTACCGCCGTCACGACGAGGTCGGCACGCCCTACTGCGTGACCGTGGACTTCGACACGGTCGGCAAGGGCGACGACGCCACCCTGACCGACACGGTGACCGTCCGTGACCGCGACACGCTGGCGCAGGAACGCGTGAAGATCAGCGAACTGACCGCGTACCTGCAGGCGAAACTGAAATGAGCGTCCCGGACGACCGCCTGCTGCCGTACCTGATGACCGTGGAACTCGCGGTCCTCGGCGTGTACGGCGAGCACCCGGACCTGACGGACGCGCAGGTGGACAGCGCCTTCGAGGAACTGATGCGCCGCTACCGGGCCGAGGCGACGAACCACCCGTTCCGGCCCGGCAAACTGGACGGCCTGCGCGCCGAAGTACACGACGCCGCGCTGCGCAACCTGACCACCATGCTGGAGCAGCCCGGCGAGCACCCCAGCGCCGAGGAACTCCGGCTGGGCCTGGGCCGCCTGCGCAGCAGCGTGAAAACCTGGACGCGCGAGGCCGGGCGGCAGGGCTACCTGCGGTACATCGAGCAGTATGTGAACTCCGGCGACAGCGATCTGCTGGATCTCGACTGACCCGGGGGGTAGCCTCCCTCTCCCCTGCCTGAACGCGCAGGCCCCCGCAAGAAAGCGGGGGCCTGCGCGTCTTCCGTGTGATACGGATTCCGTTTATTTCGTTAACAGATCGGAACACCACCGATCTGTTAACTCCACGTCCGGAACCCGTTTTGCTCCTACTCGCTCCGCTCGGATTGAACGGCTTTATAAGCCATTCAATCGGAGTCCGTATGAGGTGGGGGTTCAGCGGGTCAGGGGCTGCATCCAGTCGGTGATCCAGCGGGCCACCTGATCGCCGCGCGTGACCGTGATGTCCAGGTGTGCGGCGTCCGGCAGGGTGCGGGTGGTCAGGGCCGCGCGGGTGGTCGCGGCGTACTGGCGGTACTGCGCCTCGGTGGTCACGCCCTGCGCGGCGGCCACACCGAGGATCGGCAGGGTGATCTGGGAGCCGTGCCAGACGGGCAGGGTCTTCTCGAAGGGCGTGCCGCGCGTGTCGGTGCGGGCGGCGGCGAGGTCCAGGGTCAGGCGGTTAGGGAAATACCATTCGCTGTAGTCGCTCAGGGGCGTGACGAACCGCCGCGCGAAATCCTGCGGGTCGGTGGGCGCGGCCGGGTCGGTCTGCCAGCCGACCGGGCGGGCAGGATCCTGCGGGCCGACGATCCAGCGGGCGTCCCCCGCACCGGGGAAGGACGCGCCCAGCAGCTGCGCGCCCAGGTTGGGGGCCTCGCTGGCGTTCGTGGCCCGTCCGGTGTTCAGGGTCAGGAAGGGCAGCAGCGCGTACCGCTGTTCGAGCTGCGTCATGGCGGCCGCGAGGTTGGTGGCGGGGAACAGGGTCAGGCCGCCGGTGGGCGCGGGGGCGTCTGGGGCGAGTGCCGCCAGCCGGGCCTGCGCGGCGGCGCGACTGGCGAGTTTCGGGCTGAATATGACCGATTGCACGTACGGGTCGCGGGTCAGGCCGTTCAGGCCCGGCAGTGGCCCCAGTGGGTTGCGGGCCGCCTGCGCGTACTCGTCGGCGGTCAGGGGGGTGCCGCTCATCAGGCCGGGCAGACCGTCGAGCATGACCAGGCCGCGCACGTCGCGCTCACCGGCAATCCCGCCGAAATCGTACGCGGCGTACAGGCCACTCAGGGTGCCGCCCATGGAGTGCCCGCCGATAAACACGTTCGGCGTGAGCTTGCGGGCCTCCATCACGGCCTCGTGCCAGTCGCGCAGGGTGGTGTCCAGGCCCCAGTCCTTCATGAACGGCACGCTGGCGGCCGTGCGGGGCGGCAGGCCACTCCTCACGATGCGTTGCAGGGTGGGAATGTCGCGGCCCAGCAGCGCCGAGTGGTCCTCCAGCAGGTTGCTGCGGCGATCCACGGCCCACACCGCCCAGGTGGGGTGCAACGTCACGATCTGCCGCGCCAGCCGGTCGAAACTGCCCGCGCCGCCCAGGTAACCGGGCATCAGCAGCAGCACGGCCTGCGGCACGTCCGGCCCGTAGCGGACGGTGATGCTGGCGTTCAGGCTGGCAGGGGTGCCGGGCACGGTCACGCCGGGCCGCACCACGCGCCGGGCAGGCACGGCGTCCAGGGTGGGCTGGGCCGGGTCGGTCAGGGCGACCACACCAGGATCGAAGTCCAGCGCCAGAGAGTCCAGTGCCAGAGAATCCAGCGCCAGAACGTCCTGCGGGGCGGGCAGGTCAGGCAGGGAGGCGGGCGGCGCAGCCTGACCGGCGGCGCTGGACAGGCCGCCAAACATCAGGGCAGCCAGTACGGCGGCGGCAGCAGGCAGGGCGTGACGACTCATGCCCTATCCTCTCCCCGGCCCGGCCGGACAAACGTACCGGAGGGAACGCAGGGGGCTTGCGGTGTCATGCAGCGTTTCTTGCGCTGACGCAGAGGCGAGTCTCATACGGAGCCCGACTGAATGGGCTGCAAAGACTGTTCAATCTGAGCCGAAGCGGGCTGCCGGACGTGGAGTTGGCAGGGCCGGTGAAGTTCCGGATTGTCGGCGAAACGAATGGACTCCCTATCAGTCGTCGCTGGAATCGTCTGGGGCGTACTTGTCGCGCAGGTAACGGGCGCGGGCCTGCGTTTCACGGTCCTGCCCGGCCGCCTGTGCCTGCGTGACCTGCCGCATGCGGGCCTCGATCACCTGCAGTTCGCGCGTCAGGTCCTCGGGGCGGCGCGGACCGCTCTGCCACGCCATCAGCAGCTCCGGCAGGTCCTCGCGGGCGGCCTGCCGGGCGTCGAAGGCGTCGCGGGTCAGGGTGCCGCCCGCCGTGACCCGCAGGGCCTCTCGGGTGGCCTGCACCGCCGATTGCAGGGCCGGGCGGGTGGGCGTGGGCAGGCGGCGTTCGTGCAGGCGGTACGTTTCGAGCAGCGTCCACTCCTCGGGGGGCGCGGCGGCGTCCAGCGTGACGGGGGCCGGGCGGGTCAGGGTGCGGGCGCGGCCGAACACCCACACGCCGAACGCGACGAGGAGCAGCAGGACCAGCGCCAGCAGCCAGCCCGCCACGTCGCTGCCGCTCGCCACGCCGATGCCCAGCAGGATCGCCAGGGGCACCAGAATGCCCATGACCAGAAAGCCGATCACGGTCAGGGCCAGCAGGCTCCCGGCACGGCGCACGGTGGGTTGCAGGGCCGCCCCAGTGTTCCAGGGGTCGGCCGGGCCGTCCGGGTCACGGCGGGCCGCGCGGACCAGGGTGCGGGCGGCTCCCGCTGCGCCACGCACGACGCGGCGGGCCGGGCCTGATGGACGGGAGGTGGGGGTGCGGGACGCCATACCCCACAGTACGTGCCGTCCGGTCCGGCCGTTCCTGCCTGGAACACGGTTGAGGGTCAGGCGGGTGTGGGGCGCGGCAGGTCCGCCAGGGCCAGCGTGCGTTCCAGTCGGTGGGCGTGGTACGGCAGGCCGTTGCGGGCGTCGAACGCCTCCGCGAGGGTGCGGGCGGCCCCGGCGTGATGCTCGAATCGTTCTCGGGTGGCGTACGTGCCGTCCGGGCGGTGGCCCGGCAGGTCCTGCGGGAGGGTCAGGGTGAGGGTGTCCTGACCGGCGGCCCGCAGGCCACTGAACAGCAGGGCCGCCGCGAGGTGGAAGTCGAGCCGGGTGTCGAGTTCGGTGGTGCGTTCGGCCCAGCCGACGTGCCGGGCGTACCAGTCCTGCGCGGCAGCGGGGTCGGTCAGGCTCAGGTACTCCAGGTGACGGGCCTGGGCGGTCACGTGGTCCGGGTCGCCTGCCACGAGGTCGCGGCCCTGTTCGTGGTGGCGGCGCGCCTCGTCCCAGCGGCCCAGGCGGATCAGGGCCGGGAGGACCATGCCGTGCGTGGAGTGCGGGATGTGCGAGCAGCTCATGCCGCGGTCCAGCATGCGCTGCACCTGCGCGGCGCATCCGGCGTCGTCCCCGGTGAACTCGTGGTAGTCGGCGATGGTCTGCGCCTCGCAGGCGGGGCAGTCGCTCAGGTGGTCGCGCCGCGCGAACTGCCAGATGTTGAAGGCGGTGCGGGCGCCGTTCACGTCGCCGCGGTGAAGCGCGAGTTGCAGTTCGAAGTACGGCACGGTGCCCCCGCCGGCCCCGAGGGCGCGGATGCGTTCGGTGTAGTCGCGGTGCAGGTTCTGGATGCGTTCCAGCGGAATCTGCGGGAAGTGGTGCGTGGCGATCAGCACCCACTTGTGGCGCCAGGCGAGGCTGTGCTGCTCCCAGGCGCCCAGTTCGGCCTCGTGCTTGTCGAGGTACGCGCGGCACCAGGCGAACGCGACGAGCATCTTCTCGCTCTGCCCGGCGTAGTTGGCCGAGTAGATCAGTTCCTTGCGGGCCTCGTAGGCGGCCGCGCCGTCGCCGCTCAGGTCGGCCTGACGGACGGCCTCCTCGACGAGGGCGAGTCGTTGCGGGCCGTGCGGGAGGTTCTGCGCCTCTTCCAGGGTGGTGTGGACGGTCATGGTGGACTCCTGTTGGGGTGTGCGGATGCGGTTGTGTGGATGCGGGTGGAGGTCAGTTCAGGTGCGGGGCGGGACGGCTGGCATCCGGGTCGCCGAGGGCCACGCCGATCAGGTCGAGCAGACCGCCGTTGAGCAACTCCAGTTCCCGGGCGGTCAGGGGGTGGTGGCCCAGCAGCAGGGCCTGCACGTACAGCATGCCCAGCACGCGGCGCAGCAGCGGCCCGTCGGGCAGGTGCGCGGCCCGCTGCACGAGCGGGTGGTTCAGGTTGAAGTGAACGTCCATGGCGTAGGTGTCGCCGACATCCTTCAGGTCGTCGAGCAGGTCCGCCCACAGCCCGCCGGACGGCCCGACGGTCTGCCGGGTCCGGTGCAGGTCGCGTTGCGCGCCGGGAAAGGCCATGGCGCACAGCGCGGCCGGTTCGAAGTGACTCAGGCGCACCCCGGCGTCCAGCGGGGCCAGGGTGTCCTGCGCGGCGGCCAGCAGCGTGGCGGTCGCGCGGCGTTCGGCCGGGGTGGGCGGCGCGAGGTCCTGCACCAGATCGGCGGCACTCAGGCGCGTGACGCGCACCTGCGGGTTCAGCGCGCCGTAGCGTTCCAGCAGGGTGTGGTCGTAGGTGTACACGGCGTGAATGACAGGCGGCCCGCCGGGCGCCGCGAGCTGCGCCGCCTGCCGGTACAGGTTCAGGTCCGCCACGAAGCGCAGTTCCCCGCCGCTGCGGCCCAGCAGTTCCGGCAGGGTCTGCCGTCCGGCGCTGGATTCGAACGGCAGCCACGGCAGGAACAGCGTCAGGAAGTCGTCGTCCTCGGCGGCCAGCGCCTTGATGCTCAGGTAGTGCAGCGTGATCAGTTCCCGCAGGCGGCCCGGCTGCTCGCGCGCCAGCTCCAGCAGCCAGTCGCGCAGCGTCCCGGCGATCTCCTCGCGGGCAGCGTGCAGGTCGGCGTCGTCGCGCAGGGCGTCGCGGGCGGCATTGGGGCGCAGCGTCCCGGCGTCCAGCACGGTCTTCACGAAGAACGCCCAGCGGGGCGTCAGTTGCTCCTCCTGTTCCGAGAGCAGCATGTGCCGCACGTACACCCGGTGGTGCCCGCGGGCGTCCAGGCTGGGGGTCCAGGGCAGGATGAACGCCACACCACGCACGGCCCCGGCGTGGGTGTTCACGTCCACGAAGTCCAGCGGGGGGGCGTTCAGCAGCGCCTCGCCGTACGCGAGGGTCGCGGCGCGGCGGGCCTCCTCACCGCGCGAGTGGTCCAGCCAGGGCGCACCCGTGGCGTTCAGGGACACAGACCCGGCGGGGCCGACCAGGGTGACGGGGTAGGGCAGCAGCGCGCCGTACTCGGCGGCCCAGGAAGCCACCCGGTCGGGCAGCAGGAACGCGGCGCGGTCCGGGCGGGCGCGCAGGGTGATCTGCGTGCCGACCGGCCCGGCGGGCAGCGCGGCGTCCTCGCCGGTCAGGAGGGTGTACGAGCCGTCCGCGCGGCCCACCCAGCGCACGGGCGGCGTGCCGCGCGCCGAGCGGGACACCAGTTCGATCTCCTCGCTGACCAGGAAGCAGGCGAGCAGCCCGATGCCGAACTGACCGATGAATTCCACGCTGCCGCGCTTGGAGGACCGG
Organism: Deinococcus seoulensis; assembly: GCF_014648115.1. Classification (NCBI taxonomy): domain Bacteria; kingdom Thermotogati; phylum Deinococcota; class Deinococci; order Deinococcales; family Deinococcaceae; genus Deinococcus; species Deinococcus seoulensis. Next base: position 191,976 of record NZ_BMQM01000002.1, read on the forward strand.
CCGATGGTCGCCAGGAAGGTGTGAATGTCGTCCGGGGACAGGCCCACGCCGTTGTCAGTGAAGGTCAGGCGGCCCTCCTGCACGTCGAAGGTCAGGGCGGGGCTGAAGGTGTCGCCCAGGTCGGTGCGGGCGCGGATGGCGTCCACGCCGTTCTGCATGAGTTCACGGACGTACACTTCCGGCCCGGCGTACAGGTGTTCGCTGAGCAGGTCGATCAGGCCCCGGAGGTCCACGGCGAAGGAGCGGGTCATGGGGCGCATTCTCTCAGATCATCCGCGCGGCCACCCCAGCACTTTGACGCAGCGTCACTGACTGCAACGGCCTACGGCCGGATGGGGGCGGGCTGTTCGCGGCGCAGCTGCGCGACCCGTGCCGCGAGCGCCTGCCAGGGTTCCAGCTGAAAGTGCGAGCGTGCCAGTGGGCTGGTGCTGGGCAACACCCACAGTTCCGCGTCTTCCAGCGGGTCCGGTTGCGGGCCGTACCCGAGGCGGGCGGTCGGCACGCCCAGCGTTTCGGCCGCGCCGCGTTTGCTGGTGAACGCCACGAGCCCTGGGCGGTACTGACGGAGTTTGCCGCGCAGTTCGTCGGGCGCGAAGGCGTGGGCGGGCAGCGCGGCGTCCACGCCGCTGTGCCGTTTGGCGACGTCGGTCAGGCCGATCCCGTAGTCCGGCAGGCGGGGGTACTCCTGCGGGTCCAGCAGGCGCGGGGTCAGGCCCACGGCGTGCAGGGTGCGCCAGAAGCGGTTGCCGGGGTTGGCGTAGTACGCGCGGGCGGCGGCGCTGATGCGGCTGGGCGCCGTGCCGACGAGTACCAGCGTCAGGCCGGGGCGCAGCACGTCCGGCACGAGGTACTCACCCGCGCCGGTCAGGTCGCCCGTGGGTTCTGTTGCGGGCAATTCGGGTTCAGTCGTCGTCGTAGCGTTCCTCGATGAAGGGGTCGCCGCGCATGTGGTAGCCGTTCTTCTCCCAGAAGCCGGGCCGGTCGGCGGCCATGAATTCCAGGCCGGTCAGCCACTTGGCGCTCTTCCAGAAGTACAGGTGCGGCACGACCAGCCGCAGCGGGCCGCCGTGCTCGGCGTCCAGGGGTTGCCCGTCGAAGGTGTGGGCCAGCAGGTTCTCGGGCCGCGTGAAGTCCTCTAGGCTCAGGTTGGTGGTGTACCCGCCCACCGAGTGCTGCATGACGTGGGTGGCGCCGGGTTTCAGTTGCAGGTGTTCCATCAGGTCCACGACGCGCACGCCGGTCCAGGTGGTGTCCAGTTTGCTCCAGTGCGTGACGCAGTGGATGTCGTACGTCAGGGTGGTCTGCGGCAGGGCCATCAGGTCCGCCCAGGTCAGGGTTTTCTCGTCGGCCAGTCCGGTCACGCGGATCACTACGTCCTGCGGCGCGTAGTGCTGCGTGGGGCCGTACGTCAGGACCGGGAAGCGGGTGGTGAGCGTCTGGCCGGGCGGCACGCGGCCTCCCATGTCGTCGGCCGGTTTCTTGAAGAATTTCCCGAGCATGCCCGCATTCAACACGCCGGGCCCCCGCGCCGCACAGGGCGCAGCACACCATCCGGGGCGCACATGAAGGCTTCCGATAGACGCGCCGCGCGCCCGGCCCGCCCCCCCTGACGGGCGGGTGACGCGCAGGCCCATAGTAGGGACAGGGGTACCGCCGCGCGTGACCGGGCGCGGTGTAAACTGTGGGGCATACCGGGGCCTTCTCTGTTCCCCTGGATGACGGCAGGCTCCCGGCCCAGTCGCGCCCACCTGCGGGCGCAAGGAGAGTTGAGCCTCATGTCCGCATTTGATCAGGCCAAGCACGAAGTCGAGCGCGCCCGTTTCCTGGGTGATGTCCGTGACCTGCTGGGCATCCTGCGCCGCCAGCCGAACGAACTGCTGCCCTTCGAGTGGGTCCGTCACCTCGCCCCGGACGGCGAGTTCCAGCGCGGCCTCCAGACCATCGAGGTGGATCACATCATCGGGTCGGTGGACCGCTACCGTGAATTCGACCGGCATTACCTGCCCAAGGAACGCCACCTGGACGAACGCTGGATCGGCGTGCGCTCGGCGCAGCTTCAGGGCAAGGAACTGCCGCCCATCCAGGTGTACAAGGTCGGGGACCTGTACTTCGTGAAGGACGGCAACCACCGCGTGTCCGTCGCGCGCCGCCAGGGGCAGAAGTACATCGACGCGTACGTGATCGAACTGCACGTCGCCGTGCCGCCCGAGGAGCACGACACCCTCAAGACCCTGATCATCAAGGGCGAGTACGCGCAGTTCCTGAAGGCCACCAACCTGGACCGGGTCGTGCCGGGCCACCGGGACATCCGTTTCACGACGCCCGGCCGGTACGAGCGGCTGCTGGAACACATCCGTACCCGTCAGTACTTCCTGGACCGCAAACCCGAACGGGCCGGGCTGCCCCCCGTGACGTTCGAGGAGGCCGTCGAGAGCTGGTACCGCCGCATGTACGCCCGCATCGTGGAGAACATCGAGAAGCACGACGTCATGACCCGCTTCCCCGGCCGGACCGAGGCGGACCTGTACCTGTGGATCATGGACCACCGGTACTTCCTGACCCAGAAGTACGGGCATGACGTGGGCAGCGAGGAGGCCACCATCGACTTCGGCGCGCGGCACGCCCCGCCCGCGTACAAACGCCTGGGCCAGCGCATGCGCCTGATGCTGCGCGGCCGCCTGCACCCCAGCATGTAGCCGCGCGGCGGGCCGGGGAGCGGGCCAGTCACCCCCCAGCCCAGTCACCCCCCGACCCACTCCCCTCTGGCTCAGCGGGCCAGCACGTACTCCACGAGGGTGCCCACGCCCCAGCCGGTGGCGTTCTCGTCGCGGGCGGCGTTCCCGGCGATGTCCAGGTGCGCCCAGGGGCGGGTGACGAACTGCTGAAGGAACAGCGCGGCCTTGATGCTGCCGCCCGCCGGTTGCATGTCGCTGTTCTTCAGGTCGGCCAGCGTGCCCTTCCGGAAGGCCTTCAGGTACGGCTGGTGCAGCGGGAGTTCCCACACGAGTTCCCCGGCGGCCTGCGCGGCCGCCTTCAGGCGGTCGGTCAGGCCGGGGTCGCTGCTGAACAGCGCGGCGATGTCGTTGCCCAGCGCGCTGATCTTCACGCCGGTCAGGGTGGCGAGGTCCACGAGTTCGGTCGCGCCTTCCTGGCAGGCGACGGTCAGGGTGTCGGCCAGCACGAGGCGGCCCTCGGCGTCGGTGTTCGTGACCTCGACGTTCAGGCCGTTCGCGGCGCGGTAGATGTCGCCGGGGCGCATGGCGTCCGGGCCGACCATGTTCTCGGCGGCGGCCACGTACGCGCGGACCTCGGTGCCTTCTGGGATGTGGGCGCGCAGGTCCGCCAGGGCGCGCATGGCGCCCAGCACGGCGGCCGCGCCGCCCATGTCGTTCTTCATGCCGTACATCCCGGCCGGGGGTTTCATGGAGTACCCGCCGGTATCGAAGGTGATGCCCTTCCCGACCAGCGCCAGGGTGTGCGTCGCCTCGCCGCGCGCGGGGATGGTCACGCGGATCAGGCGCGGGCCGTGCGTGCTCCCGGCGGCGACGGCGGCCAGCAGGCCCATGCCGCGCGCCGTGATGTCCGGGCCGTCCCAGACGTCCACGTCCAGGCCCAGGGTTTCCAGGGTGCGGGCCTCGCGGGCCAGCGTGGCGGGATTCATGACGTTCGCGGGCGCGCTGGTCAGGGTGCGGGCGAACGTCACGCCGGCGTGCAGGCCGGTCAAGCGCGCGGCGTCCGCGCTGCTCAGGTCGTCGAGGGCCAGGGTCAGTTCCGGGCGGTCTGCCGGAGCGCGGTAACGGGCGTCCTGCCACGCGGCGCTCAGGGCGGCCCCGGCCAGCGCGGCGGCGTGCGGGGTCGCGGCGACCTGCACGGACGCGGCGCGCAGGTCGCGGGCCAGTCGGGTCAGGGCGGCGCCGACCTCGCGGGCCTCGTCGGCGCTGGCGGGGGCCAGGGCGGCAGCCTCGTCGTGCGAGTCGCGGCGGGCACGCAGGCGCACCTCGCCGGGCTTCAGGTCGCGGGTCACGCGGTCGGCGTCGTCCACCGCCACGAACGAGAGGGTCAGGTCGGGGCGTTCCAGCTTCTGAACAAGGGGCATACGCGCAGTACAACACGGCCGGGGCCGCGTGGGTTCCGGCCTGCCGGACAGCGCGCCTTCACGGGCGGGCCGCGCACGGGTTCCGGGCCGGGCGGTATACTTCCCTTTACTGTGACTGGCTCTATTCAAATTACCGAGGCGGCCCTCGCCTCGCTTATCGGGCTGACCGCCCACGAGATTCCGGGCGTGGTGGGCATGGCCCCCGCGAACCTGAAAGAAGGCATCAGCCGCGTGCTGGGGCGCGCGAACGTCAGTGACGGCGTCGTGATCAGCCGCGAAGGCACCCGGTTCGCGGCGGACCTGTACGTGGTCGTCGCGTACGGCGTCAGCATTCCCACGGTCGCGCGCAATATCGTGGAACGCGTGGAACACACCCTGAAAACCCAGGCGGGCACCGAACTGACCGCCATCCGCGTGCATGCCGTCGGGGTGCAGCGTGTCTGACCAGGCCCCCCAGCCCGCCGGGCACGCGACCCTGGCCCCCGCGACCCTGGCGCACATGCTGCGTTACGCCACCGACTGGCTCGGCGTGTACCGCGAGCAGGTGAACGCCCTGAACGTCTACCCCGTCCCGGACGGCGACACCGGCACGAACATGCACCTGACCATGCAGTCCGTGCGGCGCGAACTGGACACCTGCGACGAGAACTCCATGCCCGGCGTGGCGCGAGCCATCAGTTACGGCGCGCTGCTCGGCGCGCGCGGCAACAGCGGCGTGATCCTCTCGCAGCTGCTCAAGGGCTTCGCGGATACCATCAAGGACACGCGGGAAGTCGATACCGCCACCCTGACGCGCGCGTTCCAGGCGGCGCAGAAGACCGGGTACGGCGCGGTCATGAAACCCGTCGAGGGCACCATCCTGACCGTCGCGCGCGGCGTGGCCGAGGGAGCCGCGCTGCCCCGCGAGACCGACACTGCCGAGGGCGTGCTGGAACAGGCGCTGTTCCGCGGGCAGGAACTGCTGGACCAGACGCCCGACATGCTGCCCGCGCTGAAGCAGGCGGGCGTGATCGACAGCGGCGGCCAGGGGTACCTGTACCTCGTGCAGGGCATGCTGGCCGCGCTGCGCGGCGAGGCGCTGCCCCCCGCCCCCGAGATCACCAGTTACGCGCAGGAGCAGTTCGAGAACGAGGAATTCGGGTTCTGCACCGAGTTCCTGATGAGCCACGCCACCGCGCCCATCGAGGAAATCCGTGAACTGGTCAGCCCGTTCGGGGACAGCCTGCTGGTCGTGGGCGCCGAAGGGTACGTCAAGGGCCACATTCACACCAACCAGCCCGACGAACTGCTCGCCACGGTCGGCCGTCACGGCAAGATGCTCAAAACCAAGGTCGAGGACATGAGCGAGCAGCACACCGAGATCCTCGGCATGGCCGGAGCGTCCGCCCGCGCCGAGGAGGAAATCCCGCCCAGCGGACTGGTCGCCGTGGCGAACGGGTACGGCCTCGTGAAACTGTTCCGGTCGTTCGGGGCGCGCATCGTGTCCGGCGGGCAGACCGCCAACCCCAGCGTGCAGGACATCGTGGACGCCGTGCGGAGCGTCAGCGCCGAGCAGGTCATCATCCTCCCGAACAACAAGAACGTCCTGATGGCCGCCGAGAAAGCCATGGAACTCATGGAAGGCCGCGCCGTCGTGATCCCCACCCGCACGCTCGGGCAGGGCATCGGGGCCGCCCTGAACTTCAGCGCGGACGTGCCCGCCGCCGACCTCGTGGACGGCATGACCGACGCGGCGCGCGCCGTCACGACCTTCGAGGTCACGCGCGCCAGCCGCACCACCAACATCACCGTGAAAGACGGCCGCACCCTGGACATCGCCGAGGGCGACGTGATCGGCCTGATCGACGACGAACTCACCCAGAGCGGCGGCACCCCCGAGGACAGCGTCATGGAGATGCTCAACCGCCACTACTCCGGGCAGGAGATCGTCACGGTCTTCGGCGGTCCCCAGACCACCCAGGAGGACCTGGACGCCCTGAGCGCGAAGATCAGCGCCGCGTTCCCGATGGTCGAGGTCGAAGCGCACGCCGGTGGCCCCGACCTGTACGACTACCTCGTCACGCTGGAGTGAGCGCCGTGGGGTGAGTGGGCAGTGGGCCGGGCGCCTGACCCGCTGCCGCTGCACCCTTCAGGGACAGAAGCAGGGAGCGAAGGTCACCGCCGACGCTCCCTGCTTCCTGCTGTTCCTGTTCTCTACGGCCCACTCCCCTGTTCAGCGGCAGTCCCCGGCGGGCACGGTCACGGTCTGCGTGCTCGTGAAGCGGTTGTTGGCGGTGCTGGCTTCCGGGAAGTACGCGCCGAAGTTCACGCGGGCGGCGTAGGTGTGCGCGCCGGGCGCCGTGGTGGGCTGCGCAGTGGGGTAATACACGGGGACCGTGACGGTCACGTTCTCGCCGGGCGCCAGGGCGGGGAGGCCCACGCCGTTGCCGCGGTACCCGGCGCTCAGGGTCTCGTCGCGGGTGTCCACGACCTGCGCGAGGCCCACGTCGCTGCGGGCGGGGCTGGGGGCCGCGCCGACGTTCCGGACGGTCACGCGGGCGTTCACGAGGGGCGCGCCGCCCGCGCAGGTGCCGCTGTACGCGGCGCTGAACGCGGTGACGGTCAGGTCCGGCAGGGCGAGGCGCACCTGATCGCGGGCCGGTTGCGTATCGGCGCTGCTCGCCGCGAAGCGCGCGTTGCCGGTCAGGGCCACGTCGGTCACGCAGCGGTCCAGCAGCAGCGGATCGGTGACGCCCGCTGCGCGGCAGGTCGCCTCGGCCCCGGCTGCGGCGCTGGCCGGGACAACCACTGGCGCGGACGGGAAGGCCGGATCGTCGAACCCTCCGAAGCGTTCGCCGGTGTCGTACACGAACAGCGACTCGGCGGCGCTCGGCACCCGCCACGAGTTCCCGAAGGTGCCGTACAGGTCGGCGGGCGTCACGGGGCTGCTCAGGGCCGCGCCGCCGCGCGTGGTCAGGTCGTTGGTGGTCACGCCGTCGAAGTTCCCCCACACGCCCCGCACCCGTCCGCGCCGGGCGTCCGGGAGGGTCAGGCGGGCGTCCAGGTACCCGCCGTTGTTGGTGATGGCCAGCCGCTCCCCCCCAGGGAACTCCAGGGTGTACACGTTCCCGCTCTGCGTGACGCGGTGCCCGCCGCCCAGGTCCAGGCCCCCGGCGGGCACGTCCGTGCGCACGCCCGCCTCGCCGATCCGCAGCGCGGGAATCATTCCGGCGTACACGCCGACCTTCTGCCCGTTCATGCGGGTGGCGACCGCCGTGTTCACGCTGACGACGCGGCTGCTGCCCCAGGGGCGCTGGCGGGCCTGCACGCGGAACCCGTCCGTGGTGGCCTGCGTCAGGTCGAACTCCCCGACCGCCTGGAATTCCAGGGCCGTCTGGTCCAGCGTGATCAGGTGCGGGTCGCCCCAGCTGACCGCCGGGGGGTTCGGCGCGGCGGCCTGCACCGTCACGTCCCGCCCGGCCTCGTTCCCGTTCCGGATCGCCATGCGCGAGTCCGGCGTGAAGCTCCCCACGAACGTCCCGTCGTTGTACGCGTACACCCGGACCTTCACGGTCTGCCCCGCCGGGAGCGCGCCCGCGGGGATGCTGAAGCTGCGCGCCGAGCCGGGCAGGTCCCCGGACCGCCACGCGTGCCCCGCCCCGCCCGTCACCCAGGTGGCGGACACCACGAACCGCTGCGGGTTGCTGGCGGACGTCCACGAGACCGGCAGCGCCGCCGACGCCGCGAGGCTACCGCCCGCCGCCGGGGCCGTCAGGGCGGGCGCTTCCGGCACGACGTCCGACGCGAACACCAGGCACTCGCCCACCCGCGTCAGCAGGTTCAGCGGCGCACCCACCGCCACGGGAGCCGGGAGGGTGCCCTGGTACAGCCCGCCACCCGACGCGGCGAGGTTCATGCCGTTCACGGTCACGGTCATGGGCGCGGTCGCCGCGCCGCCCACCCGCACGTTCTGCGACTGCACGCCCATGTCCGTGCCCTGCACCGGGTAGCGCGCGCACACCAGCGGCCCGCCGGACGCCGGAGCCGGGGACATCGCTGCCGCCAGTTTCGGATCACCCAGCGCCACCACCCGGAAGTCGTACCGCTGCCCGTTCTTCAGGCCCTTCACCCGGAACGACATCGGCCCGCCCGCCTTGCCGGTCCGCAGGGGCTGCGCGGTCAGCTTCTGCCCACCCTGGTACACGTCGTACCCGGCCGCCCGCGCGTCACCGGGCCATACCAGCGTCACCGCGCCGTCGTCCGGCAGCACCAGCAGTGGCGGCCCCAGCACGGCGCGCAGCACGTTCGGGTTCAGCACCGGCTGCAGCGGATTGACCGTCCCCTGCGCCATCAGACCCTGCGCGCCCGCCGCACCCAGCAGCGTCAACGTGACCAGCCCACCCACCACGGCCCTCAGTCCCTTTCGCGTGTTCAGCATGAGTCCTGCCTCCTTCCCGGCATGCCCGCCGAGTTGAGGACAGCGTAGAAAAGCCCCCGTGAGCGGCCCATGATCACCCGCGCCGGGAGCATGATCAGGCACACCCGGATCGCCGACCGCTGTCAGCCTTCTGCGGTCAGCCTTCCGCCTCCCCAAAGATGTCCAGTGGCAGGAAGGCACTGACGGTGTAGTTGGGGGCGTCCACGATCTGGCTGATCTTGAGGTCCACGCAGGCGCTGGCGAGGACGTAGGCGTCTTCCAGGCTCAGGCCGCGCGCTTGCAGGCGGCGTAGCGTGGCGCGCAGGGCGGTGCGGGCGGCGGTCATCAGGTCCGGGTGGTGGCCGGTGGTGGCGTGCCACGCGCGGCTGTGGCCGCCGCTGGTGGGCGTGGCGAACTCAGGGGTGGTGATTCCGGCCTGCGGTTCGACGTGGACACGCAGGGTCAGTTGCCCGGCCGTCTCGATGCCGGTGCCGCTGACCTCGCCGTCCCCCTGCGCGCCGTGCAGGTCCCCGCACGACAGGAGCGCGCCCGGCACCTCGACCGGGAGCCAGAGGGTGCTGCCGGTCACGAGTTGCCGGATGTCCATGTTCCCGCCCACCTGCCGGGGCGGCGCGGTGGGGTGCGGGCCGGGCGCGCCGGGCGCCACGCCGATCACGCCGGGGAACGGCGCGAGCGGCAGGCGGATGCCGGGCAGGAAGTCGGTGTGCGTGCCGGCGCGCAGGTCCCAGAAGTGCGTGTAGGGGGTCAGGCCCTCGGCGGCCAGCGCCGCGTCGAGCAGCCCGATGCCGTCGGGGCGGCAGCCGGTCCAGCCCCACGCGGCGGTTCTCACGTCCAGGATCTCGATGCGCAGGGCGTCGCCGGGCTGCGCGCCGCGCACGTGCACGGGACCGGTCAGCGGGTGCCCGCGCGGGCCGGGGCGTTCCGGGTGGGCGTCCGCGACGATCAGGGCGCGCAGGTCGTCCGGGGCGTTCAGTTCCCCGCCCGCGACCCGCCGGGCCACGCCGCCGTCCGAGGCGTCCAGGGTGTCCAGCGTGACGGTATCGCCGCTGTCGATGGTCAGCGCGGGTGCCAGGGTGCCGTCCCAGACGGTGTGAATGTTGCCAGTGCCGAGGTGGTGGGTCATGCGGGTCAGGATAGGGCCGGGCCGGTATGCTGGTGCGTCATGGTTGATCCCTTCTGCGCGCTGCCCTTTTCCGCTGCTGTTCACCCGGAGGCCCGCCCGGCGCGGCGGCTGACGTGGGATTCGCGTGAGGCGTCGCCGGACGTGGCGTTCGTGGCGTTGCCGGGTGAGTCGATGCACGGGAACCGGTTCGTGGAGGCGGCGCTGGCGGCGGGTGCGCCGTTCGTGCTGACGGACCTGGATGTGCCGCGTGCGGTGCGGGTGCCGGACGCGCACGGGGCGCTGCTGGCGTGGGCGCGGGCCGAGCGGGCGCGCAGTCCGCTGGTGGTGGGCGTGACGGGCAGTGCCGGGAAGACCACGGCGAAGAGTTACGTGGCGGCGGCGCTGGACGCGCAGTTCATGCCGGTGTTCAATACCATGCCCGCGATTGCCTGTTTTCTGATCGAGTGTGGTGGGTCGGGGCGGCCTCTGGTGGTCGAGATGGGCATCGACCGCGTCGGTGAGATGGCGGAACTGGTGGATCTGGTGCGCCCGGATGTGGGCGTGATCACCAGTATCGGTCCGGCGCACCTGGAGCAGCTGGGCAGCATCGAGGGCATCGTTCGGGAGAAGGGCGTGATCCTGCGGGGCGTGGACGGCCGGTCCGTGCGGGGGCTGGTGGGCGCGCAGGCGGCCGACTTCTATCCGGGGGTGGACAGTTACGGGTTCGGGGAGGTCACGCATGCGGGCGAGGCACTGACGGTCTCGCCGGACGGTGCGTCGTTCCGGTTTGCGGGGGTGCCGGTCACGTTGCCGCTGGCGGCGCGGGTGCAGGCCGAGGCGGCGGTGCTGGCGCTGGTGCTGGCGCGGGAGGCGGGCGTGCCGCTCTCGGAGGCGGCGGCGCGGCTGGCGGCGGTCAGCGTGCCGGGTGGCCGGTACCGGGTGCATCCGGGGCGGTTCACGGTGATTGACGATGCGTACAACGCGTCGCCGGTGGCGGTGCGGGCGGCGCTGGACGCCCTGAGCGGCTGGTCGGGGCGGCGGATCAGTGTGCTGGGGCGCATGCTGGAACTCGGGCCGACCGAGCGGGAGTTGCATGCCGGGGTGGGCGAGTACGCGCGTTCCCGTGCGGACCTGACGTTCGGGGTGGGGGCGTTCGCGGCCGAGCTGGGTGACCGGGCCTTCGCGAGCGTGCCGGAACTCGTGGAGGCCCTGCTGGCCGAGGTGCGTGACGGTGACGTGCTGCTGGTCAAGGGCAGCCGGGGCATCAGCTGGACGCCCGAACGGCGCGCGCAGGAGGGCGTGGGGCTGGACGTGGTCGTGAGCGCCCTGCTGGCCGCGCGGGACGCGGGGTAAGCGCGCGGGGCCGCAGGACGCCCTCACGGGAGGTCCGGGCCGGTGGGTCAGAATGCGGGCATGGTTTCCCGCGCTTCCCGCTCTGGCCGCCCGCGTGCCCTGCCTGTCCTGCTGCTCCTGCCGCTGTGGGTGGCTGGCTGCGCGCCCGCCGCGCTGGGCGAGCTTCCGGCCGGGGCGACGTTCCGCGCGGCGTTCAGTGAGCAGGGCGTGGCGTGGGTGTCGAGCGGGCGGGCCTGCGTGGCGCGCGCGCCGTCGTTCCGGCCCGAGTGCCCGCGCCTTCCGGCGGCCGTGGATGTCGCCTGGAATGCCGGGGATGCCTGGGCGGCCGTGCCGGGGCTGGGCGTGATCGTCACGCTGGACCGCGCGGCCCGGACGGTGCCGGTGGGGCCGGTCGCGGCCCTGAGCGGCGCGCAGGTGTACCGCGAGGACGGCAGCGCCGTGACCTTCGCGGGTGCCCCCGCATCCGGCCTGCCAGGCGTGGGGTTCCGGGCAGCGGGGGCCGTGACGGGCGGGGACGGGCGGGACTACCTGCTGGTGGGGGGCGAGGTGCGGCGCGTGCCGGACGGCGCGGTGCTGTCGCGCGGCGCGGCGTTCCTGAGCGTCACGCCGGACGGAGTGGTCGGCAGCGCCGCGCCGCAGGTGGAAACGCCCTGGGGCACGTACCGACTGCTGGGCGGTCAGCTGGAGCGGCTGGACGTGACAGGCCGGGTGGTGGCGAGCGTGCCGCACGGGCCGGGCCGGGTGGGCCGGGTGGGATCGCTGATCGTGACGGTGGAGGAGTCGGGCGGGGTGCGGGTCTTCGGTCCCGATCTGGCGCGGGCCGAACAGGGCAGCTGATCGCTGCTGCCGGGTGCAGGTGGGCCGTCTGTTCCGGCGCCCGTTTTGCGTGCCGGGCCGCGCGCCAGACCGGGGGGGTGGGGCAATGGCAGGCGCGTGAGCAAGATGAAGGCCGCGCTTTGTGGTGTACTGCATGGGACTTCCCTCAGCCCGCCTTCATGTTCGGGGTGGATTCAGGGGCGTCGCCGTTCCCGGCGCGTTCCGGCTGAGCCACGGTCATCCCAGAGGGTTCGGGGGCGTCCTGCACGCAGTTTCCGGTGTCGTTCGGGGGTGTCAGAGTTCCGTAAGCGTGAAGGTGATTGCATGGTGCCTACATGCCCGTCCAGCCGCCTCACTTCCGTCTTCCCACCTCTGCTCCCTCTGGGTCTGCACGACGCCAGATGAGTGAATGCTAAAATCCGCGTGATCCTGGAGGGAGAATGTCGAGTTTCCTGCAACGCCTACTGAACCCACGCCCGAACGCCCTGGGCGTGGAAATCGGCACGAGTGCCATCAAGGTCGTGGCCCTGCGCCCCGGCTCGCCGCCGTCCCTCCAGCACGCCGTGATGGTGCCCACGCCCATCGGCAGCATGCGTGACGGACTGGTGGTCGAGCCGCAGGCGGTCGCCACCGAACTGAAGAACCTGCTGGCCGAACACCGCATCACCACCCGCTACGCCGTGACCGCCGTTCCGAACCAGGTGGCGGTCACGCGTAACATCATGGTGCCCCGCATGGAACGCAAGGACCTGCAGGAAGCCATCAAGTGGGAAGCCGAGCGCTACATTCCCTACCCCATCGACGACGTCAGCCTGGATTTCGACCTGCTCGACGACCTGAGCACCATCCCCGAGGACGGGCAGATGGAAGTCGTGATTGCCGCCGCGCCCACCGAGGCGATCGCGCGGCAGATCGAGGTGCTGCGCCTCGCGGGTCTGGAACCGACCGTGGTGGACCTCAAGAGCTTCGCGTCGCTGCGCGCCCTGCGCGGCAACCTGCTGGGCGAGCACCTGACCAAGAGCACCCTGACCGGCACGAACTACACCGAGGCGGGCGAGGTGGCGCTGGTCATGGAGATCGGCGCGAGCAGCAGCGTGATCAACCTCGTACGCGGCGACCGCGTCCTGATGGCCCGTAACATCAACGTCTCCGCCGACGATTTCACGACCGCGCTGCAGAAGGCCTTCGACCTGGACTTCAGCGCCGCCGAGGACGTGAAACTCGGGTACGCGACCGCCACCACGCCCACCGAGGACGAGGAGGACCTGCTGAACTTCGACATGGCCCGCGAGCAGTACAGCCCGGCGCGCGTGTTCGAGGTGATCCGCCCGGTGCTGGGCGACCTGATCACCGAGATCCGCCGCAGCCTGGAGTTCTACCGCGTGCAGAGCGGCGACGTGGTCATCGACCGGACCTTCCTGGCGGGCGGCGGCGCGAAACTGCGCGGACTGGCCGCCGCGATCAGTGACGCGCTGGGCTTCCGGGTCGAGGTGGCCAGCCCCTGGCTGACCGTGCAGACCGATCAGGCGAACGTGGACACCGGGTACCTGCAGGCGAACGCACCCGAGTTCACCGTGCCGCTGGGGCTGGCGCTGCGGGGGGTGACCACCCGTGGTTGAAATCAACCTGCTGCCGCAGCAGTACCGCAAGCAGTCGGAACCCAGCGCCTGGCGCTTTGCCACGTATGCCCTGATCCCGGTCACGGTCGCCGCCATCCTCATTCCGGAAGTCATGACCGCCACGCGCGCCGGGGACCTGCGCAAGCAGATCGACAGCCTGAACGGCGAGGCGGCCGCGCTGGCCCCCGCCGACCGGGAATACCGGCAGCTGACAGGCGAGAAGACCCAGCTGGAGCAGATCACCTCGATCGCCAACCAGTTACGTGAAGGCAAGACCTACTGGACGAACGACCTCGCGGCGTTCACGGCGCAGCTGCCGACCGGCAGTGGCGTGTCGGTCAAGAGCATGACCATCAAGTCGCTGGACGCCAACGCCCTGGGCAGCCTCCAGCAGACCGGCGTGTACAGCGGCAAGAACGTCAGCCGCGAGATCGACCTGACCGGGTCGGCGTCCAGTCAGCAGGCGGTCGTGACGTTCCTGCGGACCTTCGAGACCAACCCGAACTTCGGCGTGAACTTCCGGTCCATGCAGGCGGACGGCGAAACCGGGCAGTACTCCTTCAACGCCAGCGTGGGCATCGTGCAGGCAGCGGCGGCGCCCGCCACCGATCCGGCCACGCCGGGCAGCGCCCCGGCCGCTCCGGCCGCGCCTGCCGGGACCACGCAGGGGGGCGGCAGTGTTAACTAAACTCTCTCCCAGAAACCTGTTCTTCGCGGCGCTGGGCGTGTGCCTGATTGTTCTGGCGCTGTACTTCACCATGCGCTTCACGCCCCGGCAGACCGAGATCAGCAACCTGCAGGGCGAACTGGACACCCTGAACAGCCGCGTGATCACGCTCCGCTCGAACGCCCAGCGGGTCCCGGCGCTGCGTGAGGAAGTCGCGGCGCTGAAGGTGCAGCAGGACGAGTTCCTGGCCGCGCTGCCGCAGACCGCGAACTTCGGCGGGGTGCTTGACGAGCTGCGCCTGACGACCAGCGCCGCCGGGGCCACCATGAACAGCTTCAACGTGCAGGGCGGCAACGCGACGGGCCTGCCGGCCGGGGTGCGGCCCATCGGGCTGAACGTGTCGGTCAGCGGCCGCTTCGCGCAGCTGTTCCAGATGCTGCGCTCGGTGGAAACCATGAGCCGCTTCACGACCGTGAACAACGTCAGCCTGCAACTGCCGACCGCGACCAGCTTCGACCCGACGCTGGAAGGCACGCTGTCCCTGACCGTCTACACCTTCGATCCGGCCCAGGCGGCCCCGGCTGCCGGCGGAACGCCGCAGGCTCCGGACGCCCCGAACGCCGCTCCGGCAGGAGGCACCCAGTGACGCGAGCGCCCGTGAAACTCTCCCGTGAGATGAAGCTGCTGCTGCTGCTGCTGCTCATGGTCGCCCTGATCGGCCTGTGGTACCTGCTGACCAACCGCAGCGCCAGCGATGAACTGGCCAACCAGCCGCAACCGCCGGTCGTGACCGGCACCGGCCCGGGGGACGACACCATTCCCGTGACGCCCACCCCCGCAACCGGCCAGGACGGCACGCCGGCCGCCACCACGCCCGGCGTGGCCGTGCAACCCGACGCGCCCGTGCAGGTCGAGGTGATCCCGCCCTTCCCCACCGACGGGACCGGCACGGACGGCGAGGCCACCACCGACGTGCCCCCCACGCCGTCCGGCATCAACCCGGAAACGGAACTGGCGGCCGTGCCCGGCAACAACCCCTTCCGGCCCCTGCAACTGGACGCCAACGCGGCGGCCGGGAACGGCAGCCCGGTGACCGCGCCCGCAGGCGCGCCGGTCGTCACGCCCAGCGCCGCGCTGCCCGAACCGGTCGCGGTGCCCACGAACCCCAGTTCCTTCGGGTCGGCGGACGGTCCGCTGGCCATCACGCCGCTGCCCGGCAGCAGCAGCGGTTCCGTGTCGGGGGCCGGTCCGTTGCCCGTTCCGACCATTCCTGGCGGGGACGGCAGTACCGGCACGTCAGCCTCGCCGGTGGTCGTCACACCCATTCCCGGTGGCGAGCCTGTGGCCATCACGCCGGGGAACAGCGCGGGCAGTAACGGTGCAGGCAGCAATGGTGCAGGCAGCAACGGTGCAGGCAGCAACGGCGTGGGCACCGGTGACGGCAGCGTCACGCCCACCCCCGCACCCATCAAACCCCCGGTGGCGGGTGTCAGCGTGCCCAGCGTGACCCGCGTGCCCACCCTGACCCCCCAGACCGGCACCACCGGCGCGGCAGGCACCGCGACTGGTACCGGCGCTGGTACCGGCACCGGCGCTGGCGACGGCACGCTGGCCTCCGCGCCCGTCACGGGTACGCCCAGGCCCGGCACGCCGCAGGTCATCACGGACCTGGGCAGCGGGAACACCAGCGTCCCGACCCTGAATGAACTCGATTCCTTCGTGCAGGCGCAGGACCTGGCCTTCAACGCCGTGGTGCTGGGCCCCGTGAACACCGCCATCTTCCGCAGCAAGGACGGCTTCGTGGTCGTGTCGGTCGGTCAGACGCTGCCCGACACGCAGGTGACCGTCAAGGAAGTCACGGCGACCAGCGCCACGCTGAGCCTGGGCAACAACTCGAAGACACTCGAACTGGATAAAAGGTGAGCCATGACTAAACGCTTCGCATTCCTCCTGCTGACCGCCGCGCTGGGCATGGCCGCCGCGCAGACCTCTCCCGCCACCCCGGCCGTACAGACCAGCGGCGCGGCCGACGCCACCGTGGCCGACAGCGCGCTGTCCGGCGCGAACGTGACCATCGAGATCGGCCGGTACGGCGGGCCGCTGTCGAGCCTGCTGGCCGCGCTGGCCAAGGCGGCCGGGTACGGCCTGATCCTGGACACCAACGTGGACGCGCTGCCCTCGGCGGCCGGTACGGCAGCCCCCACCCCCGCCACCGAGGCAGGCACCGGCACCGCCGGTACGGCCGCCGCGACGGGCACGGCCCGCCCGGTCGTGTACTCCTTCCAGAACAAGCCTTTCAATGAGGTCTGGCCGCTGCTGATGGACGTGTACGGCCTGAGCTACGATGTGGTGCGCCTGAGTGGCGAGCCGGTCCTGCGGGTCAGCAACACGCCCATCCAGCGGACCGTGACCCTGAAGAACGCGGACGCCACGCAGGCCTCGCAGCAGGTGAAACTGTTCTTCGGGACGCCCACCTACAGCGAGACGCCGCAGAAGGACGCGCAGGGCAACACGACCGGCGTGCTGCGCACCCTGGCGGACGTGAAACTGGATTCCGCGACCCTGCGGATCATTCCGGACGTGCGCAGCAACAGCGTGATCATCCGCGGCACGAACAAGGAAGTGGCCGAGGTCACGCGCCTGCTGGGGCAACTGGACAGCACGCCCGGCGCAGGGACGACCACCGCCGGCACTGAGACGCAGACCGTGCAGCGCGTGTACGCCGTGAAGGGCGCGCAGGCGGACATCGTGGCGTTGCTGGCCGCGCAGTACCCGGGCCTGAAGGTCACGCCGGTCGGTCAGACCGGGCAGCTGGTCCTGACGGGACCGCAGAACCAGCTGGACGCCTCCCTGGCGCTGCTGGGTCAGGTGGACCGGGTGGCGCCCGTGGTGGCCGGTGCCAAGATCACGCAGCAGGTGTTCCAGCTGGTGAACGCCAGTGCCGAGGAGGTCAAGGCGACCCTGGAAGGCACCCTGGCGCGTGACCTGACAGCCAGTTCGATCGTACCGAACGCCACGCTGATCGACCCGACGACCGGGCAGCCGTACACGACGGGGCCGCTGGCGAACGCGCCGCTGAACCCCGTGTCCAGCACCGCTGCGGCCAGCGGGACGAACGCGGCGGCCACGGGCAGCGCGGCCAGCACGGTGTCGATCATTGCGGACAAGCGGACGAACACCCTGATCGTGCGGGGCACGGCGGATCAGGTGGCGCAGGTGGCCGAACTGATCCCGAACCTGGATCAGCGGGTGCCGCAGATCAACGTGCAGGTGCGCATTCAGGAGATCACGGAGACCGCCACGCGCAGCCTGGGCATGGACTGGAAGGCGGGCTTCGGGGGCTTCACGGTCAGTGCGGGCAGCGGCGGGCTGGGCGCGGCCTTCGATCCGACGCGCAGTCTGGTGGGCTTCAACCTGGGCGCGACCCTCAAAACCCTGGAAGGTCAGGGGCTGAGCAAGAGCGTGTACGACGGCGCGATCACCATGCAGAGCGGTCAGCGTTCGCTGGGCAGTTCGGCCACGCAGAACGCGTCGGGGTCGGCGGCGGCCACCATCAAGAGCGGCGGGCGGCTGGAACTGAACATTCCGTCGACGGCGGCGAACGTGGCCCCCATCCAGAAGCAGATCGATTACGGCGTGAACCTGGACTTCTTCGATCCGCAGGTCGCGCCGGACGGCACGATCACCATGCGCGTGCGCGGGCAGATCAATAACCTCTCGACGACGATCACGGAATCGACCGTGCCGAACCTGTTGCAGTTCACGAACAGCGAGGCCCAGACGACCCTGACCTTCAAGAGTGGCGAGACGCTGCTGCTGAGCGGGCTGCTCAAGGACACCGAGTCTACCCAGAAGAACGGCGTGCCGTTCCTGTCGACCATCCCGGTGGTCGGGGGGCTGTTCGGGACGCAGAGCACCAAGAAGGAGAAGACGCAGTTGCTGGTGGTCATCACCGGGAACGTCGTCAAGTAACCCCTCCCGTTCACGGCGCCCCCTGCCACTGCGGTGCGGGGGGCGTGTTTGTTTGGTCATGCCTGCCGTGCGGGGCGCGGGGGGGCGCTACAGTCCGGTGGTATGAGGTACTTGACCGCCGGGGAGTCGCACGGGCCGCAATTGACGGCCATCATCGAGGGGCTGCCTGCGCAGTTGAATCTGGGCAAGGGGGACATCGACCCGTGGCTGCGAAAGCGGCAGGGCGGGTACGGCCGGGGCCGGCGCATGGTGATCGAGACGGACGAGGCCGAGATCCTGAGTGGGGTGCGGGCGGGCCGCACGACGGGCGCGCCGGTCACGCTGGCCATCGCCAACAAGGATCACCGGAACTGGACGGAGATCATGTCGCCCGAGCCGGGCGGCGAGCCGCGCAAGAAGGCCCTGACGGACGCGCGGCCCGGTCACGCGGATCTGACGGGCGGGATCAAGTACCGGCACAAGGACCTGCGGGACGTGCTGGAGCGCGCCAGTGCGCGTGAAACGGCGGCGCGCGTGGCGGTGGGCAGCGTGGCCCTGAAACTGCTGGGCGAGCTGGGTGTGCAGGGCGCGAACTACGTGGCGAACCTCGCGGGGATCGAGACGCGGGAGGCGTTCTCCTGGGACGCGCTGGACGCCATCGAGGACAGCGACCTGCGCACGCCGGACGCGGACGCCGCCGCGCAGATGCGTGAACGGATCGATCAGGCCAAGAGGGACGGCGACACGCTGGGCGGCATTCTGGAGGTCCGGTTCCGGGGCCTGCCGGTGGGGCTGGGGTCGTTCGTGCATTACGACCGCAAGCTGGACGGGCGGATCGCGCAGGCGTGCCTGAGCGTGCAGGCCATGAAGGGCGTGGAGATCGGCCGGGCCTTCGAGAACGCCACCCGCCCGGGCAGTGGCGTGCATGACGCCGTGTACTACCGCGAGGGGACGTACGCGCGCGACACGAACGGCGCGGGTGGCCTGGAGGCCGGCATGACGAACGGCGAGGAGCTGATCGTGCGGGTCGCCATGAAACCCATCGCCACGCTGATGAAGCCGCTGCCGACCGTGAACGTGGTGTCGCACGAGCCGTCCGACGCGGCCCGTGAGCGCAGTGACACGACGGCCGTCCCGGCGGCGGGCGTGGTGCTTCAGTGCGCGATCGGGTGGGTGCTGGCCGAGGCGATGCTGGAGAAGTTCGGCGGCGACACCCTGCCCGAGTTGCAGGAGCGCGTGGCGGCGGCCCGCGCCTTCGCCCAGGCGTACTGAGGCGGGCGCGTGCTGAGCGACACGCAGCAGGCAGGCGCGGGGGCGCTGGCGGCCTTCCTGGCGGGCCTGGAGGAAGGCCTGAGCGGGCACCTGCGGGAGCTTCCGCCGGAGGTAGCGCTCACGGAGGGTGCATCCGTCACGCCGCTCGCCGGGGATTCCCTTACACTGTCCCCCATGTTCAGTTCCGGCCTCATCGAGCGCCCCGTGTCGTGGGTGGCGCTGGCCGGTTTCATGGGGACCGGGAAAAGCCGCATCGGCTGGGAGCTGTCGCGGGCGCTGGCGCTGCACTTCGTGGATACCGACAAGCTGATCACGCGGGTGGTCGGTAAGACCATCCCCGAGGTGTTCGCGCAGGAGGGCGAGGGTTACTTCCGGGCCTGCGAGCACGAGGTCGTGCACCGCGTCACGCGCCTGGAGCACGCGGTGATCAGCCTGGGTGGCGGGACCTTCATTCAGGAGGAGAACCGCCGTCAACTGCTGGAACGCGGCCCGGTCGTGGTGTTGTGGGCCACGCCGGAAACGGTGTACCAGCGCACCAAGCACAGCGACCGGCCGCTGCTGCGCGTCGAGGATCCCCTCTCGACCATCCGCTCGATGATGGACGAACGCGAACCGGTGTACCGGCAGGGCACCATTCACGTGCACAGCGACGGGCGCCCCAGCGAGGAGATCGTCGAGGAGATCATCGAGCGGCTGTGGGACTGGGCGGACGCGCAGCACACCTGGGCGGCGCCGTCCGACGGAACGGCCGGGGATCACCGTGCGGCGGATTGAGGTCGGCACGGCCGGACAGGGCGCGCAGCCCTACACGGTCACGGTCGGCGCGGACCTGCTGGCGGGCCTGAGCGTCCCCGAACGGCACGTGGCACTCATTCACCCGGCGGACCTGCCCCGTGAGTTCGTGGCGCAGGTGCAGGCCGCCCTGAACCCGGCCGTGACGGTCGAGGTGCCCGCCCGCGACGACTGCAAGACGCTGGATGTCCTGAGCGGCGTGCTGTCGCGGCTGGCAGCGGCGAACATCCCCCGCGACGGTGCCGTGGTGGGCCTGGGCGGTGGGGCCGCGACCGACCTGGCGGGCTTCGTGGCCGCGAGTTACCTGCGCGGCGTGGCGTTCTACACCCTGCCGACCACGCTGCTGGGCATGGTGGACGCCGCCGTGGGCGGCAAGACCGGCGTGAACCTGCCGGAAGGCAAGAATCTGGTCGGGGCGTTCTGGCCGCCGCGCGCCGTGTGGTGCGACACGGCGACCCTGGCGACCCTGCCGCAGGCGGTCTTCCGCGAGGGCGCCGCCGAGGCGTTCAAGCACGGCCTGATCAGCGACCCCAGCCTGCTGGCGCGCGTGCTGAACCCCGAATTCCGGCCCGGCGGCGCCCTGCTGGAAGACACGGTGGCCGACGCGATCGCCGTGAAGGCCGGCGTGGTGACCCGCGACCTGACCGAGCGGGGCGAGCGGGCCTACCTGAACTTCGGGCACACGCTGGCGCACGCGCTGGAAGCCGTCACGCACCACGGCGTCTCGCACGGCGACGCAGTCGGGTACGGCCTGCATTACGCCGCGCGGCTCTCGCTGGCGCTGGGCGGCGAGGACCTGACTGCTCACACGCGGGCGTTCCTGCGCTGGCAGCGGCCGTCTCCCCTGCCTGCCCTGACCTACGAGGACGTGGCCCCATTCATGGCACGCGACAAGAAAGCCGACGCGGACGGCGTGCGCTTCGTGCTGCTGCGCGCCCTGGCCGACCCGTACCTGACCCGCATGCCCGAAAGCGTCCTGAGAAACGAATTCACGGGCTGGCAGGCGGACCTCGCGGACCTGGGACTGACCCCCGTGACCACACATGCCGCCCCGCTGCACAACCCCGCGCTCACCTGACCCGCCGGGGCGGTAGGCTGAAGCCATGCTGCTCGTGCTGAACGGCCCCAACCTCAACCGCCTCGGCCTGCGTGAACCCGGCGTGTACGGCTCCCAGACCCTCGAAGACCTCGAACGGCAGTGCGAAAGCTGGGGCGCGGAACTCGGCACCTCTGTCACCTGCCGCCAGAGCAACTACGAAGGTCAACTGATCGAATGGATTCACGAGGCGCAGGAACAGGGCTTCAGCGGCGTGGTCATCAACCCCGGCGCACTCACCCACTACAGTTACGCGCTGCGCGACGCCATCGCCGGGCAACCCCTGCCGGTCATCGAGGTGCACATCAGTAACGTGGACGCCCGCGAGGAATTCCGGCATAAGAGCGTCACGGCCGCCGTGTGCCGCGGCAAGATCAGCGGCCTGGGCTTCCTGGGCTACCGCCTGGGCATGGAAGCCCTGGTGGAAAGCCAGGGATGAGATGGCCCGACCACGAACGGGACGGCTTTGAGCTCCTGTCTGCCGAGGAACGTCACGCGGCGAACCCCGACACCTTCTGGATTCCGACCCTTCAGGTCCGGTCCAGTCTCCAGCGGGGACAGGCCGCGAAACTCCTGTTCGACATCCGGTTTGAGGAGCATGGCAGGCCAATGCTCGGAACAGAGCGCATGTGGGTCATCGTCTCGCGGCAGGAGGGGGACGTATACATGGGCGTCCTCGACTCTATCCCTAGAACGACTGCTTCCGGTGACTACCTGCAGACCGGCGTGGAGGTTGCGTTCCTGCCCGAACACGTCTGCGATACCGGGAATCCGCCAGAGGAGTACTCGAACTGGCGGCTTGAACAGTCTCCCATCCAACGTTGGACGTAGAATCCATCTTCACCGCTTGCCCCCAGGCCCCCAAATCTGATAGCCTTGCCTTTAGTGTCTCGTGCTTGGTAGGGCCGAGGCGACCGGGAGGCACCCGGACACACACGTTTTCGTCTCCCCGTCGGAGCGGGGTGTGTCGCAGCCAAATCCCATCTTCATGGAGTTTCACGGTGAAAACCTACATCCCCAAAAATGACGAGCAGAACTGGGTCGTTGTCGACGCAGCGAACGTGCCCCTGGGCCGCCTGGCGACGCTGATTGCGAGCCGCATTCGTGGTAAGCACCGCCCCGACTTCACGCCGAACATGATTCAGGGCGACTTCGTGGTCG
This sequence comes from Deinococcus seoulensis, assembly GCF_014648115.1. Classification (NCBI taxonomy): domain Bacteria; kingdom Thermotogati; phylum Deinococcota; class Deinococci; order Deinococcales; family Deinococcaceae; genus Deinococcus; species Deinococcus seoulensis. The sequence goes on from NZ_BMQM01000002.1 coordinate 214,318, forward strand.
TGCTGAACGCCGAGAAGGTCGCCCTGACCGGCAACAAACTCGACGGCAAGGTCTACACCCGCTACAGCGGCTACCAGGGCGGCCTGAAGACGGAAACCGCCCGCGAGGCGCTGAAGAAGCACCCCGAGCGCGTCATTGAGCACGCCGTGTTCGGCATGCTGCCCAAGGGCCGTCAGGGCCGCGCCATGCACCCCCGCCTGAAGGTGTACGCCGGCGAGACGCACCCCCACGCCGCCCAGAAACCCCAGACGCTCGAGGTCAAATAATCATGGCGATTCAGCAACCTGAACAGTTCTACGGTACCGGCCGCCGCAAGACCGCCGTGGCCCGCGTGTTCCTCCGCCCTGGCGAAGGCAAGATCATCGTGAACGGCAAAGAGTTCCAGACCTACTTCCGTGGTCTGCTGCGCGCCGTGCACGCCCTCCAGGCGTTCCGTGAGACCGGCACTGCCGGCCGTTACGACGCCGTGATCACCGTTGTCGGCGGCGGCCCTACCGGTCAGGCCGACGCCATCAAACTGGGCATTGCCCGCGCGCTGCTGAAGGTCAACCCCGACTTCCGCACCCAGCTGAAGCCCAAGGGCCTGCTGACCCGCGATCCCCGTGAAGTCGAGCGCAAGAAGTACGGCCTGAAGAAGGCCCGCCGCGCTCCCCAGTTCAGCAAGCGCTGAATCACGGACTGCTGCGACCCCCGCCCCCTGTTCGGGCGGGGGTTTCTTGTATGCCCGGATGGGGCGTGGAGGCCGGATACGGTAGACTGCGGGGCTGATGTCTGCTCACCTTGACCCCGCCACTCCCGATCCTTCACCCACCAGCGCTCCCCCGACCGGGACGGGCATTACCCTGGTCGTCACCGAGCGGGTGCGCCGCTCGCAGCTGGAGGCGTACGAGGCCTGGGCACGCCGCCTGCACGTCCTTCAGGGGGCGCAGCCGGGGTTCGTGGGGCTGCATGTCCTGCGGGACCTGAGCGGGCCGGTCGCGGAGTACGTGACGCTGGTGCGCTTCCGGGACCGGGCGTCGCTGGAGGCGTGGCGGTCATCGCCCGCCTACCGCGAGGCGCTGACGGAACTGGACCGCTTCACAGCGGGCGAGGTCGAGTACCGCGAGGCGCAGGGGCTGGAGGCGTGGTTCGACCGGCCCTCGCGGCTGCCGGCGCCGCCGCTGTGGAAGAACGTGCTGGTGGGCGTGGTGGGCGTGTACCCGCAGATCATGCTGTTCGCGTGGCTGCTGGCGCCCGTGACGGGCGACTGGCCCGCTTGGGCGGCCACGCTGGCGACCGCCTCGTTGTCCACGTTGTTCCTGAACTGGCCGGTGCTGCCGCTGCTGTCGCGGGCACTGCGGTCCTGGCTGTACCCGGCGCGGCGCGGCGCGTAGACCGGGAAAGGGGAACAGCAGGCGCGGCCAGAGCAGATGCCCTGGCCGCGTGCCGCATTCCCTGAGTCAGCTCAGGTCCAGCTGCCGTTGACCTCACGGACGTGCAGGGTCGCGCCGTCGGCCGCGACGATCAGCACGCGGGACCCGGCGGGCGTGTCGGGACCGGTGGCGCGCCACTCGCCGTCCGCGACGCGCACGCGGCCCACGCCGTTCTCGATGGCCTGCGTGACGGTCACGGTCTGCCCGACCAGGCGTGTGCTGCCCAGGTTCAGGGTGGCCGCCTCGGGCGAGTCGGGCAGCAGGCGGCTCAGGTAGCGGCGGCCCAGCAGGACACTGACGACGCTCAGGGCAGCGAACAGCAGCAGTTGCACGGCCACCGGGACGGGCAGCACGAACACCACGAGGCCCAGCGCGAAGGCGGCCAGTGCCAGCCACACGAAGAACACGCCGGGCGCCGCGACTTCCAGGATCAGCAGCAGGGCGCCCAGCACCCACCAGTGCCAGGGTTGCACGCGTTCCAGGGTGGGCAGCCAGTCCACGCGCCTAGTCCTTGCGGCCGCCGAAGGCTTCGCGCGCGACTTCCGCGATGCCCTGCAGGCTGCCGAGCACACTGACGGCCTCGACGGGCAGGATCAGCGTCTTCTGGTTGGGGGCGGTGGCGATGTCTTTCAGGGCGTCCACGTAGCGCTGCGCGACGAAGTAGTTGATGGCCTGCACGTTCCCGGCGGCGATGGCCTCGCTGACCATGCGGGTCGCTTCGGCCTCGGCCTGCGCCTGCCGTTCGCGGGCCTCGGATTCCAGGAAGGCAGCCTGGCGGCGGCCCTCGGCGTTCAGGATCTCGGCCTGTTTCTCGCCCTCGGCTTTCAGGATGGCGGCCTGCCGGAAGCCCTCGGCGTCGAGGATGTTGGCGCGTTTCTCGCGTTCGGCTTTCATCTGGCGGGCCATGCTGGCGACCAGATCGGCCGGCGGTTTGATGTCCTTGACCTCGATGCGGGTGACCTTCACGCCCCAGGGTGCGGTGGCCTCGTCCACCACGCCAAGCAGGCGGGCGTTGATCTGGTCGCGGTTGCTGAGGAGTTCGTCGAGGTCCATGCTGCCCATCACGGTGCGGATGTTGGTCATGGTGAGGTTCAGGCTGGCCTGCTGAAGATTCCCGACCTCGTAACTGGCCTTGGCGGCGTCGAGTACCTGGTAGAACACGACGGCGTCCACGGTGACGAGCGCGTTGTCGCGGGTGATGACCTCCTGGCTGGGCACGTCGAGGACCTGTTCCATCATGTTGACCTTCCGGCCGATCTGGTCGATGTACGGAATGATGATGTTCAGTCCGGGCGACAGGGTGCGCTGGAACTTCCCGAAGCGTTCCTGCGTCCACTGGTAGCCCTGCGGGACGCTCTTGACCCCGGCGAACAGCGTGATGATGACCAGCAGCAGCAAGACGCTGACAAAAATAGTGAATCCCATGGTGCCTCCTGTGTACAGGTCGTTACGCGCCGCCCGGCCCGGAAGTTCCCTGCGCATCCGGCCACGCGACGGTCACGCTGCCCAGCAGCGGCAGCGCCTGCCAGACCGTCCAGGGATCGCGTCCGGTCAGGTGCGCGGCCAGGAGGCTGATGACGGTGCCGTGCGCCACGACCGCCACGCACGGCTGCGGGTGAGCGGTCATGACGGCCGTGACGGCGTTATGGAAGCGCGTCAGGGCGTCGCGGGCACTCTCCTCGCCGCTGACCACCTGCTCCGGGTGATCGAAGAACCGGCGGATATCCGCCTCGAACGCGGCCGGATCGGGCCGCCAGGGGGCCGTGTAGCGCAGTTGCTCGTGCAGGCCCTGCATGGGCCGCAGCGGTGCGCCCAGCGCGGCGGCCAGTCCCTGCGCGGTGGCGTGCGCCTTGGGTTCCACACTGCACGCCACAAGATCCGGGCGGGGGTGCAGGGCCGCCAGCAGCGTGGGCAGGTCGGTCAGGGCGTCGTCGGCCAGCGGCCAGTCGTGCGCGGCCACCTGCGGGTCGATGCGGGGGCGGCCGTGCTTGATCAGGTGCAGGGTGCGGGTCATGCCCCTGTCGTAGCACGCGCCCGCTAGACTCGCGGGCATGACGGCGCTGGTGACCCTGGAGAACGTGACGGTGGTGGCCGGGGGCCGCACGCTGCTGGAGAACGTGACGCTGGAGGTCGGCCGGGGCGAGGCGCTGCTGCTGCGCGGCCCGAACGGGGGCGGCAAGACGTCGCTGCTGCGGCTGCTGTCGGGCGAGGTCGCCCCGGTCAGTGGGCGGCGGGTGTACCGGCTGGGCGGGCAGGAGCAGACTTCGGCGGTGCGGGCGCGGCGGTCCCTGGCGGTGGTGGGGCCGGACGCCGAGGCGTTCTACCTGACGCGCGACTGGGCGGTGACGGTGCGGGACCTGCTGCTGGGCGCAGCGCGCGGCGAGCGCCTGAACCTGTGGGAGGCCACCCCCGCCGAGGAGCGGCGCGTGGCCGACGTGGCGGCCCTGACCGGGCTGGGGCCGCTGCTGGAGCGGGACGTGCGGACCCTCAGTCACGGGCAGCGGCGGCGGGCGGTGCTGGGCGCGGCATTGATGCCCGCGCCGGAACTGCTGCTGCTGGACGAGTTCACGGACGGCCTGAGCGGCGAGGCCCGCGCGGAACTGGGGGCCGTGATTGCCGGACTGCACGCCTCGGGCGTGACGGTCGTGCTGGCCTCTCACCGGCCGGAGGAAGCACCGGACCTGCCGTGGCGGACCGTGACCGTGCAGACCGGACAGGTGCGCGCCGGACCCGCACCGGCCCGGTCGGACGGCCCGGCAGGAAGCGCGCCCGACTGGCCGACCTTTCCTGCCCCGCCGACCGGCGACCTGCCACCCACGCTGGTGCAACTGGAGAACGTCAGCGTGTACCGCAACGGGCACCGCGCCCTGGGACCGGTCTCGTGGTCGTGGCAGGCCGGGCAGCACTGGCTGGTGACGGGCGGGAACGGCAGCGGCAAGAGCACCCTGGCGCGCCTGATCGCCGGGGAACTGCACCCCGCGCTGGGCGGGCAGGTGACGCGGCCGTTCCTGACGCGCGACCTGCTGAGCGACCGGCGGCGCGGCGTGGGGCTGGTCAGCGCGGAACTGGGCATCCGGCAGCGGCGCGAGTGGACGGGCCGGGACGTGATCGGCAGCGCCTGGGACGGCACGGAAGGGTTCACGCACACCCTGGACGCCGCGCAGCACGCCGAGGTGGACCGGCTGGCGGCCGTCCTGAACGTCACGGACCTGCTGGACCGCCCGGCCGACACGCTCTCGCAGGGGCAGTTGCGGCGGCTGCTGCTGGCCCGCTCGGTCGCGCACCGCCCGCGCCTGCTGATCCTGGACGAGGGCCTGGACTTCCTGGACGCCGGGTCCCGCGCCGCGTTCCTGGGCCTGCTGCCGGACCTCGTGCGCGGCGGCACGCACCTGCTGGTCGTCGCCCACCGCGCGTCCGACGCCCCGGCGGGCCTGACCCACCACCTGCACCTGTCGGCGGGCCGGGTGGCGTTCTGTGGACCGCGCACGCCGGGCCGCGCGTCAGATTCGGCTCACCTTCAGGCACTACCCTGAGCCGCATGAAGCGTGCCCTCCTGACCCTCGCCCTGCTCGCCGCGCCCGCCCTGACCGGCGCGGCGTCCGCCCAGACCACCCCCGCCCCCGCCACGCCGGAAACCCGGACCATCGAGGCCATCACCGCCACGAGCGAGAAAGGCTACTCGATCCGCGTACCGGCCGGCTGGACGCCCCTGAAGAACGTGCCCGGCACCGACGTGGCGTTCGTGTACCAGAAGATCGGCAGCCTGCGCCCCACCGTCACGGTCGTCGTGCAGGACATCCCCGCCGACCTGAAAGCCACGCTGGCCGACGTGCGCGACCTGAACGCCCGCAAGATGCCCGACGTGGTGCCCAAACTGAAGATGCTGGGCGAGAAGACCGTGAAAGTCAGCGGCAAACCCGCCATCCTCTGGACGTACACCGGCGACGGCGAGGGCGGCACCGTCCGCTGGACGCAGGTGTTCACCCTGAAAAACAACCGCCTGTACACCGCGACCCTCATGACGCCCACCGGCACGCCCGGCGACGTGATCGAGCAGGGCCGCGCCATTCTCGACTCGCTGACCCTGAAGTAAGCCAGGACGCAGTGGTGGCCCGGTCGATCCCAGCGGTCGCCGGGCCACCACTGCGTATCAGCGGGTCGCGGCCAGCCGGTCGGCCCAGGCGTGCAGGAATGCGCCCAGGTCCGCCTGTTGCGGCACGCGGGTGTTCGCGTGCGGGGTCAGCAGGGGCAGCGAGCCGACCTGCACGGCGTACGCGGCGACGTCCAGCATCGCCTCGTCGTTGTCGCTGTCTCCGAAGGCGACGGTCTGCGTGTGCGGCACGTTCAGGGCGTCCGCGATCAGGGTCAGGGCCGCGCCCTTGTGCGCGCCCTGCGGCGTGACGGTCAGGAAGTGCGGGTACGGGTCCTGCGCGCCGGTCAGGACCAGGTGCGGGTGCGTGGCCCGCAGCCGCCCGGCGAACGCCGCGACCTGCGGGTGGTAGTACCCGACCTTCAGGATGCCCTCGCGGGGCGCGTCGGCCAGGGGGCGGAACTGGCGCAGCACCATCCACGGTTCGGGTTCCACGCCGGGCGGCAGGTCCACGTACAGGCCGTCGGCGGTGAACAGGACCACGCGCGCGCCGTCCAGTTCGTGCGCCAGCGTGGCCTCCAGGTCCGCGTCGCTGAAGCGCGCCTCGGCGTGCAGGTCCGCGCCCACCGTGATGCGGCCGCCGTTGTTGGTGGCGACCGCGTCGGGCTGCATGACGCGCAGCACCTGCGACGGCGGCGTGTCGCGTCCGGTGATGATGGCCAGTTTCACGCCCAGCGCCCGCAGCCGCGCCAGGGCCTGCGCCGCGTCGGGCTGCACCTCGCGTCCCGCGTCGGGGATCAGGGTGCCGTCCAGATCGAAGGCCATCAGGAGCGGCGGGGTCACGGGCAGGTCGGCGGGCAGGGTCACGGTCACGCGCGGCAGCCTAGCGCGTCCGCCCGGCAGCGCGCGAGGACGGGGGGCACATCCGCCGGGCCGGGTGCGCTCAGGTGCGCGGCGTGCAGGGCCGGGTGTGCGCCTACCCGCAGGAAGGTCCGGGCATGCGGGAGCATGGCGGCGTCGGCGGGGCCGTCCCCGGCCGCCCAGGTGCGCGCGGCCGGCACGCCGAGGTGCGTGGCGAGGTCCCGCAGCGCCTCACCCTTGCCGGCGCCCGCTGCGACCAGGACCAGTCGGTCGCGGCGTTCGCGGATGACCTGCGCGCCCGGAATGGCCGCCCACTGCGCCTGGAGCCCGTCCAGGCGGTCGGCGTCCGGCTGGCCGTGCACGACTTTCAGGGGTGCGGGGGCGTGCGGCCAGCGGTCCTCGAAGTCGGGGTCGGTGTGCCGCAGGATGCCGCGCGGGTCGGGCGTGACGATCAGGGTCTTACAACGGCCGCCGCGCTCGGTGGGCGTGAGGGCGCCCAGGGCCGCGTGGACGGCCGTTGTCGGCAGGGTGCGCTCCCACAGCACGCGGCCCTCGCAGCGCAGCCACGCGCCGTAGCAGCGGGACACGCTGTGCAGCGGCCAGTCCCGCAGCAGTGGCGGAAGGCGTCCGCGCGCCGTGATGACCGCGACGTGCGCGCCGCCCAGCTGCCACGCCCGCAGTTCGTCCAGCAGGCCGGGTGGGGGCTGCGTGTCCGGGCCGATCAGGGTTCCGTCGAGGTCCAGGGCCAGCAGTGCGGTGGGCACGCAGGTACGGTAGCGCGGCACGGTCGGTAAAGTGCACGAAAATGCGCCGCTCCCAGAGCGGGAGCGGCGCGGTGAAACCGGTTGGGTTTACTCGCCCTGGGTTTCGGTGGTGGCGGCGGCCGCTTCGGCCTTGGCGGCCTTCTCGGCCTGGGCGCGGGCGGCGTCCTTCATCACGCGGCTGCGGTCGTTCTTGATGCGGGCAGCCTTGCCGCGCAGGTCGCGCAGGTAGTACAGCTTGGCGCGGCGGACCTTACCGCGTTCCAGCACGCTGATCTTGGCCAGCAGGGGGCTGCTGAAGGGGAACACGCGCTCGACGCCTTCACCGAAGGAGATCTTGCGGACCGTGAAGCTCTTGCGGCTGCCCGAGCCGTTGATGGCGATGACGACGCCTTCGAAGGCCTGGTTGCGGGTGCGGGTGCCTTCCACGACCTTCGTTTCCACGCGGACAGTGTCGCCGGGGCGGAATTCGGGGGCGTCGGTCTTGATGTGGGGCTGCTCGACGGCGCGCAGGATGGCGCCACGGTTCGCTTTGATTGCGTGCTGCATGATTTGCTCCTTCGGGCAGCGGACCGTCCCACCGTCCCGCTGTCTGCGGGCAGAGACGTTCGTGCTCCTGTGTGAACGGGTCGCCGCCAGGGGCAGTCGACCGGACCGTAAGAGTATAGCAGGTTCCGGGCCGCACTCGGCAAGTCGCGCGCCGGGCTTCGCGGGGAGCGGGGTGGGCCGGGTGTGCCGGCACCGGCCGACCTCACCAGCTCCGTCCATTCCGGCCGGACGCTCCCGACCAGCGCGGGGCGCAGGATTCACCAGCGTCGCTGGTCAATACGTCCCGAACACCCGCCTGCGACACGATAAAAGCCGGGCAGCGCGGCGTACAATCGCCGCATGACGCACGCCCCCTTCGACGTTCTGGACCTCGGCGTCACGCCGTACCGGGACGCCTGGGACCTTCAGAAACAACACCACGAGCGGGTCGTGGCCGGGGGCCGCCCGGTGCTGCTGCTCGTGGAACACCCTCCCGTCCTCACGCTGGGCCGCAAAGCCCGCGAGGGAACCAACATCATCGTCACGCGCGACTACCTGACCCGACAGGGCATAGAAGTGCTGGAAGTCGAACGCGGCGGCGACGTCACCTACCACGGCCCCGGCCAGCTGGTCGCGTACGCCATCTTCCCCGTCGGCCGGAAAGTCGCGGACTTCCTGCGCCTGCTGGAACAGGCGACCATCGCCGCGCTGCGCGACCTGGGCCTCCCGGACGCCCGCCCGAACCCCGGGTACGCCGGCGTGTACGTGAACCCCAGAGAGGTCAACGGCCGCACGTACGACCAGAAGATCGCGTCGTTCGGCGTGGCCGTCAAACGCCACGTCGCCCTGCACGGCCTGGGGCTGAACGTCACCACGAACCTCCAGCACTTCGAGCTGATCGTCCCGTGCGGCCTGGACGACACGCACATGACCAGCGTGCAGCGCGAGTACGACCTGCGCGGCCAGCCCAGAACGGCCAGCATGCAGGACGCCAGGGACGCCCTGACCCGCGCTTTCACCGACACCTTCGCCACCTACGACTGGACGCTGCCCGCCACTGCGGCAGCCGGGAGCTGAACCCATGACCCAAGAGACCACCCCCAAGGAACCCAAGTTCATCAAGAACGGCATCTACCGCAAGGACAGCGTCCCGGTCCGCGAGAAGAAACCCGAGTGGCTGAAAGTCACCATCCCCACCGGGCAGGTGTTCACGGAAGTCCGCAAGATCGTCAAGGAACACCGCCTGCACACCGTGTGCGAGGAAGCCATGTGCCCCAACATCGGCGAATGCTGGAGCCGCGGCACCGCCACGTTCATGCTGATGGGCCACATCTGCACCCGCGCCTGCCGCTTCTGCGCCGTGGACACCGGCAACCCCATGGGCAAACTCGACCTGGACGAACCCCAGGGCGTCGCCGAGAGCGTGCAGCTCATGGGCCTGAAGTACGTCGTGCTGACCAGCGTGGACCGCGACGACCTGCCGGACGGCGGCGCGTACCACTTCGCCAAGACCGTCCAGGCCATCAAACGCCTCAACCCCGAAACGCGCGTCGAGGCCCTCACGCCCGACTTCGGCGGCAACACCCACTGCGTGGACCTGGTACTGGACAGCGGCGTGGACACCTACGCGCAGAACCTCGAAACGGTCCGCCGCCTCACGCACCCCGTCCGTGACATCCGCGCCGACTACGACCAGACCCTGAAGGTCCTCGCGCACGCCAAGCAGGCCCGCCCGGACGTCATCACCAAGACCAGCATCATGCTCGGCCTGGGCGAAACCCGCGAGGAACTCACGCAGACCATGCGCGACTGCCGCGCCGCCGGCGTGGACGTCCTGACCTTCGGGCAGTACCTGCGCCCCACCATGCACCACCTACCCGTCGAGCGGTACGTCTCCCCCGCCGAATTCGACGAACTGCGCGACGAGGCCATGGCCATGGGCTTCCTGGAAGTCGTCAGCGGCCCCCTGGTCCGCAGCTCCTACAAGGCCGAGCAGATCGTCATGGACCGCCCCGGCAACCTGCCCGAACACCTCGCGCACCTCGGCGAAGGCAGCGAACTCAGCCTGATCTGAGGGCAGGACACACGACACATGGGGACCGGGATTGGACGCCCGGTCCCTATGCTGTATGCATGCCCTCCACAACCATGAGCGTGAACCGCCTGGAACTGCTGAAGTTCATGAACTCCGGCGACCAAGGCGCCAACGGGCACCACACCGGCATGACGGGGTTGATCGGCGAGCCGCTGGCGGTCGGGCTGATCCTGCACTACCTGCGCAAGAACCATACGGACGCAACGTGCGTGAGCATGAAGGTCACGACGGGAGCGAAGAAAGGCCCCAGGCTCGACGCCTGGATTCGCGACGGGGTCACCCTGTACCAGACCGAGATCAAGATGTGGGGCGGAAACGCCATCGGGGGCGTCTACCTCGCGCCGGACACCTCGAAAGAGCAACTCCGCGAGATCGGCCAGCGCCAGTGGCACCGGTGGATCTGGGATCAGGAGAACACGAAGTTTCAGGAAGCACTCGTTCAGAAAGTCCTGCGACCCATGCAGCGGCCCGCCGGATACGAGAGCGACGCGTACCGGGTCGAACCCCTCCTGTGCCTGTGGTGGCTCGTTCATCCCGACGATACGGATACCAGCTGGACCACCGTGCCGCTGCCGCAGGGGTCGCCGTTCAAACAGGTTCATGTCTTCTCGCTGACCCGGTACCTGATGGGCCTGACAGAGGAAGTTCTGCACCTGGAACTCCCCCTGCTTGGACAGCGCTTCGCGTGGCTGGACCGCATCTTCCCCGACCCTCCCGCCCCGTAATGCCTCTGTAATCTGGGCGGCGCACGCTGCGGGCAGGAGGTTTCACCCCATGCCGGAACCCAGACTCGTGCAGGACGCCATGCACCACCGCGCCGTGACCATCGGCGCGCACGAACTTCTCAGTGACGCCGTGGTCGCCATGCAGGAACTCGGCGTGAAACGCCTGCCCGTGGTGCAGGACGGGCGTGTGGTGGGCATCGTCACGGACGGCGAGGTGCGCCGCGCCCTGCCTGCCCTGAGCGAGGGCCTGAGCGCCTGGGCGTTCACGGATCGCGTGGGTCGCGTGCGGGTCAGCCACATCATGCGGCAGCCTGCGCTGACCACCACGCCCGGCACGCCCCTGCCTGCCGCTATCCGCGTGATGCTGGAGCGCCGCGTGGGTGGCCTGCCGGTCGTGCAGCCCGACACGGGTGAACTGCTGGGCATGCTGACCCTGACGGACGTGCTGCGCGCCGAGGAGCATCAGCCCCGGTTGCAGTGGGGGTCGGCCGATCAGCACATGACCCGTGACGTGGTCACTGTCGCCGCCGACGCGCCCCTCAGTGACGGCGCGGCGCGGTTGCACGTGGCGCGGCTGCGGGTGCTGCCGGTCATGGACGGCCCCACCCTGGTGGGCGTGCTGCACGACACTGACGTGACGGCCGCGCTGGACCGGGCCGGGGGAGCGCATGGTCCCACCCTGCTGGGCGCGCACTTCCTGCTGCCGGAACTGAAGGTCAGGGACCTGATGCGCCCGCCCGGCGGGTACCTGCGCGAGGGAACGCCCATGCGTGACGCCCTGACCCGCATGCTGGAAGCCGACGTGCACGGCCTGCCCGTCATTGACGGCGGCGGCGAGCTGCTGGGCGTGCTCACGATCAGCGACGTCCTGCGAACCCTGCTGGGCGAGGGTGTGGGCGCCTGACCGGACGCGCCGGGTCAGGGTGAACTGCATAATCGCCTCCCCGCACCCGCTGTTTTGACCACAAGCTCAGGTCGTTTAGACCCCAAGCTTTCGCAACTATGCAGTCGGATGCATACCTGCACGCCCCGCAGGTAAAACGAAAGAACCCCGTCAATGACGGGGTTTTCTGTTCTTGGTGCGGATGCCCAGACTTGAACTGGGGACCTCACGCTTATCAGGCGTGCGCTCTAACCAGCTGAGCTACACCCGCGCACCTCTGTTTGCTTCGCGCTGTCCTCTCGGGCAGGCGGGCATAAATGTATCAGGGGTTCGGGAAGCTGTCAACTGCCGGGGTGGTATGCGTCAGCGGGGCCAGGTGGTGGGGGTGCCGGTGGCGGTCAGGGCGGCGTGCATTTCGAGGGCGTAGCGGTCGGTCATGCCGGCCAGGTAGTCGCAGGTGGCGCGGGGCAGGCCGCTGGTGTGGGCGAGGTCGCGGTAGCTGGGGGGCAGCATGCTGGGGCGGTCCTGAAGGGCGGTGAACAGGGTGGTGAGGACGCGGGTGGCCTGCTCGACCTGCATCTCGACGCGCCAGTGGCGGTAGAGGTTGTCGCGCAGGAAGGTGCGGGCGCCGCCCAGGAGGGTCTGCATGTCGGGGCTGTAGGTGATCAGGCCGCCGGGGTGCGCGCGGACCTGGGTGGGGGTGGCGACGCCGCTGGTGGTGATGGCGTGGTCGCTGGCGTGGGTGAGGTCGCGGATGAGCCAGCCGAGCAGGTGGCGGTGCAGGGTGCGGCGGCCCTGTTCGGTCAGGGGGTGTGGGTTGACGGCCGTGCGTTCGAGGAGTGCCTGCCAGAGGGGCAGTCCGGCGAGGTGGTCGGGGGTGATCAGGCCGCTACGCAGACCGTCGTCGAGGTCGTGGGCGGTGTAGGCCAGGGCGTCGGCGGCGTCCACGAGTTGCGCTTCGAGGCTGGGATGGCCCAGGCCGCCCCGGTGGTGTTTGTTCAGGCCGTCGAGGGTGTCGAGGGTGAGGTTCAGGCCCGTGTACTCGCTTTTGGGATGTTCGAGCAGCGTGACGATGCGCCGCGCCTGGAGGTTGTGGTTGAAGCCGCCGTGTTCCTGCATGAGGGTGTTCAGGACGCGTTCCCCGGCATGCCCGAAGGGGGGGTGGCCGAGATCATGGGCCAGGGCGATGGTTTCGGCCAGGGGTTCGTTCAGGCCGAGGCTCAGGGCGACGCTGCGGGCGACCTGCTGCACTTCGAGGGTGTGGGTCAGGCGGGTGCGGTAGTGGTCCCCGGCGGCCGAGAGGAACACCTGCGTCTTGGCTTCCAGGCGGCGGAAGGCGGTGGTGTGCAGCACGCGGTCCCGGTCGCGCTGGAAGGCGGTGCGGGTGTCGCTCTCGGGTTCCGGGTGTTCACGGCCCCGGTGGTCGCGGCTCAGGGTGGCGTGGGGGGCCAGGGTGCTGGCCTCGCGGGCTTCCAGGTCGCGGCGCGTGATCATGCGGTCAGTGTGGCAGACGGCGGGCGGCCGGGCGCGGGCGGTTGCTTTACAGTCTGGGCATGAGCGGAAGTCAGGACGGGCCGGGCGCGGCGGGCACGCGGGTGGTGTTCGACGGGCACATCGTGCGCCTGGAGATCATGGACGGCAAGTGGGAGATCGTGCGGCACGCGAGCGCCGTGGCGGTCCTGGCCCTGAACGGGCGCGGCGAGATGCTGCTGGTGCGGCAGGCGCGGCGGGCGGTGGGCGCAGTGACGGTGGAGGCCCCGGCGGGCCTGATCGACGCGGGCGAGGAACCGGTGGGCGCGGCGCGGCGGGAGTTGCAGGAGGAGGCCGGGCTGGACGGGGACATGGAACTCCTGACGCGCTTCTACTCCAGTCCCGGTTTCTGTGACGAGGAGCTGTTCGTGTTCCACGCGACGAACCTGCGCGAGAGCAAGTTGCCGCACGACGAGGACGAGGAGGGCATCGAGGTGCTGTGGCTGCCGCCGGCGCAGGTGCTGTCGGGCCTGCGGGACGGCTCGCTGGTCGGGAGTGCCTCGACGGTCACGGCGGCGCTGTACGGCCTTCAGCTGCTGGCCGGGAGCACTGCCGGGCGTGCGGGGCAGGAGCCGTCGTGAAGACGTACGTCTCCCCTGGCCAGCGCCCGGACACGGCGACGGTCGTGGCGGTCGGATCGTTCGACGGCGTGCACCTGGGCCATCAGGCGCTGATCGCGCAGTTGAAGGCCAAGGCGCGTGAGCACCGGGTGCCGAGCGTGGTGTACACCTTCGATCCGCCCACGCGGGTGCTGACGCAGGGCGTGGAGTTCCTGTCCACCCTGCCCGAGAAACTGGACCTGCTGGGCCGCTACGGGGTGGACGAGACGATCGCGGCGTCGTTCACGCCGGAGTTCGCGTCGCGGCCCAAGGAGGCGTTCCTGGACGACCTGCGGCAGTTGCGGCCCCGCACGGTCGTGGTCGGCGAGGACTTTCACTTCGGGCGGGGCCGGGCGGGCGGCGTGGACGACCTGCGCCGGGTCGCGCCGGAAGTGGTGACGCTCCCGATGCATCAGCTGGGCGGCGAGGACATCAAGAGTACCCGCATCCGCGAGTACCTGCGGGCCGGGGACGTGGTGGGCGCCGGCCGCCTGCTGGGCCGCCACTACGACGCGCAGGGCGTGGTCGTGCAGGGCGACCGCTTGGGCCGCACCATCGGCTGGCCGACCGCGAACATCCGCGTACCGGACGGCAAGGCCCTGCCGCTGGGCGTGTTCGCGGTCGTGGCGGTCGGGGACCCGGCACTGGAAGGCGGGGGGCGCTGGCACGGCATGGCGAACGTCGGCTTCCGCCCGACCGTGAACGGTCAGGACCGCCGCTTCGAGGTGAACCTGTTCGATTTCAGCGGCGACCTGTACGGGCAGGAGTTGCAGGTGAAGTTCTTCGCGCACCTGCGCGGCGAGCAGAAGTTCAGCGGCCTGGACGAACTGAAAGCCCAGATCGCCCGCGACGCGCAGGCCGCGCGCGAAACCCTGAAAGACGTCCGCTGACAGGAAACTGTGGACCCTCTCCCCAGGGGAGAGGGCGCCGCGCCAGCGGCGAGTGAGGGGTGTGGCGGGTGAGGGGTCACGCGCTTACTTCAGGGGCTTACTTCAGGGGCGTGAAGTTGCGGATGGTCCACTCGCCGAACCCGTCGGCGATGCCGTTGTCGCCCATGCCGGAGTACACGCGGGTGGGGTAGCCGAGGGCCGGGTCGAAGCTGAGCTGCACGTCCGGGCAGGCGGCGCGGGACTGGCGTTGCAGGGTCTGGAACAGGTCGTCGAAGCGCGCCTCGATGGTCTGCGGGGCCAGGTGGTTGGGTTCCCCCTCCTGGCCGGGCAGCAGGTCGGTGCGGGTCACGCGGCCGCCCATGACGGTCACGCGGGTTTCGGGGAACAGGACGGGCGCGGCGATCTGGCGCAGGTCGTAGGTGTAACTGGCGGGCCGCCCGGCGTTCCACTGGGCGCGGGCGCGGGCCAGTTGCGCTTTCAGGGCCGTGAAGTCCGGGCGCACGTACCCGTCGCGGCAGGTGACGGCCGGGGTGGGCATGGGGCCGCCGCCACCGGCCTGCGCGGGGGTCAGGGCGCTCAGGGCGACGAGGGCAGCGGGAAGCAGCAGGGCGGCGCGCAGGGGGGGCATGGGGCGCAGCGTACCCGCCCAGGCTGACGCGCGGCTGAGCCGGGCGCTGGCCGTTCGTTACGGCAGGAGGCGGGACGGTGACTGGCGGGACCGGTGGCTGGCAGGACCGGTAGTTGGCGGGACGGTGGCTGGCCTCGCGTTCCGGGTGGGCGGGCGGGCGTACCCTGGGCGGCATGAGTTCGCACCTGCCGTCTTCGCCCACGCCTGTCACGTCTGACCTTCCGGCGGTGCTGGAACTGGGGTACTCGCTGTGCCCGAACGACACGTTCATCTTTCACGCGCTGCACGCGGGGCTGGTGCGGGGGCCGCTGCCGGTGCGCGAGGTGCTGGAGGACGTGCAGACCCTGAACGACTGGGCCGTGCAGGGCCGCCTGCCCATGACGAAAATCAGTTACCGCGCGTACTTCAGCGTGATGGACCGCTACGTGGCGCTGCGCGCCGGCGGGGCGCTGGGCCGGGGCGTGGGGCCGCTGATCGTGACGCGCGGGGACGTGCAGGACCTGAACGGCCGCACGGTCGCCTCGCCGGGCGCGCTGACCACGGCAGAACTGCTGCTGCGGCTGGTCTACCCGCAGGTGAACGTGATCCGCATGCGCTACGACGAGGTCATGCCCGCCGTGCAGCGCGGCGGGTTCGGGGGGCAGCCCATCGACGCGGGCCTGATCATTCACGAGTCGCGCTTCACCTTCCACGAGTACGGGTTGACCCGCCTGCTGGACCTGGGCGCGTGGTGGGAGGAGGACACCGGCCTGCCGCTGCCGCTGGGCGCGATCCTGGTGCGCCGGGACCTGCCGCACGATGTGCAGCGCGACCTGAACGCGGCGGTGCGCGGCAGCCTGGAGTACGCGTACGCACACCCGGAGGCGTCACGCGCATACATCCGGCAGCACGCGCTGGAGATGTCGGACGAGGTCATGCAGGCGCACATCGACCTGTACGTGAATCCCTTCAGCCTGGACGTGGGCGAGGAGGGCGAGCGGGCCGTGCGGGAACTGCACCGCCGGGCCGTACAGGTCGGGGCCGCGCCCGACACGAGCCAGACGTTGTTCGTCGGTTGACCGTGGCGGCCGGTGGCTCTGGCCGGGACGGCGGGAGTGTCGGGGCGGCCCGGTTCATGAACGTCCTGCTGAGCTGACGTTGTGGGGGCGCTGAACGAAGCTTCACAAGGTGGTGAGGCCCCCGTTGCGGCAGGAAGGCCTCTGGGATGGTGGGTCCGTTCCAACCCAATCTGCCGGGCCCTGACCGGCGCCCCACTGCGGGTGCCTGCGGCGCACAGTTCAGCGGCTGATTCATTCCCCAGCGAGGCCAACCCCATGAAACGATCCCTGACGACCCTGACCACCCTGACCGCCCTCCTGTGTGCTTCTGCCCTGGCGGGCGGCGCGCAGGGCCAGACCATTCCTGACCGCGGGACCGTGACCGTGAACGGCGCGACCGTCTTCTACAAGGCCACCGGTTCCGGCGAGCCCCTGCTGCTGATTCACGGGTACCCCCTGAGCGGGGAGCTGTTCAAGAACAACCGCACCCTGCCCGGGTACCGCGTGATCACGGTGGACCTGCCGGGCTTCGGCCAGAGCCGCGCGCCGGGCCGTGAAGCCAGCATCGAGAACTACGCGACCACCATGCTGGGCTTCATGGACGCCGTGGGCCTGGACCGCGCCGTGGTGGGCGGCATGAGCATGGGCGGCATGACGCTGCTCCAGATGTACAAGAACGCCCCCGACCGCTTCAAGGGCCTGATCCTGATCGACACGACCGCCGAGCCGTCCGGCGTGGCCGAGAAAGCCAACTGGCTGGGCACCGCGCAGCAGGCCGAGCAGAAGGGCGTGGCCAGCCTGGTCGACATCCTGATGCCGCGCATGCTGACCTCGGTCAGCCGCAGCACCATGCCTAATCAGGTGCAGCACCTGGGCGGTCTGGTCAAGGCCGCCAGCCTGAACGGCGCGGTGGGCGGGGCCGTGGCGCTCGCCAACCGCCCGGACGCCAACCCGGTCCTGCCGACCATCCGCGTGCCCACCCTGATCATCGCGGGCATGGAAGACAACCTGACCCCCACCGAACTGCAGGTGAAGATGAACATGGCCATTCCCGGCAGCCGACTGGTGAACATTCCCGGCGCGGGCCACGCGGCCACCTTCGAGAAGGCCCTGGCCGTCAACGCCGCCCTGCGCGCCTGGCTGCCCACCACCCGCTGAGCGGCCGGGGTCGGGCGGGCTCTGCTATGCCCGCCCGACCCTCTGTTTTGCCTTCCCTCTGGCCTGCCATTTCTCCCGCCTGATGTCCGTGTTCACACAAGGAGTGTCCATGACCCGAATCCTCACCCACCTGCTGGGGGCGGCGCTGCTGAGCGGCGCGTCGCTGGCCCAGACCGCTCCGCCCACGCCCCGCCCGATCGCGCCGGGCGAGCCGCCCGTGACGGTCACTGCGACCCGTAACGAGCCCACCCCGCTGGAATTCACGGCGGAGCAACTGAAGCGCCTGAAGGTCCCGGCGGGGTTCACGCTGAAGGTCATGGCGACCGGACTGGGCAACGCCCGCATGCTGCACGTCATGCCGGACGGCGGGATCTACCTGTCGCGCCGCGCGCAGGGTGACGTGTGGTACCTGAAAGACACCAACCGTGACGGGCAGATCAGCGCTGCGGAGCGGCGTCAGGTGGCGCAGAACATGAAGCTCGCGCACGGCATGGACGTCAAGGACGGCCGGATGTACGTGGTGGGCGAGAAGACCATCTGGGTGATGGACATCGCCCGCGACGGGTCGCTGAGCGTGCCGCGCGTGTTCGCGGACGGTTTCCCGGACGCCGGGCAGCACCCGGCCCGCACCCTCAAGTGGGGTCCGGACGGGTACCTGTACGCCAGCTTCGGCTCGACGAACAACGACGCCCCTACCCCCAACCCGGAGGAGGCGACGATGCTACGCCTCAGCCCGGACGGCAAGACCCGTGAGATCTTCGCGCGTGGCCTGCGCCACACCATCGGCTTCGGGTGGCACCCGGTGAGCGGCGTGCTGTACGGCGCGGATCAGGGCAGCGACTGGCACGGCGACAACATCCCGCCCGAGGAACTGAACGTGATCGAACGCGGGAAGAACTACGGCTGGCCCTTCTGCTACGGCGACCGGCAACCCGACCCGTACGTGAACGTGGGCAACATTCCCGGCAAGATCACGAAGGCCGAGTACTGCGCGGGCACGCAGGGCAGCGTCCTGAACTACACGGCGCACGCGGCGGCCATCGCCATGAACTACTACACCGGCACGCAGTTCCCGGCCGAGTACCGCAACGACGCGTTCATCGCGTTCCGTGGCTCCTGGAACCGCAGCGAACCCAGCGGGTACGAGATCGCGCGGGTCGTATTCGACGCGCAGAACAAGCCCGAACGGATCGAGCCGTTCATCACCGGGTTCGTGTACCAGGACGGGGACGTGTGGAAGCAGTTCGGGCGGGTGGCGGGCGTCGCCACGTACACGGACGGCAGCCTGCTGTTCACGGACGACCAGAGCGGCGTCATCTACCGCGTGCTGTACACCGGGGGGAACTGACATGCAGCGCGTCTCAAGAAAGCGCACCCTGATCACGGCGGCCCTGCTGGGGGGCGCGGCGCTCGCCGGGATCGGACTGGCGGGCGGCGCGGGCATGTCCATGGCGGCCCCAGCCTCCACGCCGCTGAAGGCCACGGCGGCCCTGCGTGACACCGCCGGCCAGGTGCTCGGCACCGCCACCTTCGAGCAGCAGGGGGCAGGCGTGCGCATCACAGTGAACGTGACCGGCCTGAAGCCCGGCCAGCACGGCATGCACGTCCACGATTACGGGCGCTGCACGCCCGGCGTGGACGCGAGCACGAACGCGGTCGTGGCGTTCGGCGGGGCCGGTGGTCACTTCGACCCCGGCATGAGCCGCAACCACGACGACCCGCAGGCGGACAACCACGCCGGGCACGGCGGGGACCTGCCCATGCTGACGGTCGGCGCGGACGGCACCGGGCGCATGACAGTGGTGACAGACAAGGTCAGCCTGACCGGCATGGACGGCGTCCTGAACCGCTCGCTGGTCATTCACGCCCAGCCCGACGATTACCGGAGCGACCCGTCCGGCATGACCGGCGCGCGCGAACGCTGCGGGGTCATCACGCGCGACAGCTTCAGTGTGCGCGACTACCCGCTGCCCGGCCCGCAGGACTTCCCGGAGGGGGTGGCCGTCGACGCCGCCCGTGGCGTGGCGTACACCGGCAGCGCCGCGACTGGCACCATCTACGCTGTGAACCTGGGCAGCGGCGCCGTCACGAAATTCGCCGAGGGTGGGGGGCAGGGGCGGGCCTCCGCGCTGGGCCTGAAGGTGGACGCGCAGGGCCGCGTGTGGGCGGCGGGCGGCGCGAGCGGCACCGTCAGCGTCCTGCGGCCCGACGGGTTCCCGGTCGCGATCCTGAACACCCCCAAGTCCCCGAACGCGTACGTGAACGACCTGACGCCCGCCCCGGACGGCAACGTGTACGTCACGGATTCCAGCCGACCCGTGATCTTCCGGGTCACGCCGGACCTGAAACTCAGCGCGTGGCTGGACCTGAGCGGCACGCCCATCCGCTACGCCCCCGGCATCAACCTGAACGGCATCGTGGCCACGCCGGACGGCCGGGCGCTGCTGACCGTGCAGCTGAACACCGGCGACCTGTGGCGCATCGACCTGCGCACCAAGGCCGTGCGGCGCGTCATGACCGGCCTGACGCGCGGGGACGGCCTGCTGCTCGACGGGCGCACGCTGTACGTGGTACGTAACGCCGAGGGGGTCATCACGAAGGTCAGCCTGAACGCCGACTGGACCGCCGGGCAGGTCGTGGCCGAAGAACCGCTGGCGGGACTGCGCTTCCCGACGACCCTCGCGGCGTTCGGCGGCGATCTGATCGTGCCCCAGGGGCAGCTCGACAAGTTGCAGGGCGGCACGCCCGAGACGCCGTTCCGCCTGACCCGCTTCAAGAAATTCTGACCGGTATCCGCCCTGACCGGGGCAGAGCGAACGGTTTTTACCTGCCACCCAGCCGGAGTCCGCATTCGTCCTTTCCTGTCAAGCTCCCCCACGGGCAACCCCCTCGTGGGGGGCGTCTGTGCGAAAAGTAAGAACCGTGTGGAGACGATTGAGTTAGGCTGTTCGGGTGACGAAGCAAGGTGCGCCAGCTATTCCGGCCATTGAGGTCCGGGGGCTGTACAAGAAATACGGCCAGAACAGTGTCCTGGAGGACGTGTATCTGACCGTGAAGCCCGGCGAGGTGTACGCGCTGACCGGGCCGAACGGTGCAGGTAAAACCACCCTGATCCGGACCATGACCGGCCTTGCCTTCCCCACGGACGGCGAGGTGCGGCTCCTGGGCCGGGACGTGCATACCGACGGGCAACGCGCCCGCGCCTACCTGGGCGCCGTCGTGGAGGCCCCCGCGAAGTTCTACCCGCAGTTCACGGGCACGCAGAACCTGCAGGTGCACGCGAACCTGTCGGCCATGGCGCCGGGCGGCCGCAAGATCAGCCGCGACCGCATCCGCGAGGTGCTGGCCCTGCTGGAACTGACCCGCATGGCCGACCGGCGCGTGCAGGAGTACTCGCTGGGGCAGCGGCAACGGCTGGGCGTGGCGAGCGCCATGCTGGCCGAACCGAAAGTCCTGATCCTGGACGAACCCACCAGTGGCCTGGACCCGCTGGGCATCGGCCTGATCCACCGGATCGTGACCAGTCTGGCCACCAGTGGCTGCGCGGTCGTCCTGAGCACCCACCACCTGCGTGAGATCGCCACGTACGCGCACACGGTCGGCATCCTGACCGGCGGGCGGCTGGTGGACACCGTGGACCTGCGCGCCCGGCAGGCCGCGTACCGCTTCCGGGTGGACGACCCGGTCGGCGCGGCCGCCGTGCTCGAACGCCTGCCGTTCGTGCGCCGCGTCAGCACCCGCACGCCGTACGCCATCGCGCACCTGGGCGGCGAATCCCGCGTGCCCGACGCCCTGTCTCACCTGAGCGCCGAGGGCATCCGGGTGTTCGAGGCCAGCCCGGACCACTTCGACCTGTACGAGTACTACCGCGAACGCGTGGAGCAAGCCTGATGATCCCTGACACCCAACACCGCACCGGCCGGGTGAGCGCATGCTGACCCTGCTGTCCCTGGAGTTCCGCAAGCTGTTCGGGGCGCGCAGCGTCCGGCTGGCGCTGCTGGTCACGTTCCTGATGCCGCTGCTGTGGGCGTTCGCGCCGCGCCTGAGCGCCCTGATTCAGGTGAACCTGGTCAGCGGGTGGCAACTGCCGGCCGTGAGTATCGGCGTGACCATCGGGTACCTGCTGCCGCTGTTCATTGCCGTGACGGTCGCCGAGATGATCGGCTCGGAAGTCGCGCAGGGCACCCTGGCGCCGCTGCTGCTGCGCCCCGTGGACCGCACCAAGGTCATTGCCAGCAAACTGATCACGGCCCTGGCGTACCCGTTCCTGCTGATCTTCACGACCGTGCTGGGCTCCCTGCTGGCCGGGATTCCGCTGGGCTTCGGGACGTTCACGGGCGGCACCGGGCTCGGGCCGGGCCTGTTCGTGGGCGTGGGAGAACTGACCAGTGACGCCGCCTTCGCCGAGGTGCTGCGCGGCTCGCTGCTGGCCGGCGTGGTCCTGATGCCCATCGCGGCGCTGTCCCTGCTGTTCGGGGTGCTGTACCTGAACACCGCCGCCGCCGCCCTGGCGACCTTCGCGGCGCTGATCGTCATGCGCCTGCTGGTCGTGCTGCCCGAAACCATCCAGCGCATCCTGCTGACCAGCCACCTGGGCCTGTACGTGCAGCAGGGCGACATCGTGCAGCCGCTGGTGCTGCTGCTGATCTACACCGCCGGCTTCGGCCTGATGAGCATCTTCGCCTTCGACCGCCGCGACGTGTAATACGGACTCCGTATAACGGCCGCCCCACGATCCCGGCTCATTCCGGACCGGCACACCGCACCCGCGTGTGCCGGTCTCGCGTTTCCTCTGCCCGCACCCGCCCCTCCCCTTCCCGCCGGTCACGTTCAGGCGCTACCCTGACGGGCATGACGGCGCCCCTCTCGCTGACCACGGGCGGCAGCCTGTACGACCGGATCGGGCCGGACGCGCTGGCCGCCCTGGTGTCCCGCTTCTACGATCTCGTGGCCCGGGAGCCCCTGCTGACGCCGATCTTCCCGGCGGACCTGACCCTGACCGCCGAGAAGCAACTGGCGTTCCTGAGCGGCTTTCTGGGCGGCCCGCCGCTGTACCACCAGCGGTTCGGGCACCCCCGGTTGCGGGCGCGGCACCTGCCGTTCACGATCACTCCGGCGCGCGCGCAGGCGTGGCTGTCGTGCATGCGGGCCGCGCTGGACGCCACGCCCGAGATCGGCGCGGAGGACGGGCAGGAACTGTTCACGGCGCTGTCGCGGGTGGCGACGCACATGGTGAACGCCCCGGAAGGCGCGCAGACCTGAGCGGCGCGGCAACTTGGACAACTCTTTGCATTTGACTAGTAGGGTTCGTGCGCGTTCATGGGCCTGTTTTCTACACTGCTCGTCATGACCCAGTCGCAACCCAACATCGAGGCCCTCCGCGCCGAGGTCGATTCGATCAACCGTGAACTCCTGACGCTGCTGTCCCGCCGTGGCGAGGTCGTCGCGCAGATCGGTCACGCCAAGACGCAGGAAGGCCGCCCGAACCACTACGACCCGGCCCGCGAGGAAAAACAGCTCAAGGAGATCGAGGCCCTGAACCCCGGCCCGTTCACCAGCGCGGCCGTCAAGGCGATCTTCAAGGAGATCTTCAAGGCCAGCCTCGCACTGGAAGAAAGCAACGACAAGAAGCAGCTGCTGGTGTCCCGCAAGGTCAAGAGCGACGACACCGTGCTGGACATCGACGGCGTGCGAATCGGCGGGGACTCGGCGCCCACCATCATCGCCGGGCCGTGCTCCATCGAGAGTGAAGAGCAGATGGAGCAGACGGCCGCGTACCTGGCGGGCAAGGGCATCAAGATCCTGCGTGGCGGCGCGTACAAGCCCCGCACCAGCCCCTACGGCTTCCAGGGCATGGGCGTGGACGGCCTGATCCTCGGGAACCGCGTGGCGAAGGAACACGGCATGCTGTTCATCACGGAAGTCATGGACACCCGCGACGTGGAGATCGTCGCCGAGTACGCCGACATCCTTCAGGTCGGGGCGCGTAACATGCACAACTTCGCGCTGCTGCGCGAGGTGGGCCGCGCCCGCCGCCCGGTGCTGCTCAAGCGCGGCCTGAGCGCCACCATCGAGGAGTGGCTGTACGCCGCCGAGTACATCCTCTCGGAAGGGAACAACGAGGTCATCCTGTGCGAGCGCGGCATCCGCACGTACGAGAAGTGGACCCGCAACACCCTGGACCTGAGCGCCGTGGCGATCGCCAAGCAGGAAACGCACCTGCCGGTGATCGTGGACGTCACGCACGCCGCCGGGCGCCGCGACCTGCTGATTCCCCTGGCGAAAGCCGCGCTGGCCGTCGGTGCCGACGGCATTCACGTGGAAGTGCACCCCAGCCCCGCCACCGCCCTGAGCGACAACGAGCAGCAGCTGGACTTCGCCGGGTACGACAAGTTCAGCGACGCGCTGGCCAGCATGCTGAAACTGCCCGCCACCGTCTGATACGGACTCCGATGGAATGGTTTGCAAAAACCGTTCCATCCGAGCGGACGCGAGCAGGAGAGAAACGGGTTCCGGGCGTGGAGTTAGCAACCCGGTGCTGTCCCGGGTTGTTAACGAAACAGACGGAATCCGTATGATACGGACCCTGACAACGCCACTCTGAAAGCGCCCGCCCGGCATCTTGACCGGGCGGGCGTTTTGCGTGGCGCGAACTCAGCTGGGCGCGACTTCGCGGGTGTGGCGGGTGTCGGTGGCGGGGCCGGTCAGGGGGAAGGTGTGGAGTTCCTGCACCTCGCCGCGTTCCTCGCGGGTCAGGCTCAGGGCCTGCACGGTGAAGCTGGTCAGGGGCGGCGTGTACTGCTGCACCTCGTTCCAGAGGTACTCGGCGGCCCAGGGCAGGACGCCCAGCGCCAGGGTCAGGTGCGGGCGGTACAGGTCGCCGTCGTACTGCGCGCGACTGGACGGCCCGATTTGCATGCAGCGTTCGTGCAGGGCGCGCAGGTCGCTGCTCAGGTGGCATTCCAGGAAGATCACGCCCTGAAGCTGTTTCCAGCCCTTGACGTGGACGGTCAGTTCACTCTGGCCGCGCAGGGCCTCCCGGCACGCCAGGACGAGTTCCGGGCCGCTCAGGGGCGTCTGGAACGGCGCGCGGATGTTCAGGTGCGGCAGGCCGAACCCGCTGACGTTCAGGCGTTTCTGGGTGCGGCGCATCCAGGTGTCCAGCGCCTCGGGGGGCCACGCGACGATGGAGTGCAGCGCGCCGGGTGCGGGGTCGGCCCTGGGTGTGGTCATGGGGCGGCGGGACCGATGCGGTAGCGGCAGTTGCCCTGCCCGCAGGCCATGCGGGTCTCACGTTCCACCGGGACGCCCAGCAGCGCGGCGTACAGGGTTTCCTCGGCGGCGCACAGTTGCGCGTACTGCCGCGCGACGGTCAGGTTGGGGCAGTTGCGCTGCGTGAAGTACCACTGCTCGCCTTCCTGGTGGACCACGGCGTCGAAGCCGTGCCGGTTCAGGCGGTTGACGAGGCCCTGCACGCGCTCTCCCAGCGGCAGGTTGGCCGGGACGTCCTGCTCGAAGTGCGAGATGATCTCGTTGTTGCGGGCGTCCAGGACTTTCAGGACGGCGCCCTCGCCGAACAGGCCCTCGATGTGCCGCAGGACGTCCACGCACAGGCTGGAGTACGTCTTCGGGAAGGCGGCCTCGCCGCGCTCGGTCAGCACGAACACGTGCTGGGGTCGGCCCCGCCCGCCGGGACGCTCGGTGCGCGCCTCGATCAGTCCCTGTTCCTGAAGGTCGCACAGGTGACGGCGGGCGGCGGGCACGCTGACGTCCAGGGCCTGCGCGAGGTCCTGCGCGGTCTGCGGGCCGTGGCGTTTCACGAGTTCCAGCAGCCGTGTCTTGGTGCGTTCCGGCGCGGCGGGTGGGGCGGCGGTCGGGGCGCTCATACGACGGTCAGTTGATCGGGCAGGTCGGCCAGGGACTGCGACAGGGCGCGGACGCTGACCTGTCCGGCGAGATTGCGGGCCACCTGGATCAGGGCCTGCGCGGCCGCAGAGTCCGGGTGCGCCAGGACGGCCGGGGTGCCCCGGTCGCCGTCCTGGCGTACGTCGATGTCGATGGGCACCTCGCCCAGCAGCGGGTACTCCTCGCCGAGTTTGCGGCTGCCGCCCCGGCCGAACAGGTCGTAGGTGTGGCCGGTGTCGGGCGCCACGAAGTAACTCATGTTCTCCACGACGCCCAGCACGGGCACGCTGGCCTTGCGGAACATGTCGATGGCGCGGGCCGCGTCGATCAGCGCGACGTCCTGCGGGGTGGTGACGATCACGGCGCCCGTCACCTGAATGGTCTGCGTGAGCGAGAGCTGCACGTCACCGGTGCCCGGGGGCAGGTCCACGATCAGGTAGTCGAGTTCGCCCCACGCGGCGTCTTTCAGGAACTGCTGGATGGCGGAGTGCAGCATCGGGCCGCGCCACACCAGCGCCTGCCCGGCCGGGGAGAGGTTCGCCATGGACACGAACTTCACGCCGTGCGCCTCGATGGGCTGCATCTTGCGTTCGGCGTTCGCGGTGACTTTCGCGCCGCCCTGACCCATCATGTGCGCGACGCTGGGGCCGTACACGTCCGCGTCGAGCAGGCCCACGCGGGCGCCGTCGCGAGCGAGGCTGGCGGCGATGTTCACGGAGACGCTGCTCTTGCCGACGCCGCCCTTGCCGCTGCCGACCAGCAGGACGTGCTTGACGCCGGTCATGGCGGGCTGCGCGGGGGGCCGGACCATCGCGCCGAAGGTGACGTCCACGCGCGTGACGCCGGGCACGGCCAGGACGGCCTCGCGGACGTCGCCCTCGATCTTGCCTTTCAGGGGGCAGGCGGGCGTGGTGAGGTTCACCTTCACGCTGGCCACACCCGCCTCCACGCTGGCGTGCTCGATCATGCCGAGGGAGACGAGGTCACGGTGGAGTTCCGGATCATTCACGGTGCTCAGGGCGGCCATCACGGCTTCACGCATATCCCGCAATTAGTAGCGCATACGCGGGGGCGCGGCAAGCCACGCCGTCACAGTACGCTCATGCGGCCCGTGCCTGCCCGCTCGGGGCGCGGCCGGTGAAGTGCGCGTGTAGGCGGGCGCAGAGGCCCGTATACTGACCGGCGTGAAGCCCATTGGCCCTTACGTGGCCGCCCGCGAACTGCCGGGCCGGACAGGCAGTCCGGTCCGCACGCTGCGCGCCACGGACCGACTGACGGGCATGCCGGTGCTGCTGCACGTGCTGCCCTACCCCCTGACCCTGCCGGAACTGCCGGACCATCCGGGCCTGCTGCCCGTCGTGGACAGCGGCGTGGACGGCGAGCAGGCCTACGTGGTGACCGAGTTGCCCCTTCAGGCCCGCCCCGCCGACGACGCCCTGCTGACCGCGCGCGGCGCGCTGGCCGCCCTGGGCGCCCTGCACGAGCGCGGACTGACGCACGGCGGCCTGAACGCCGCGCAACTCTGGAGCGTGGACGGCCGCGTGCTGCTGGCCGGGGCGGGCCTGCCCTGGGGCGGCGAGCCGCTGCCCAGCGACGACCTGTACGCGCTGGGCGTGATTCTCGCGGAGATGGGTCACCTGCCTGAGGCGCTGCGCCCACTGACCGAGCAGCCCGGCCATCTGAGCGCCGTGGCGGCCCTGGCCCGCCTGAACAGCGAGCAGGCCGCCCGGCCCGCACCGCAGACCCAGGCCGCACACGGGCCGGACGTACCAGAGCAGATCGCACCAGCGCAGGAGGCGTCCGGAGCAGGTGCGACCGGGCCGGAGCCGTCCGTGGCGGAGGCGTCCGGGCAGGAGCCTCCCGCCGGAGCCGTCAGCGCCGGGCCGCAGGACTCCCCTGCCCCGCCAGCAGTTCAGACACCGCTGACCCGGACGCCACTGCTGCGCGGTCGGGGCGGCTCGAAACGCGGACGGCAGGGCCGCAGGGACGCGAACGCCTCTGCCCTGCCCGCGCCGACGCAACCGGCCCCAACTGAATCAACCCCATCTGATTCTCTGGCCGGGTCTGTTCCAGCCGAGCCCGCGCCGCCCGCGCCGCTGCCCGTGATGGACTGGTCGGCGGGGCCAGTGAGCGCGCCGCACGACGGTTCTCCCATTGTCCTCGGACCTGTCGGGCCGGAAACAACTGAGCTGGAACCCACTGGGCCGGACCCCGCTGAGCTGGACCCTGCCGGGCCGGAATCGAGCGGGCCGGGCGACAGTGACCGCGAGGCGACCGCCGACACGCCGCCCGCCGGGTTACCGGAACCTGAACGTCCCGGGACTGAACGGCCGGAATCCGGCGTGATGCCCAGTGCGTCCGTGCCCAGTGCACCCGTGCCCAGTGCACCCGTGCCCAGTGCACCCGTGCCCAGTGCACCCGTGCCCGGCGCTCCTGCCCCGGCGGCGGGTGGGCCGGAGACTCCGCAGGAGCGGCGGCGACGGCAGAACGAGGAGCGGCGCGCGCAGGCCATGCTGGACGCGCAGGCGGCAGCGGCGCGCAAGGCCAGGCGCCTGCGCGAAGAGCGGGCCCAGCGACTGGCGGAGAGCGGCGGTGACGCGCCCATTCAGATCGGGGGCGGCCCGGTGGTCGGTGGGGCGGTGGTCGGTGGGGTGGTCGGCACTGCGCCGGGAGCGGTCCTGGGCACGGTGCTGGGTGACGATGACCTGCCCGCCTGGGACGGCCCGCCCGTGGACGGTGAGGCCGCGCCGCGCCCGCAACTGCGGATGCGGGACGTGGACCGCCTGCCGCCGGGCCTGCGCCGCGAGCCGCTGCCGGAACCCGAGCCGGAACCGGCCCCGCGCCTCCCGGCCCGCCGCGCGCCGGGCGACCCGATCCGCATCGGGTGGGACGAGGACGATTCCTGGCGGGTGGTGCGCGAGGTTCCCGTCCCGCCGGAACGGCCGCGCCGGCGCCTGCCCCGCTGGACACTGCTGGTGGTCGCGGCCGCGCTGCTGCTGGGCGGCGCGTGGTGGGCGCTGAGCGCCCTGCCCGGACGCACGCCTGCCCGGCAGGTCACGCCGCAGAACGACGCCCGGCAGCCCGAACCTCGACAGCCGGGGGGTGAGTCGACGACGTCCGCGCCCGCGACGGCGACTGACGGTGCCAGTGCCGGGGGCGCCATTGCTGAGGCTGGCAGTCAGGCCGATCCGGCGTGCTGCGAGGTCGAGTTCCGGTTGCTGGGCGCGCAGGGCCGCACGGTGGCCCTGACGGTGGAGGCCGCGCCGCCCGGAGCGGATCTCACGCCGGGCGAGTCGCTGGGCCGCGCGCCGGGCACCGTGCGCTTTCCGCTGCCCGGCACGTACCGCCTGAGGACCAGTATCAGCGGGTACGCGCCGGCCAGCCTGAGCGTCACGGTGCCCACCACGAAACCGAAGATCATCGATCTGGGCAACTGATACGGACTCTGACTTGAATGGCTTGTAAAGCCGCTGGGTCCGAGCGGATGCGAGTAGGAGAGAAACGCCCCTCCGGACGTGGAGTTGACAGAGTTGACAGATCGGTGGTGTTCCGATCTGTTAACGAAACAAACGGCAGTCCGTATGAATTCCCTGGGTATGGGATTCCCGTGTTCTCGCAGGTCCGTGTGACACAATCAGGGTGATGAGCGTTGTCATTCTGGATTTCGGCAGTCAATTCACGCGTCTGATCGCGCGGCGGTTCCGTGAACTCGGGGCGTACAGCGTGATCCTTCCCGGCAGCGCGCCGCTGGAACGCATCATGCAGGAGAACCCGCAGGGGATCGTCCTGTCGGGCGGTCCCAGCAGCGTGTACGACGAGAACGCCCCGAAACCCGCGCCGGGCGTGCTGGACCTGGACGTGCCGGTGCTGGGCGTGTGCTACGGCATGCAGTTCCTGGCGCAGCAGGCGGGCGGCGACGTGAAACGCGCCGGGAAACGCGAGTACGGCAAGGCCGACCTGACCAGTTACGGCGGGCAGCTGTTCGCCGGGATTCAGGGCGAGTTCGTCGCCTGGATGAGCCACAGCGACTCGGTCACGGCGCTGCCCGAGGGCTACGAGGTCGTCGCGCAGACCGCCGACACGCCCGTCACGGCCATCGAGAACGCCCTCACGCGCCGTTACGGCGTGCAGTTCCACCCGGAAGTGGTGCACACGCCCAAGGGCGGGCAACTGCTGGGCAACTTCCTGGACATCTGCGGCGTCACGCGCGACTGGACGGCCGAGCACATCATCGACGAGCTGATCGCGGACGTGCAGGCTCAGGTCGGGGACGGCCGGGTGCTGCTGGCCATCAGCGGCGGCGTGGACTCCAGCACGCTGGGCCTGCTGCTGGCCAGGGCAGTCGGGGAGAAACTGACGGCGGTGTTCATCGACCACGGACTGCTGCGCCTCGGTGAGCGCGAGCAGGTCGAGGCGGCGCTGCTGCCGCTGGGCGTGAACCTCGTCACCGTGGACGCTCGCGCGGAATTCATGGCGGCCCTGGACGGCGTCTCCGACCCCGAGCAGAAACGCAAGATCATCGGCCGCGAGTTCATCCGCGCCTTCGAACGCGAGGCCCGCAAGTACGGTCCCTTCGACTTCCTGGCGCAGGGCACCCTGTACCCGGACGTGATCGAGTCCGCCGGGGGCGAGGGCGCCGCGAACATCAAGAGCCACCACAACGTGGGCGGCCTGCCGGACGACCTCGCGTTCAAGCTGGTCGAGCCGTTCCGCACGCTGTTCAAGGACGAGGTCCGCGAGATCGCGCGCCTGCTGGGCCTGCCGGACGCCGTGCGCATGCGTCACCCCTTCCCGGGGCCGGGGCTGGCGATCCGCTGCCTGGGCGCGATCAGCGAGGAGAAGCTGGACATCCTGCGCCGCGTGGACGACATCTTCATCAGCGGCCTGCGCGAGTTCGGGCTGTATGACGGGTGCTCGCAGGCGCTGGCGATCCTCACGCCCATCCAGTCGGTGGGCGTGATGGGCGACGAGCGCACGTACTCGTTCACGGCGGCGCTGCGGGCCGTGACCACCGACGACTTCATGACCGCCGAGTGGGCACGCCTGCCGTACGATTTCCTGGCGACCATGAGTAACCGCATCGTGAATCAGGTCCACGAGATCAACCGCGTGGTGTACGACATCACGGGCAAACCCCCGGCGACCATCGAGTGGGAATGACCCGCTGAAGCGACACAGGCAGGAGGCCCCCACCCGTATCAGCGGTGGGGGCCTCCTGCTTAATCGGAGTGCGTATTACTTCTTCTTCAGCAGGGCCACGTAGGCTTTCAGCTGCTCGGCCGTGCGTTCCTGTTTGAAGGGGTTGAACTGTCCGGGCTGCCCGCCCTGTCCGTTCTGACCCTGGGCGTTCTGCCCGCCGCTGCGGTTACCGCCGAAGCCGCCCACGCCGCCGGGCAGGCCGGGAATGCGGGTTCCGGCGTTCTGGCCGCTGCTCTGACGCTGGGCGCGCTGCGCTTCGCGTTCCTTCTCGGCTTTCAGGAACAGGCCGTCCAGCGCCGTGAGTTGCTTGGCGGTCAGGATCTTATCCTCGATCTGCGTGAGGTACTTCTTCGCGTCGTTGGGCTGCACGGCCGCCGCCTTCTGAAGGGTGGTCAGGATGGGAAGCAGTTGCGCGGCCTGCGCCTTGGTCAGGGCGGTGGCCCTGTTCTTCTCGAGGTCCGGGAGCAGGCGCACGGTCTGCGCGAGGTCCGTGATAGGTTGCATGGCTTTCATGCGGGCCTGCATTTCCGGGGTCATCTGGCGCTGGCCGGTCTGCTGCGCCGAGGCGGCGCCCAGGGTCAGGGCGGTCAGGGTGAGGGCGGCGGGAACGAGGCGGGCGGGAAGGGTCTTGTTCATGGTGGATCTCCTTGAGGGTTACTCGTAACGAAGGGAATCGACGGGGTCGAGGCGGGCGGCGCGGGCGGCCGGGTAGTACCCGAAGAACACGCCGACCAGCGCGCTGAACAGGAACGCGACGATCATGGGGGTCGGGCTGAAGACCGGGGCGATGCCCGCGAGGTTCCCCAGGTACGCCACGCCCACGCCGAGCAGCATGCCGATCAGGCCGCCGCCGATGGACAGCAGGCTGGCCTCGACCAGGAACTGCGTGAGGATGTCGCGCGGCTTGGCGCCCAGGGCCTTGCGGACGCCGATCTCGCGGGTGCGTTCCGTGACGGACACCAGCATGATGTTCATGATGCCGATGCCGCCGACGAGCAGGCTGATCCCGGCGATCGCGCCGACGAGCAGGGTCAGGGTGCCGGTCACGCTGCTGAGGCTGGCGAGGCTGTCCGCCTGGTTCTGCACCTGGAAGTCGAGGTTGTCCGGGTCGGTCTGGTCGTGGCGGGTGCTGAGCAGGTCGGTCACGTCCGCCTGAAGCGCGGTGAGGTCGTCGGCGCTGACTGCCTGGAGGTAGACGCTGCTGACGGTGGGTTCGCCGCCCGCGCTGTTGGTCCGCGCGAAGCGTTGCAGGTACGTGCCGAGCGGCACGAGCACCTGACTGTTGGCGTTCCCGAAGCCGCTGTTGCCCTTGTCGGGCAGGACGCCGGTCACGGTGAAGGACACGCTGCCCAGTCGGACCTTCTGCCCGATGGCCTGGTCGGGCGTCGCGTCCTCGCCCCACAGGTCGGTCAGGACCTGATGGCCGATCACGGCGACGCGTTTGCGGCTCCTGTTGTCGGCGTCCGTGAAGTACGCGCCGGTCTCGACCGGGCTGTTGCGCACCGTCTCGTAGGCGGGCCAGGTGCCGACCACGCTGGCCTGGGTGTTGGCGCTGCCGACCTTGGCCTGCACGTTGCTGTTCACGGTGGGGGCCACGCCCGCCACGCGGTCCGGGAAGGCGGCGGCCAGCGCCTCGGCGTCCTTGACGGTGACGGTCTGCCGGGGGCCGGCGCGGACCAGGCTGCCGCCGCCGCCGCCACGGGCGCTCTGCACGGTCAGCAGGTTGGTGCCCAGACTCTCGAGGTTCTTGGTGACCCCGGCGGTGCTGCCCTGCCCGATGGCAGTCAGGGCGACGACGGCGGCCACGCCGATGATCACGCCCAGCGCCGTCAGGACCGAGCGCAGCGGGGTGCCCACGATGGCGCGCCACGCGATGGTGAACGCGCCGCCCAGGCCGATACCGCCGCCCCGCCGGGGAGTGGCCGGGGCGGGCGCGGCGCGGTCGATGGTGGGCTGGTCGGGGGTGGGCTGGTCGGCGGCGGTCACGGCTGCCCTCCGGTCAGGTGGGGCGCGGTGTGGGCGGGCGCGTGAGGCATGGACGTGCGGGGCGTCTGGCGGCGGTCGGATTCGATCACTCCGTCACGCACGCGGATGACCCGCTCGGCGTACGCGCCGATGTCGTCCTCGTGCGTGACGATCACGACGGTGGTGCCCTCGGCGTGCAGGGCGCCGAACAGGGCCATGACCTCCTCGCTGGTGCGGGTGTCGAGGTTGCCTGTGGGTTCGTCGGCCAGCAGCAGGCGCGGGCTGCCCGCCAGGGCGCGGGCGACGGCCACACGCTGTTTCTGCCCGCCGCTGATCTGGCTGGGCAGGTTGCGGGCCTTGTCGGCCAGTCCCACGCGCCCCAGGACCTGCATGGCCCGCTCGCGGCGTTCGCGGGGCGGCACGCCGGCGTACGTGAGGGGCACCTCGACGTTCTCGACGAGACTCAGGCGCGGCAGCAGGTGAAAGGCCTGGAACACGAAACCGATGTCGGTGTTGCGGGCCTCGGCGCGTTCGTTCTCGCTGAGGGTGGTCACGTCCCGCCCGGCCAGCCGGTACGAGCCGCTGCTGGGCCGGTCGAGCAGCCCGATGACCTGCATCAGGGTGGTCTTGCCGCTGCCCGAGGGGCCCATCAGGGCGACCATCTCGCCCTGCGCGATCTGCACGCTGACGCCCTTGAGGGCCTCGAAGATCACGTCGCCCTGCTCGTACACCTTGCGCACGTCGCGGATGTCCACGACCGGACCGGCGGTCTGCGCGGCACTCACGGCGCGCCCCCGCCGAAGCCGCCGGCAGGCGGGCCGCCCGTCCCGAAACCGCCCTGGCTGTTCTGACGGTTCCCACTGCCCGTACCGGTGGTGCGGGCCGCGCCGGGCACGACGACCTGCTGTCCGGCTTCCAGGCCGCTGGTGATGACCGTGTTCGTGCCGTCGGTCGCGCCGGTCTCCACGCGGATGCGTTCGGGTTCCGCGCCCTGCCCGGCGGGCAGTTCCACGTAACTGCGGCCCCGCACGGTCTGAATGGCCTTGCTCGGCACGAGCAGGCCGGTTTCCTCGCTCTGGATGATCTCGGCCTCGGCGGTCATTCCGGCGCGCAGCTGCCCGTCGGGGTTGGGGAGCCCCACGGTGGCGGTGAACACGCTGATGCCGCTGCTCTGGGTTGCGCCGGGCGAGACGCGCACGACCTTGCCCGTGAAGGTCTGCCCGTCGAAGGCGTCCAGGGTGACCTCGGCGGTCTGTCCGGCCTGCACGCCGGCGATCTCGGTCTCGTCGATCTGCACGGGCAGGTTCAGGGTGGTGTCGTCCAGGACGGTCAGGATGGTCGCGCCGCTGTTCACGACGGTGCCCTCGGTGGCGGTGACGGTGCTGACCACCCCGGTGATGGGTGCGTACACCTTCAGGTCGGCGCGGTCCTGCTGCGCGGCCTTCAGGCTTTCCTGGGCCTGCTGCACCGCGATCTCCTGACTGCGGAGGTTCTGGGCGTCGCTGGTGCCGCCCGTGCCCGCCTGGGTCTGCGCGGCGCTCAGGCTGGCGCGGGCGCTGTCCACGCTCTGCTGGGCTTTCAGGACGGCTGACTGCGCGTCCGCCAGGGCCGAGGCGCTGAGTGCCCCGATGGCCGCCAGTTGCTGCTGGCCGTTCAGGGTGCGCTGGGCGTCCGTGAGGGTCTGCTGCGCCTGCGTGAGGGAATTCTGGGCGCCGGTGACGCTGCTCTGGCGCTGCGCGGCGCTGCTGGCCTGCGAGGCGCGCGTGGCGTCCAGTCCGGCGCGGGCCTTGTCGAGGTTTAGCTGCGCCGACGCCACGTTCTGCTCGACGGTGTCGCTGCTGAGGGTGGTGATCAGTTGCCCCCGCGTGACGCGCTCCCCGACGGCCGGGACCGCGCCGACCGTGGCGGTCAGGTCCGCGCCGACCGTGCGGGTCTGCGCGGCTTCCAGCGTGCCGGGACCGCTGACGGACACGCGGATCACGCCCTGCTGCGCGCGGGCGGTGCTGGTCGTGGCGACGGCCTGGGCGGTGTCGGCGTTGCTGGCGCGGTACGCGACGGTCCCGCCGACCGCGCCGATCAGCAGCAGGCCACCCACGATCCAGGGCCAGCGGGCGCGGCGTGCCGGGCGGGCCGGGCGTGCGGACGCGGCGCTCACAGCGTTCCCCCGATGCCGGTCAGGTTCTGCCCGGCGGCGACGGACAGCGCCGCCAGCGCCTCGGTGACGTTGTTCTGCGCCTGAAGGCGGCTGAACTGGGCTTTCTTAAGGGTCAGTTGCGTGCCCTGCAACTCGACGGCGCTGATGGTGCCGCTTTTCAGGCGGGCGCTGTCCTGCGTGTAGGTTTTCAGGGCGGCGGCCTCGCGGCTCTGCGCGACGCTCAGCAGTTCGGCGGCGTTCTGGGCGTTCTGGTAGGCGCTGGCCAGGGTCTGCTGTGCGTTCTTGCTGGCGGTGTCGGCGGCGCGCTGCGCGTTCGCCAGGGCGGTGCGGGCGTCCTGGAGGGTGCGGGCGGGCGTGAAGTCGTTGTCGGCGAGTTTCACGGTCAGTTGGGCGCTGCTCAGGTCGTTCGCGGCGCTCACGAGGCTGCTCAGGCCGCCCAGGTTGCCCTGCAGGGTGCTCAGGGTGACGCCCAGTTTGGGGGCGTTGATGACGCTGCCCGCGCGCACGGCGCTGCCCAGCCCGGTCAGCGTGCCGAGTTTCGCGGCGGCGAGGTTCACCTGCGCGCGGGCGTCGGCGAGGGTCTGCTGGCTGCCGCTCAGGGTGTTCTGCGCGTTCTGCACGTCCAGGGTGGTGGCGTTCCCGATGCCCAGTTTCACCTGCGCGACCTGCGCGGCCTTCTGGTCCACCTGGGTCTGCAGGGTCTGGAGTTCCACGTTCTCCTGCGCTTCGAGCAGGGCGTTGTACGCGCCGATGGTGTTCTGAAGGGCGGCGAGTCTGGCGGCCCGGAGTTGCGCCTGGGCCAGCGTCTCGGCGTTCTTCGCGTTCAGTTTCCCGGTGACCAGGGTGGCGGGGTCGGCCTGCGCGGCGCGGTTGGCGGCCTGCGCCTTGGTCAGGTTGGCCTGCGCGGTGTTCACGTCGGCCCCGGTCTTCAGGGCGGCGGTCACGGCAGTGCCGCCGCTGATGGTCTGCGTGCTCTGGGCGCTGGCGGCCGGGGTGACGGCCAGCAGCAGCGCGGCGCTCAGCAGGTGCAGGCGGCGGGGGTGGGCAGTGCGGGGGCGGGCGGGCGTGGGGGTGGGGTTCGTCATTGGGGGCCTCCGGCGGCGTTGTCGAGTTGAATCAGGGTGGTCTGGGCACTCAGGCGGGCGGACAGCAGGTCACGTTGCGCCTGCGCGAGGGTCAGTTCGGCGCTCTGCACGTCGTCGGGGGTGGCGGTTCCGGCCTGCACGCGGGCCTGCGCGGTCGCGAGTTGCTGCTGCGCCACCTGCACCTGCGTCTTGCGGGTCTGCACGGCGGTCAGGGCCTGCTGCGCGGCAATGAAGCGGCTGCGGACGTCGAGTTCCACGTTCTGCTGCGCGACGGTCAGGGACAGCGCCGCCTGCGTCACGGCCGCCTGGTCGGCGCTGAGGCTGGCGCGCTGCGCCGGGGAGTACACGACGTACGAGCCGCTGAGGCTGGCGGTCAGGCGCCCGGACGCGCTGCCAGAGCTGCTGCCGACCGGGACGCTGTAGGCGCTGCTCAGGGTGCCCTGCTTCAGGTTCAGGCTGGTGCTGAGCGTTCCGGCGCTGCCGCCGCCGTAGCCGACGCTGGCGGTCAGGTCCGGCAGGGTGGCGTCCCGCTGGGCTGTGTCCAGGGTGTCCTGCGCGGCGGCCAGGGTGTTCTGCGCGCTGATCACGTCGGCGCGGCCGGTGCGGGCGCGGGCGACCAGGGCACCCAGGTCCGGCAGGGTCAGGGTCGCCTGGGCGGGGGGGCTGAACGTCACGCGGCCCAGGCTGACGCCCAGCGCGGATTCCAGCGTGCGCTGCGCGGTGTCCAGCGTGCCCTGCGCCTGCGCGGCGGCCGACTGCGCCGCCTGCAGGGCCGCCTGGGCGCTCAGGACTGCCTCGGGCGCGGCGTTCCCGGCGGCGTCCTGCGCCTGCGCCACCTGAAGCTGCCGGGCGCGCAGCGCGACCGTCTGCGCGCCCATCTGCACGTCCTGCGTGGCCAGCACCGCGTCGAAGTACGCCTGCGTGACGTTCAGGCGGGCGCTGCGCTGCGCTTCCTGCAGGGTCGCGCGGGCCAGGGCGAGGCTGCGTTCCGAGGCGCGCAGGCCACTCTGGTTGTTCGACCAGGGCAGCAGGCCCAGGCTGACGCTGACCCCGGCGTTCCCGCCGAGGCTGGAGGCGGTCGTGGTGGCCGCGCCGTCACTGGTGGTCCCGGCGCCGCTGCCCACGTAACTGGCGTTGCCGTTCACGCTAACGGTCAGGCCCAGGGCGCTGCGGGCGGCCTCCAGGTTCTGCTGCGCGACCTGCACGCTCAGGGCGGCGCGGGTCACGCTGGGCGCCCCGGCGAGTTGCGCGTACGCCTGCTCCAGCGTGTAGGGCAGTGGTTCGGCGGGCTGGGAGGCAGGTGGCTGCGCGGACGACTGTGTGGACGACTGCGCGGGCGGCTGTGTGGACGACTGCGCGGGCGGCTGTGTGGGCGGCGTGGCCTGGGCCTGTGCCAGTGCAGGCCCGGACGCCGCGGCCAGCGCGGCGCTCAGGGCCAGGGCCAGCGGCAACCCACGGCGGGACGGACGGGCAGGAATGAACTTCATGCCCCGAGTGTGGCGGCGGCCCGCGAAGACTCCGCGCAGCCTCCATGAAGATTTGTCGAAGGCGCCCGGACACCGCCCAGGACGTCAGGAACGCCCCGGAACGCCCGAAAAGTTCCCCGGATCGCTTCGCCCGTCCTTCACGTACCTCACCTACCATGCAGGCATGAACGCCCTGATCCTGATTGTCGAGGACGAACCGCAACTGGCCGAGGTCCTCGAAGCCTACGCGCGGCAGGAAGGCTACCGCACCGAACGCGCCGCCGACGGAAACGCCGCCCTGCACGCCTTCCGCGCCCTGAACCCGGACCTGATCCTGCTGGACGTCATGCTGCCCGGCCGCAGCGGCCTGGACGTGCTGCGCACCGTGCGGGCCGACAGCGCCACGCCCGTGATCCTGGTCACCGCCCGCGCCGAGGAGACCGATCAGATCGTGGGACTGGAACTCGGCGCGGACGATTACGTCGTCAAGCCGTTCCGGCCGCGCGAGGTCATGGCGCGCGTGCGGGCCGTGCTGCGCCGCGCGACTGCCGCGGTCGAGGACACCGAACGCCCGGTGCGGGTCGGGCCGCTGGAAGTGGACAGGCGCGCCTTCGTGATCCGCGTGAACGGCGAGACCCTGAACCTCACCCCGGCCGAGTTCCGGCTGCTGTCGCAACTGGCCGAATCGCCGGGCCGGGCGTTCTCGCGCGAGGAACTGCTCGCGGCGGCCCTGCCGGACAGCGACGCCCTGGAACGCGTCGTGGACGCCCACCTGGCCAGCGTGCGCCGCAAACTGGAAGCCGTGAACGCCAGCGGCCTGCTGCACACGGTGCGCGGCGTCGGCTACCGCCTGGAAGCCGGGGCGTGACCCGCCCCCCTCCCCGCCCACAGGCGGGCACGCGCCCTCCCGCCGCGCCGGCCGGCGGGCGCCGCTGGGCGTGGCAGCGCAGCCGCCGCCCGCTGGCCGTGACGCTGCTGCTGGCGATGCTGCTGGTCGTGGGCGTGTCGGTGGGGAGCGTGCTGGTGTTCTCGAACCTGGTCGTGCAGCGGCAGGTGGACCGACTGCCCGACGACATCAAGCTCGCCATGCGCGAGCGGCAGGCGGCCCTGCACCGCGGCGAGGTGATCGTCCCGACGCCGCCCGTCCCGGAGATCCGCACCGGGATGATCGTGGACCCCTTCCTGGAACCCGGTCAGAGCAGCCCGGACGTGAACGGCGTGATCGCCCTGCCCAGCGGCGAGCAGGCCGAGGTCACGCAGGGCCGCCGCCCACGCGGACTGCGGGACCAGCCGCGTGACGTGCCGAACCGCTCGCAGGATTTCGTGCGGGACATCCAGCGCAGCCTCGTGCAGGTGGGCGCACTCGCCGTGACGGCCTCGGCGCTGCTGGCGTGGCTGCTGGCCCGGCGGATCGCGCAGCCGGTGTCGGCCGTGTCGCGCGCGGCGTCCCGGCTGGCCGGCGGTGACCTGGGCGCCCGCGCGCCCATGCAGAGCGGCGAGCGTGAAATGGCGGCCCTGGCGCAGAGCTTCAACGAGATGGCCGAGAACCTGCAACAGCTGGAGCAGGAGCGGCAGCAGGCCGTCGCGGACATCGCGCACGAACTGCGCACGCCCATCGCGGTCATGCAGGCCCGCCTGGACGCCCTGGAGGACGGCGTGTACCCGCTGAACACCGAGCAGATCGCGCTGCTGAGCACCCAGACGCAACTGCTGACCCGGCTGGTCGGGGACCTGCGGACCATCACGCTCGCCGAGGGCGGCAGCCTGGCCCTGGACCCCCGCCCGCTGGACCTGGGCGCGCTGGGCCGCGACGTGGTCCGCGACCTGCAGGACCGCGCCTCGGCGCGGCAGGTGACGCTCAGCGTGCAGGCGACCGAGACCCTGATCCACGGGGACCCGGTGCGGGTGCGGCAGATCACCACCAACCTCGTGGACAACGCCCTGCGGCACGCGCGCAGCCGCGTCAGCGTGCAGATCGAGGCGGTGCAGGGTCAGGCGCTGCTGCACGTCGAGGACGACGGCCCCGGCGTGCCCGAGGACAGCCGCGAGGCGGTGTTCACGCGCTTCACCCGCCTGGACAGCAGCCGCACCCGCGACACCGGCGGCAGCGGCCTGGGCCTGGCGATCGTGCGGGCCCTGGCCGACGCGCACGGCGGCGCGGCGCACCTGTCGGGCAGCGCCAGCCTGGGCGGGGCGCGCTTCACCGTGACCCTCCCGGCCCTGACCGACCCCGCGCCTTCCTCGACCGTGCCCGCGCCCTCCCACACGGCCTGAAGGGGGGGTGCGGTGGGGGGAAGGGCTGGCCCCTGCACCCGTCACTGCATTACAGTCAGAGTCGAATGGGGCCGCTCAGGGACCGTGCCACACGCCGCCGCGCTGCGCTGACGGCGCTGATCACCGTGGGGTGCGGCGTGTCCGCGCTGACCCTGCACACACAGAGCCCGACCACTGCCGCCAGGGTTGACCCGCCCCGCGCCATCACCACACTGGCCGCACTGAACCTGGCCGCGCCGCCCACCCCGACCGCCGCGTGGGTGACCGTTCAGACGACGTGGTACACCAGACCCGACCCACGCTCGCCGAAACTGCAACTGCTGCCCGCCCGCCGGGCCGTGACCCTGCACCGCTGCTTCGAACGCTGGTGCGAGGTCAGCGTGCCCGGCAACGACCTGCGCGGCTGGGTCATGCGGCCCACCGTGGACCTGAAAGGCGACTGCGCCGTGCTGGTCCCCCTGGGCCTGAAGGACCTGCGCCGCAGCGAGGGAACCTACAGCGCCGCGCGCGACCTGAACCACAACGGCCGCGCCTGCGACCGCGAGGATCTGCTCGCCACGCGCCCCTGAGCACGTCGAAGCGCCGCGCAGTTGATCGACACGGTACCTGCGCGGTCAACGCAGTGTGCTGACCTCATCCGCTCGGCCCCAGCGGTCTTTGCAGCCCATTCAAACGGAATCCGTATCAGCGCCGCGCCGGTCGTCCGGTGCGCCTGCGGGGAACTGCGGTAAACTCTCAGGGTTGCCCCGCGCACGAGTGGCGGGTGAAGGAGTCGAAATCATGGGTCTTGCTATTGGAATTGTGGGTCTGCCGAACGTCGGGAAAAGCACGCTGTTCAACGCCATCACGCGCGCCGGAGCGCTCGCCGCGAACTACCCGTTCGCGACCATCGAACCGAACGTCGGCCGAGTCACGGTGCCCGACGAGCGCCTCGCCGCGCTGAGCCGCGTGTTCACCAAGGGTGAGCGCGTCCCACCGATCATCCCGACCTTCGTGGAGT
The DNA here is from genome assembly GCF_014648115.1 of Deinococcus seoulensis. NCBI lineage: Bacteria > Thermotogati > Deinococcota > Deinococci > Deinococcales > Deinococcaceae > Deinococcus > Deinococcus seoulensis. The sequence continues at coordinate 254,564 of NZ_BMQM01000002.1, forward strand.
TCGTGGATATCGCCGGTCTGGTCAAGGGCGCCAGTCAGGGCGAGGGGCTGGGCAACCAGTTCCTGGCGAACATCCGCGAGGCGGACGCCATCGCGCACGTCGTCCGCTGCTTCGAGGACGGGAACGTCATTCACGTGGCGGGCCGCGTGGACCCCATCGACGACATCGAGACCATCAACACCGAACTGATCCTCGCGGACCTCGGCGGCCTGGAAAAACGCCTCCAGAACCTCCAGAAGAAAGCCAAGGGGAACGACAAGGACGCCAAGGAGCAGGCGGCGCTGGCCGAGCAGATCATTGCCGTGCTGGGCGAGGGCAAACCCGCCCGTGCCGGCACGTACGACGCGCCCATTCCCAAGGAATTCGGGCTGATCACCACCAAACCCGTCATCTATGTGGCAAACGTCGGCGAGGACGACCTGACGCAGGACAACGAGCACGTCCTGAAGGTCCGCGAGTACGCCGCCGCCGAGGGCGCGCAGGTCGTGAAGATCAGCGCGCAGATCGAGGGTGAACTCTCCGAGATGCCCGAAGAGGACGCCCGCATGTTCCTCGACGAACTGGGCGTGCAGGAAAGCGGCCTGGATCAGCTCGTGAAGGTCGGGTACGAGACGCTGGGCCTGATGACCTTCATCACCAGCGGCGAGAAGGAAGTCCGCGCGTGGACCATCCGCCGCGGCGAGACCGCCCCCGAAGCGGCCGGCGAGATCCACAGCGATCTGCAACGCGGTTTCATTCGCGCCGAGGTCATCGAGTGGGACAAGATGGTCGAGGCCGGAGGCTGGGCCGCCGCCAAGAGCAAGGGCTGGGTCCGCACCGAAGGCAAGGACTACGTCATGAAAGACGGTGACATCATGAACGTGCTGCATAACATGTGATACGGACTCCGATTGAATGGGCTGCAAAGACCGTTCAATCCGAGCGGATGCGAGTAGGAGAAAAACGGGTTCCGGACGTGGAGCTAACAGAGCCGGTGAAGTTCCGGGTTGTCAGCGAAACAGACGGAATCCGAATGATGGACTCCGATTGAATGGCTTACAAAGCCGCTGGGTCCGAGCGGATGCGAGCAGGAGCAGGTAACAGCTGAAGGTGGGGCGTTCCGGTTCAGTTGGAACGCCCCACCTTCAGCTTTCCATCTGCTTCCCGCTACTTCCCGACGCAGAAGTTGCGGAACACGGCGTCCACGATGTCTTCCTGCACGTCGCGGCCGGTCAGTTCGGCCAGGGCGCGCAGGGCTTCTTCGAGTTCGTAGCTGGCGAGGTCGTCCGGGGCGTGCGCGGCGGCCTGGATGTGGTTCAGGGCGCGGCGGGCGGCGTCGGCCTGCCGTTCGGTGGTCAGCCACGCCTCGCCGCGTGCGGCGTCGCCGAGCAGCGCGGCGCGGATGGCTTCACGCAGTTCCGGCAGGCCGTTTCCGGTGACGGCGCTGACGTTCAGGGCGCCGGGGTCGGTCCAGGCGGGGTTCAGGTCGGCCTTGGTGCGCACCCGGATGACGCGGGGGCCGCCGTGCGGGGGGAGGTTCAGGGTGACGGGCAGGGGTTCGCGGGGGGCGCTGCCGTCCTCGAGGATCAGGATCAGGTCGGCGGCGGCGGCCAGCGTGACGGCCTGCCGGACCCCGGCGGCCTCGATGGCGTCGTCGGTGTCGCGGATGCCGGCGGTATCGACGAGCGTGACGGGCACCCCGGCGAGTTCCAGGCCTTCCTCGAGGTAGTCGCGGGTGGTTCCGGCGACGGGCGTGACGATGCTGCGCTCGAAGCCGACCAGGGCGTTCAGGAGGCTGCTCTTACCGGCGTTGGGGCGGCCGATCAGGGCGAGGCGGGCGCCGCGCGTGGCGACCTGTCCGGCGCGGGCGGTGCGGAGCAGTTCGGTCAGGTCGTGCTCGGCGGCCGTGAGTGGCTGGGCGCGGTCCTCGTCGGGCACGCCTTCCTCGGGGTAGTCCAGCATGGCCTGCAGGGCGGCGAGGGTGCGGGTGACGTTCACGGCGACCCGCTCGACACGTCCTGCCAGGGCGCCGGTCAGGCCGAGGGTGGCCTGGCGGCGGGCGGCGTCGGTCTGCGCTTCGATCAGGTTCAGGACCGCCTCGGCCTGCGCGAGGTCCAGGCGGCCGCTCAGGTAGGCGCGCAGCGTGAACTCGCCGGGGCGGGCGGGGCGCGCGCCGAGTTCCAGGGTGCGGGCCAGCACGCGGGCCAGCACGGCGGGGCTGCCGTGCGTCTGGAGTTCGGCGACGTCCTCGCCGGTGTAGCTGCGCGGCCCTCTGAAGATCAGGCACAGGCCCTCGTCGAGAATCTCGCCGGTCTCGCCGGTCAGGTGCCCGAACAGGAAGCGGCCGCCGGGCGTGCGGGACGGGGCGCGCCGTCCCCGGAACAGGCCGTCCGCGACGCGCAGGGCGTCCGGGCCGCTGACGCGCACGATGCCCACCCCGGCGCTGCCGGGCGCGGTGGCGATGGCGGCGATGGTGTCTTGCAGTCCGGAGCGCGTCACCCGCGCAGGCTAGCACCGCCCCGGCAGGGGTCACCAGGGTCGCGCGTCTTCTGGTCGCTCCTCATAGTCGCCCCTCATGCTGCGGCCATAGCATGCGGTCATGCGTTCAAGCCTGCTTTCTGCCCCGCGTTCGGGGTTGCCTTCCAAGGTGTTCTCGCTTCGTGTGTTCCCTCGTGTCTCCCCGCGCTCCGCCCTGCTGCTGGGCGCGCTGCTGTCCTCTGCGGCGCTGGCGCAGACCGCCCCGGCAGCGGCCCCCGCCACCACTCCGGCCGCACCGGTCAAGGGTGCGTCGTCGGCCACCAGCCGCCCGGTCAGCGCGCTGGCAGTCGAGGTGAGTGCCGCCGTGACGGGCCGGATCATCAGCTGCCCGGCGTCCCTGAAGCTCAGCGCGAACGCCGTGTGCGTGTACTCGCAGTCCGGGGCGGGCACGCTGCGCGCCCTGCTGAAAGGCAAACTGGGCGCGCGGGCAGGCGAGTGGAAGACCACCGGGAAGTCCAGCGTGCTGACGGCCGCCCCGGCCGCCGGGAGCGCCGCGAACGCGTTCGTGCTGCTCAGCCCGCTGGGTGACAGGGAAACGCTGGTTGTCGTGGACAGCCTGAAGGTCGCCGCTCCCGCCGCGAAGGTCACGGTGCCGGCCGGTGTCACGAAGGGTCAGCCGTACGTGCTGGGCAGCGACCTGGTGGGCGTCGTGAAGGTCACGTCGCTGGGCGGCGGCAAGTACCGCCTGAGCACCGAGGACGACGGCCTGCTGACCGTCACGGCCGGGCAGAAGGCCGCGCAGACCGCCGGGGGAACCGTGGAACTGCCGCTGGCGCCCGTCACGGACGGCCGGAACCTGATCTTCCCGCTGGCTGGCCTGCGCGCCCTGGGCTGCACCGTGACCCCGGCGGGCAGTAACCTGACGGTCGCGTGCGGGGCCGACAGCGTGGGCCTGCGCCCCATCGTGTTCTGACCTGAATGGCGGGTGCGGACGCACCGGCACCGTTTACGACCCCTTCATGCTCTGCGCGTGAGGGGGTCGTTCGCACCTGCCGGGGGCGTAAACGCGTCATGATAGGCGGCGAGCCCACATCGACTGGCCCGCGTGCCCGGACCGCCCTGCGGCGGACGCGGCGGGCCGAACTCCCAGGAGGAACCACCATGAGCATCCTTGACCGACTGTCCCGACTGCTGCGCGCCAACGTGAACGACCTGATCAGCCGCGCCGAGGACCCCGGCCTGATCATCGAGCAGGCCCTGCGCGACATGCGCGCCGCGTACGCCGAGGCCCGCAGCGAGGTGGCCGACGCCATGAGCCAGAACGCCAAACTGGACCGCGAGGCCAGCAGTAACCGCCGCATGGCCGCCGAGTACGAGAAGAAGGCCGAGGAGGCGCTGCGTGGCGGCAGCGAGGACCTCGCGCGGGAGGCGCTGCGCCGCTCGCAGAACGCCAAGGATCTCGCGGCGGGTTTCGAGGAGCAACTGGCGTTGCAGAGCAGCACCGTCGAGCAGCTGAAAACCCAGTTGCGTGCCCTGGAAGCCAAGATCGACGAGATGGAAAGCAAGAAGAGCCTGCTGGCCGCCCGGCAGAAGACCGCGCAGGCCGGGGCGACCCTGGACCGCGTCTCGGGTTTCGACAGGGCGGGCGGCGCGATGGACGCCTTCGAGGAGATGGAGCAGAAGGTCTCCGGCATGGAGGATCGCAACCGCGCCATGCAGGAACTGCGCCAGGAGAACGACTTCGACGCGCAGCTCAAGGACCTGGGGCGCGGGCAGGCGCTCGACGACGCCATGGCCGCCCTGAAAGCCAAGGTGTCCGGCGACAAGAGCTGAGCGTCGCCTCCGGTGCGGGGTGGGTGGGGCCGCGTCCCTGCCCGCCCCTTTTCTGGCTGGAACGCTGCCCGCCGGGCTGTTCCTGCGCCGGGAACGCCCCGTGAAGGCCGCGTTCCACCTGGCTGCCCGGTGGCGCCCTGGGCGCGGCTGGGACGCGGTTCCGGCCCGCGCGGCCCTGGTGGGCGCCCGCCAGGGCCGCACAGGCCTCCCATGAAGGAGATGTCATGTTTCCTGACAGAATAGGCGGGATGAAGCGGTTTACCCTGAAGGCCATGCGCGGCCTCCCCCATTCCCACCCGCACCCCGACCCGCGCCGGGCGTCCCGGCGGCTGATGGCGGCCGTCACGGCGCTGCTGTTTCCGGCGCTGCTGGGCGCCTGCGCTCCGGCGGCCACGCAGCCGGGCACGGTGCAGGCCAGTACGCCCGTGACCGGCGTGTCGTTCTACCCGCTGGAGAGCGGTCTGGCGTGGTCGTACCTGCTGGAGGGCGAGGCGGCGGGCACCGCGCCGTACGTGCTGCGGTCGCTGGGGCCAACGGTGTTCGCGGGTCAGAAGGTCCTGTCGTTCCAGTTGGCGGGGCGCGGCGCGGAGCAGACGTGGTTCCGCACGGTCAGCGCGGGCGGCGTGCAGTTGCTGGGGCTGCGTAAGCCCGGCGTGAACGTGCGGCTCGACCCGCCCTGGCAGGAGTACCCGGCCGAGGGTGCGTGGCGGCCCGGTCTGACCTGGCAGGGCCAGAGTGAGATCACCATCAGCGGCGATGACGGCGCCGTGCAGAAAAAGGGCCTGCTGACCTACAGTTACGTGGTGCAGGAACGCCGGACCGTGCAGACGCCCGGCGGAACGTTCGACGTGTGGGTCGTGACCCGTCAGATCAGCGACACGGTGGGCGGCCTGTTTCCCGCCACGCAGCAACTGTGGTTCACGCCGTTCGTGGGGGAGGTCCGCACGCCCGAGGGGCTGCTGCTGACCGCCCGGAACTTCGCTGCTCGCCCAGGAGGTCAGTAAATGAGTCCCGAATCCATCCTTCCGTCCGGTACCGGCACACCCCTGCTGGACCGCGTGAACAGCCCGGCCGATCTCAAGCGCCTGTCGCGTGAGCAATTGCCCGCGCTGTCGCAGGAACTGCGGGACGAGATCGTGCGCGTCTGCTCGGTGGGCGGCCTGCACCTCGCCTCCTCACTGGGGGCCACGGACCTGATCGTGGCGCTGCATTACGTACTGAACTCGCCGCGTGACCGGATCCTGTTCGATGTGGGGCATCAGGCGTACGCGCACAAGATCCTCACGGGCCGCCGTGACCAGATGGCAACCATCAAGAAGGAGGGCGGCCTGAGCGGCTTTACCAAGGTCAGCGAGAACCCGCACGACGCGATCACGGTCGGGCACGCCAGCACCAGCCTCGCGAACGCGCTGGGCATGGCCATGGCCCGCGACGCACTGGGCCAGGACTACAAGGTCGCGGCCGTGATCGGGGACGGCAGCCTGACGGGCGGCATGGCGCTGGCGGCGCTGAACACCATCGGGGACATGAACCGCCGCATGCTGATCGTCCTGAACGACAACGAGATGAGCATCAGCGAGAACGTGGGCGCGATGAACAAGTTCATGCGCGGCCTGCAGGTGCAGAAGTGGTTCCAGGAAGGCGAGGGCGCGGGCAAGAAGGCCATGGAGGCCGTCAGCAAACCCCTGGCCAGCTTCATGAGCCGCGCCAAGAGCTCCACGCGGCACTTCTTCGACCCGGCCAGCGTGAACCCCTTCGCGGCGATGGGCGTGCGCTACGTCGGCCCGGTGGACGGGCACAACGTGCAGGAACTCGTGTGGCTCATGGAGCGACTGGTGGACCTGGACGGGCCGACCATCCTGCACGTCGTGACCACCAAGGGCAAGGGCCTGAGCTACGCCGAGGCCGACCCGATCTACTGGCACGGCCCGGGCAAGTTCGACCCGCAGACCGGGGAGTTCAGTGCCAGCAAGGCGTACTCGTGGAGCAACGCCTTCGGGGACGCCATGACCGAACTGGCCGCGCAGGACCCGCGCGCGTTCGTGATCACGCCCGCCATGCGCGAGGGCAGCGGGCTGGTCGGGTACTCGAAGGCGCACCCGAACCGCTACCTGGACGTCGGGATCGCCGAGGAGGTCGCCGTGACCGCTGCCGCCGGGATGGCCCTGCAGGGCCTGCGCCCGGTCGTGGCGATCTACTCGTCGTTCCTGCAACGCGCGTACGATCAGGTGCTGCACGACGTGGCCATCGAGAACCTGAACGTCACGTTCGCCATCGACCGCGCCGGGATCGTGGGCGCGGACGGCGCGACGCACAACGGCGTGTTCGACCTGAGTTTCCTGCGCTCCATTCCCGGCGTGCGGATCGGCCTGCCGAGGGACGCGGCGGAACTGCGCGGCATGCTGAAGTACGCGCAGACGCACGACGGCCCGTTCGCGATCCGCTACCCGCGCGGCAACACCACCCCCGTCCCGGAGGGCACCTGGCCTGAACTGGAGTGGGGCACCTGGGAACGCGTGCAGGACGGCACGGACGTGGTCATCCTGGCGGGCGGCAAGGGCCTGGAGTACGCGCAGAAGGCCGCCGCCGGACTGGACGGCGTGGGCGTCGTGAACGCCCGCTTCGTGAAACCCCTGGACGAGGCGATGCTGCGCGACGTGGCCCGCACCGCCCGCGCGATCATCACCGTCGAGGACAACACCGTCGTCGGCGGCTTCGGCAGCGCCGTGCTGGAATTCCTGAACGCCGAGGGCATCCGGACCCCCGTGCGCGTCCTGGGCATCCCCGACGAATTCCAGGAGCACGCGACCGTCGAGAGCGTCCACGCCCGCACCGGCATCGACGCGCAGGCCATCCGCACCGTGCTGGCCGAACTCGGCGTGGACGTCCCGCTCGGGGTGTAGCAGGTTGATGGTCGATAGTTGATGGTTGATGGAAGGGAGCCGACCCTCTATCAACCATCAACTTTCAACCATCTACATCCTTACTTCGCCGTTGCCTTCTACGATCCATTTCGTGGTGGTCAGTTCGCGCAGGCCCATGGGGCCGCGGGCGTGGAGTTTCTGGGTGCTGATGGCGACCTCGGCGCCCAGGCCGAGTTGTCCGCCGTCGTTGAAGCGGGGGCTGGCGTTCACGACCACGGCCGCCGAGTCCACGTCCTCAATGAATCGCCCCGCCTGGGCTTCGTCGCGGGTGAGGATCACGTCGGTGTGGTTGCCGCGCGCGGCGATGAAGTCCAGCGCGTCCTCGAAGGAGGGGACGGTCTTCACGCTGGCGGTCAGGGCCAGGAATTCCGTGCCGTAGTCGGTGTCCGTGGCGGGGTCGGTGGTGATCCCGGCGGCACTCAGGGCCGCGTGGGCGGTCGGGTCGGTGCGCAGGGTCACGCCGTGCGCCTGGAGGTCGCGGGCGATGTCCGGCAGGGCGTCCAGGGCGTCCTCGTGGATCAGGAGGGTGTCCAGGGCGTTGCAGGCGCTGGGTTTCTGCACCTTCGCGTTCCGGACGATCTCCAGGGCGCGCGCGCGGTCCTCGGGGTCGCGGGTGAAGCTGGGATCGAGGTACACGTGCACCACGCCGATGCCGCCCACGATGACGGGCACGGTGGCGTTCTCCACGCAGTAGCGGTGCAGTCCGGCCCCGCCGCGCGGGATGATCGCGTCGACCAGATCGTCCAGTTTCAGCAGTTCCAGCATGCGTTCGCGGGCCGGGTCGCGGATGACCTGCACCCCGTCCGCCGGGAGCCCCTGCGCCCGCAGCGCGGCGTGAATGACAGCTTCCAGCGCGGCGTTGCTGCGCACGGTTTCCTTCCCGCCGCGCAGGATCACGGCGTTCCCGCTCATCAGGGCCAGCGCGGCGACATCCACGGTCACGTTCGGGCGGCTCTCGTAGATGACGCCCAGCACGCCCAGCGGCACGCGCCGGGTGCTGACGCGGATGCCGCTCGGCTGGGTCTGCGCGGGGGTGGTCTCGCCCACCGGGTCGGGCAGGCGCGACACGGCCTCCACGTCCGCGGCGATGCCGTCCAGCATGCGGGCGTCCAGGCGCAGGCGGGCCACCATCGGCTCGGGCAGCCCGGCCTCAATGGCAGCCTGCACGTCCTGTGCGTTCGCGGCCAGGATGGCGGCAGCATTCGCGCGCAGTCCGGCGGCAATGGCGTGCAACGCCGAGACCTTGCGCGCGGTGGGCAGCGACCGCAGCACGCGGGCGGCGGCGCGGGCCTGCACGCCCATCAGCCGCACGGGCTGCGTTCCGCTGGGCTGGGTCTCGTGCGGGGGGGTGGTGGACTGCGCGGCGCTCATACGTCCGAGCGTAGCAGCGCCGCGCGGCCCGCGTGACGGCGCGGAGTAGGCAGCGGCGTGCCGGTTCAGCCGACCGTGCGCCGGGGCGTGAGTTGCAGCAGCGCCTGCGCCAGCAGGTGAGGGTCGTGCCGCGCCTGGCCGGGTTGCAGCAGCGGGTGCAGCACGCAGCGGGCGCGCAGGTCCCGGCTGGCGCCGTGCAGGGTCAGCAGGTGCGCGCCCTCCGCGGCGTACCGTTCGGTCACCTCGGCGGGCAGCATGGCGTTGTTCACGAGTACGCAGTCCGGCGTGCGGCCCAGGTGGCGGGTGATGGCCTGCACGTGCCCTTCGAGGGTCAGGTCGTCGGTCTCGCCGGGTTCGGTCATCAGGCTCGCCACGTACACCAGCGGCGCGCCCGACTCGCGGATGGCGCGGGCGATGCCCGGCACCAGCAGCGCCGGGATGATGCTGGTGTACAGGCTGCCGGGCCCCAGGATGATCTGCTCGGCGTGCTCGATGGCGGCCAGCACCTCGGGCAGGGTCGGCAGGTCCGGGGGGTCCAGCGTGACCTGCTGGATGGTGGCCTTCCCCACCTGCGGCGCGAACTGACTCTCGCCGCGGATCTCGCGGCCGTCACTGAGGTGAGCGACCAGCGTGGCCGGGTGGGTGGTGGCGGGGTAGACGTTCCCGCGGATGCGCAGCACCTCGTGAATGTCCTTCATGGCGGCGCTCAGGCCGCCCTGTTCCTCGCTGAGCGTGGCAAGCAGCAGGTTCCCGAAGGTGTGCCCTTCCAGGCCCTCGCCGCGCCGGAAGCGGTGCAGCAGCAACCGGGCCATGACGGGACTGTCGCTCAGGGCGGCGTAGCAGTCGGTCAGGTCGCCCGGCGCGACCATGTCGAGTGCCTCTCGCAGGCGGCCGCTGCTGCCGCCGTCGTCCGAGACGGTCACGACGGCCGTGGTGTTCCCGGTGTGGGCGCGCAGGCCCGAGAGCAGGTTGGACATGCCGGTCCCGCCGCCCAGCGTCACGAGGTGCGGGCCGCGCGCCAGGTTCCGGCGTTCGTACAGGACGTCCACGGCTGTTTCCGGGGCGGTGCCCATGCCGCTCAGGACCGAGCGGTTGAGCATCATGATGCTCCAGAGTGCGCCGGTCAGCGCGAGCAGCATGATGGCCGCGCCGCCCGTGTACAGCGGCATCAGTTCCGGCGTGACCAGGGCGTTCACCCACAGGATCCAGCGGGTCGCCACGAAGTGCAGCGGGCCGGTCCAGGTGAAGTGCAGCACGCCCACCCCGCCGATCAGGGTGCAGATCACGAACAGCGCCAGCCAGCGTTTCACGCCGATGCCGGGCGCCATCCACATGCGGGCGCGGCGGCCGCTGCGTTTCAGGCCCGGTTTCAGACGGGCGCGGCGCGAGAGGGGCGGCTCAGCCGGGGCTGGGCTGGCTGCCTGGGGTGGGCTGGCCGGGTCGCGTGGCCGGGCGTTGCGTTGCGAGAGGGGCGGGTCGCTCACCCGTGCTCGCCGACTTTCATGTCGCGGTGGTCCATGACGTCCACGTTCAGGTCCTTCAGGTCCCCGGCGAGGCGGGCGGTGACGGCCACGCTGCGGTGCTGCCCGCCGGTGCAGCCGATCCCGACGGTGTACCCGTGGCGGCCCGTGGCGCGGGCGCGTTCGGCGGCCACCCGCACGAAGTCACGCAGTTCGGCGTAGAACGCCTCGGCGTCCGCGCCGCTGAAGGCGTAGTCGGCCACGTCGGCGTCCAGGCCGGTCTTGGGGCGCAGGGCGGGGTCGTAGTACGGGTTGGGCAGCGAGCGCACGTCGAGGATCATGTCCACGTCGCGCGGGGGGGCGTGCTTGAACCCGAAGGACATCAGGCGCAGGTGGAAGTCCTGTTCCAGCCGGAACAGTTGCAGCACGCGGCTGCCCAGGTCCTTGGCGCTCAGGTCGGTGGTGTCGATCACGGTGTCGGCGATGGAGCGCAGCGGGGCGAGCAGTTCGCGTTCCCGCGCGAAGTCCAGCATCAGGTTCTCGCCGAGCGGGTGTTCGCGGCGCGTGAAGTTGTACCGCTTGAGCAGCACGTCCGCGTTCGCCTCCAGGAACAGCACGCGCAGGTCCTCGCGGCGGCGCGAGAGGCGCACGTAACTGGTTTCCAGGGCGTCCAGGAAGTGGCGGGTGCGGGCGTCGGTGCTGATCGCCACGCGGTCCAGGCCGCGCGCCTCCACGAGGTCGTGCATGGCACCCCACAGTTCCGGGGGCAGGTTGTCCGTGATGAAGAATCCGGCGTCCTCCAGGGTGCGCAGGGCGGTGCTTTTTCCACTTCCGGACAGGCCTGAGACCACGACAAACGGCATGCGGGCAGTCTAGCCTGCCGCGCCCCGGCACAAGTGACGGCCCGGTCAGCAGGACGGTCAGCCGCTGGCCGGGGCAGCAGTAACCCCGCCGGGCACGGGGCCGGGCGGGGCAGACTGGACGGGGCGGGCTGGGCGTGCCGTGGGTCAGCGGACGCGGGTGCCGCTGGGCAGGTCCAGCCCGGTGCCGATCAGGTCCAGGTTGCCCTGGTCGTCCTCGGCGGCGAGGATCATGCCCTGCGACTCGATGCCGCGCAGCTTGGCGGGTTTCAGGTTGGCGACCAGGATGACCTTGCGGCCCACGAGCGCCTCGGGTTCGAACCACTGGCGGATGCCGCTGACGACCGTGCGGGTCTCGTCACCGAGTTTCACGGTGAGTTTCAGGAGCTTGTCGGCCTTGGCGACGGCCTCGGCGGCCAGTACCTCCGCGACGCGCAGGTCGATGCGGGCGAAGTCGTCGATGCTGATCAGGTTCTCGTTCGCGGCGGGGGCGGCGGCCGGAGTTGCGGGAGCAGCGGCGCTGGCGGGGGCAGTGGGGGTGGCCGTCTCGGTGGGGGCCGTCTCGGTGGGGGCAGTCCGGGTCATGGGTTTCTCTTTCTTGCCGGGCTTCGGGGCGCCCGCGGCGGGGGTGGGGGCTTCTTTCGGTTCGGGTTTCGGGAACAGGATCGGGCCGCCCACCACGCGCGTTCCGGCGGGCGTCAGGCCCCAGGCGGGCGCCAGGGCGTAGGTCTGAGAGGCCAGTCCCAGCTGGGCGCGCAGTTCGCGGGCCTTGGTGGGAATCACGGCTTCCAGGGCGACGCTGGCGACGCGCAGGCCCTCGGCGGCGGTGTACAGCACGGTGTCCAGGCGGCGCTGGGTGTCGTCGCTCTTGGCGAGGTTCCACGGGGCGCTCTCGGCGATGTAGCGGTTGAGGTCCCGCACGAAGTTCATGGCGGCCTCGATGGCCATGTTGATCTTCAGGTCGTCGACCAGCGCCAGGATCTGGGTGGGGAGGGCCAGCGCGGCCGCCTCGATGCTCCGGTCACGCTCCGCGAGGTCCTGCGCGGCGGGCACGACGCCACCCCGGTACTTCTGGATCATGCTGATGGTGCGGGACAGCAGGTTGCCCAGGTCGTTGGCGAGGTCGCTGTTCAGGCGCGAGATCAGGATGCCCTCGCCGTAGGGGCTGTCGGCGCTGAGGGTCGCCTCGCGCAGCAGGGTGTAGCGGATCGCGTCGATGGAGTACTCGGTGACGAGCGCTTCGGGGTCGATGGCGTTCCCGAGGCTCTTGCCCATCTTGCGGCCGTCCTCGGCGAGGATGTGGCTGTGCACGACCAGCCGGCGGTACATGGGCAGCCCGGCGGCGCGCAGCATGGTCGGCCAGAACACGGCGTGCGGCTTGAGGATGTCCTTGCCGATCACGTGCCAGGCGGTGCCGCTGACGCTGGCGTCCTGGCCGTTACTGACGAGCGGCGTGAGGTAGCTGAGCAGCGCGTCGAACCACACGTACGTGACGTGGTCGGCGTCCCAGGGCAGTTCGATGCCCCAGGGCACGCGGTTTTTCGGGCGGCTGATGCTGAGCGGCCCGACGGGTTCTTTCAGCATTTCCAGGACTTCGTTGCGGTACCCGGCGGGCTGGATCAGGTCCGGATTGGCCTGGAGGTAGTCCAGCAGCCACGGCTGGTACTTTTCCATGTTGAAGAAGTAGTTCGCCTCGCGCCGCAGTTCGGGGGGGTCCTTGTCGCCGGGGAAGCGGCGGACGCCGTCGGCGTTCTCGACGAGTTCCTTCTCGGTGACGTAGCGTTCGGCGCCCACCGAGTACAGGCCCTCGTACTCGGCGAAGTAGATGTCTCCGGCGTCGTACACGCGCTGGAGGATTTCCTGGACGAAGCGTTTGTGGCGCGCGGAGGTGGTCCGCACGAACTCGTCGTAGCTGATGCCCAGGTTCTTCCACAGGCCCTGGAAGGCGCGCTCGGAGAGGTCGTCCACGAGTTCCTGGGGGGTCACGCCGGCCTTGGCGGCGGCCTTGCTGATCTTCTCGCCGTGCTCGTCGGTGCCCATGACGAACGTGACCGGGCGGCCCGCGAGGCGCTGGTAGCGGGCGATGGCGTCGGTCAGGATCTTCTCGTAGACGTGCCCGATATGTGGGGCGCCGTTGGCGTAGTCGATGGCGGCCGTGATGAAAAACGGGGTGGATGCTGCTTGGCTCATGGTCTCCCTTCCTTCCCGACCGGCTCCCTGATGAGAGGAGGGTCGGGCAACCCTGTCAGAATACGGAATTTTGCGCGTCCCGGCGTGACCTCCGGCCAGCGGTTTCGGGAGCGGCGCGGGGTGCGGGCGGCGTGGGGTGCGGGCAGCGCGGGGTGCGGTCAGGCAGCGCGGCCCGGCATTCGCCCGTGGACAGGGCGGGCGCGGGAGGTGGGTGCGGCGCAGCGGGGTCGGTGCGGCATGCGTTCACTGTACCGGGCGGGGCGCGTGTGGGCGTTAGGCCATCTGGCCTGCCCGACTGAAGGTTTACCCATCATTGCACTTGAGAAAACAAAGTTACTGTGTGGGTATGTCCGCACCCCTCACCCGTCCCGCCACGCTCGCCTCTGCCCACCCGCCGACAGCCGCAGGCGCCGCGCCCGACCGCCTGACCCAGGTCACGCTGCTGCTGCTCTCCACGCTGACCATCATGAGCGGCGCCACCATCGCCCCCGCACTGCCCGCCATGCAGGCGCACTTCGCGGACGTCCCGAACGCCGCCTTCCTGGTCAAGCTGTCCCTGACCATCGTGGGACTGGTCATCGCGCTGACCGCCCCGCTCAGCGGCGTGCTGGCCGACCGCTACGGCCGCCGCCCGGTGCTGCTGGCCTCGCTGGTGCTGTACGCGCTGGGCGGCGGCGCGGGATTGATCGCGGACTCCATCGGGTCGCTGCTGGCCGGACGGATCGTGCTGGGGCTGGCCGTGGCAGGCACCATGACGGCCGCCGGGGCGCTCGTGAACGACCTGTTCAGCGGCCCGGCCCGCGGGAAGTTCCTGAGTCAGCAGGCGGCGTTCGGGAACTTCGGCGGCGCGGTCCTGATGCCGCTCGGAGGCCTGCTGGCCGCCGCGTCGTGGCGCGCCCCGTTCGCGCTGTACCTGATCGCGCTGCTGCTGATCCCCCTGACCCTGCGGCTGGCCGGGGGCCTGCCCGCCCCGCTGCCCACCGACACCGCCCAGGACTCCAGGCCCCGCTGGGCCAGCATCGGCGTGATCTACGCCCTGTCGGTCGGGTACATGATCGTGTTCTACCTGATGCCCACCCAGGGACCGTTCCTGCTGCGCACGCTGGGCGCCGCGCCCGCCGTGACCGGGTTGCTGCTGGGGGCGTTCACGCTGGTCGCGGCGATCACCTCGCTGGTGTACTCGCGGTTCACCGGGCGCTTTCACTCGCAGCGGACGGCGGCGCTGGGCCTGATCCTGCTGGCCGCCGGGTGGCTGACCGTGTCCGGCGCGGACACCGTCACGGGCGCGCTGCTGGGCCTGATCCTGGGCGGCATGGGCGGCGGGCTGGTCTTCCCGAACCTGTACACCTGGCTGGCCGACCTGACGCCCCCCGCGTGGCGCGGCCGGGTCACGGCGGGCATGAGCAGCGCCATCTTCCTGGGGCAGTTCCTGAGCCCGGTCCTGCTGACCAGTCAGCCGGGCCACGAGGGCCTGATCTTCCGGGTGGGCGCGCTGCTGGCCGCCGTGATGAGCGCCGCGCTGGTGGCCTTCAGCCTGCGCCGCGCACGGGCCACCACGGCAGGCTGACCTTCAGTCCAGCCGTAACCCGAACGTGAGTGCGCCCGGTGTGTGCGCCAGTTCGGCGGGGTGCAGTTCCGTGAAGCCCAGGTGCCGGTAGAAGCCCTGGGCGCTGACGTTGCGCGTCCCGACGCCCAGGTGCACGCCGGGCGATCCGGCGGCCCGCAGTGCGTCCAGCAGCGTGTGCATCAGGGCGCGGCCCCGGCCGCCTCCCTGCATGCGGGGCAGCAGGTCGATGTGCAGGTGCGACGGGTACGTGCCCAGCAGCTCGCGCGGCGCGCGGGGCGGGTGGTGGATCAGGTGCGCGATCCGCTCGTCCGGGGTGCGCCCGGCGGGCGGGGTGGCCTGCGGGTCCGGGTACTGGAGGCGCAGTGGCGGCCACCACTCGCGTTCCAGGGTGTCCTCGAAGGCGGCGGTGTCCGGCGTGCCCAGCACGTACCCGCCCACGCCCAGGGTGTCCTCCAGCACGAAGGCGAAGTCCGGCGCGAAGCTCAGGTACGGCGCGGCGTACACCTGCCCCAGCAGCAGCGGGTCGCGGTACAGGTGCGTGGCGTCCTGGCCGCTGTCGCCGGTATGCAGGCAGA
Source organism: Deinococcus seoulensis (assembly GCF_014648115.1). Lineage (NCBI taxonomy): Bacteria > Thermotogati > Deinococcota > Deinococci > Deinococcales > Deinococcaceae > Deinococcus > Deinococcus seoulensis. Next base: position 269,801 of record NZ_BMQM01000002.1, read on the forward strand.
TGCCGAGCAGAGCGGCGCGGTCGGATTCGCGGGCGGGGCGCAGGGTGACCATGCCCCGCAGTGCAGCACACCGGCGGGCCGCGCGGGGTGGGAGGTGGTGCGAACCTGCCGCCCGCCGCTGTTTCTGTTCACAGCGGAATGTACACTGGTGGGGATGATTGCCTACCTGTCCGGCGTGGTCCGGGAAATTCGTGAACACAGCGCCGTGATCGTGGCGGGCGGCGTGGGGTACGAGGTGCAGTGCCCGTCCAGCACCCTGGGAAAACTCACGGCGGGCGAGACGGCCGAACTGAACACCCGCTTCGTCGTCCGCGAGGACGCGCAACTGCTGTTCGGCTTTCACGACACCGACAGCGGGCGGCTGTTCGACCTGCTGACCAGCGTGAGCGGCGTGGGGCCGCGCATGGGACTGGCGATGCTGTCGGCCATGCCGGTCAGCGCGCTGGCCGCCGGACTGCTGGGCGGCGACGTGAAACTCCTGAGCAGCGTCAGCGGCGTGGGCAAGAAGACCGCCGAGCGACTGGTCCTGGAATTGCAGGGCAAGGTGCCCGAGCACCTGGCGGCCCCGGCGGCGGGCGGCGCGGGCGTCAAGGCGGCGCGGGTCACGACCACCGCCGGGCGTGACGCGGTGGACGCCCTGCTGGCCCTGGGGTTCCGGGAGGCGCAGGTGCGGGCGGTCGTGGCCGAACTGCTGGCCGCCGACGCGGACCTGAGCGCCGACGGCCTGATCCGCCGGGCGCTCGGTCGCCTGCGGTGACCTCCGGGAATCACGACACCCAGGCGGGAGGTGACGCGCAGGCGGGCGTCAGCGGGCCAGTCCCACCGATCGGCGCCCCGCCGGAACCGGACGCCGGGGCCGAAGACGGGGCCAGTCCGGCCAACCCGACCAGCGGGGACAGCGGGAACGGAGCGCAGAGCGAACCGACGCAGCGGGTCACGTGGCTGGAACTGTTCTACGACCTGATCTTCGTGGTGGCGTTCGATCAGCTGGCCCTGCGGCTGGGGGACGCGCGCAGCCCCGAGAACCTGCTGGTGTTCGGCCTGACGTTCACGGCGGTGTGGTGGGCCTGGGCGAACAACACCCTGTTCGCCGCGCGGTACGGCAACGAGCGGCGCACCTACCGGATGGTGACGCTGGCACAACTGCTGACCATGACGCTGCTGGCCATGACGCTGCGCGGCGACCTGAGCGACACCGGCGTGTGGTTCGCCCTGGCGTACGGCGTGAATCACCTGTTGCAGGCGGGCCTGTACCTGCGGGCGTCCCGGACGGTCACGGCCGATCAGATGCCGCCGGGAGCCGGGGACACCGGGGACGCCGGCGTGGAGGGGCGGGCGCTGTTCGCACGGCGAATGGCCGGCACGTTCGCGCTGGCGGCCGCCGTGTGGGTCGCCTCGGCGTTCCTGCCGGGCGGCAGCGCCGCGCAACTGCTGGCCTGGCTGGCCGCGCTGCTGATCGACGGGTTGCGCGTGCCGCTGGTCCGCAGCGGCGAGCGGCACGCCCCGCCGCACGCCGATCACCTGCCCGAACGGGTGGGACTGCTGCAGATCATCGCGCTGGGCGCCATCGTGACCGAGATCGTCACCGGGGGCCGCCAGCAGGCCCTGACGCCCGCCGCGCTGCTGCCCGCCATGGGGGGCGTCCTGACCGTCGTGGCGCTGTGGCAGCTGTACTTCTCGCAGGCGCGTACGCTGCCGCTGCTGGAAACCCGCCGCGCCGGGCAGGTCCGGCACCTGCTGGCGTGGCTGTACGCGCACCTGCCGTTCACGGTCAGCGTGGTGATGCTGGGCGTGGGCCTGGGCCATACCCTCGGCAGCGCCGACCCGGCCGAGGACGCCGCGTACCAGAAACTGCTGACGTTCCCGCTGGCCGGGGCGTTCCTGTCCCTGGCCTTCCTGCGACTGAACGCCCTGCGCATCACGCGGCGCACCCGGCGGGACCGCAGCCTGCTGACCCTGCTGCTGGGCGGGGTGCTGGCGGCGACCCTGGCAGTCCCGGACCTGGATACGCCCCGGCTGCTGCTGCTGGTCACGGCCCTCAGCGTGGCGGTGGCGGGCGTAGTGTCCACCGACCCCGCCACGCGCCGCCTGAACGTCATCGAGGAACACGTCATCGAGGAACACGTCATCGAGGAACAGAGCCTGGACGCCGACCCGGAGGACGGCCCGCCCGACCCGACCCGCTGAGCGTGGGGGCGAAACTGGCCCTTACCTGTCATCAGTGGTGCGGACAGGTTCATAACTTCAGGGCAGACCAGCGATGAACACGCAGAGTTTACCCCTCCCCCTTGAGGGGGGAGGCTGGGAGGGGGTGAGCAGGATTGGCGTTACAGAAGACGTGTTCCATACTTTTCCCCTCTAGCGCCTGAACAGTGTCCGCACCATTGGTCATACGGACTGCCGTTTGTTTCGCTGACAATCCGGAACTTCACCGCCCCTGCCAGCTCCACGCCCGGAACCCGCCCGGCTCCTCCTCGCATCCGCTCGGACCCAGTGGTCTTTGCAGCCCATTCAATCGGAGTCCGTATCAGAGGGGGGGGCGGGCGTGCAGGTCGTCCAGGTCCGCGTACCCGCCCACGAACAGCGCGACCCGCAGCTCGTGAATGAACTGCCGCAGCCAGTCCTCGGCGGCGTCGGCGCTGTCCAGGGCGGGTTCCAGCAGTGGGCGGGCCACGGCGACCACCTGCGCGCCGAGGCTCAGGGCGCGGGCGGCGTCCAGTCCCGTGCGAATCCCGCCGGACGCGATCAGGGGCGTGCCCGGCGCGACCTGCCGCGCTTCACGTAGCGCCTGCGCGGTCGGGATGCCCAGGTCGCACAGGTCCGGCGTGCGCACCTGCCCGTGATGCACCAGCTGCTCGACCCGCGCCCAGCTGGTCCCGCCCGCCCCGGCCACGTCCAGCGCCGCGAAACCCGCACCCGCCACGCCCTGCACGGTCCGGCAGTCCAGGCCGTGCCCGACTTCCTTCAGGATCACCGGGAACGGCAGCGTGGGCACCAGCGCGGCCAGCCGGTCGGTCAGGCCGGTCCAGCGGGTGTCACCGCCGGGTTGCAGCGCCTCCTGAAGGGGGTTGACGTGAATGGCCAGGGCGTCCGCGCCGACCTCCTGCACGGCCCGCGCAGCGTGCGTGCCGTCGTAGCCGAGCAGGAACTGCGCGCCGCCCAGGTTCCCGACGAGCAGGATGTCCGGCGCCCACTCGCGCACCATGAAACTGGCGCGGGCATGCGGGCGTTCCAGCATCACGCGCTGCGAGCCGAGCATCATGCCGATGCCCAGGCGCTGCGCGGCCGTGGCGAGGTTCCGGTTGATGCGTCCGGCCGCGTCGGCCCCGCCGGTCATCGCGCCGATCAGGACCGGGGCGCGCAGCAGGCGGCCCAGGAAGGTCACGCGCAGGTCCACGTCCTCCAGGTCACGTTCCGGCAGGGCACGGTACGGCCACGGCACGCCCTCCAGGCCGGTGGTGCGCGCGGCGTACTGGCTGTCCGGGCGCAGGCAGGCCTCGATGTGCCGCAGTTTGCGCTGCTCGATGGCGCTGCCTGCCGGGGGGCCGCTCTGGGCGGGGGTGAGGGGGGCGTCGGTCACGGGGTTCAGCGTAGCGGGCGCGGGCGGGATGGGCGGTGGGATTCCCCCCGAAACGGCCCCCCTCCGGCACCTGTCGGGGGTGGGACGTGCAGCACGGCAAAAACGTGCAGCGTGACACAAAGTTGACAGTTCCGGAAACCCGAGGTACTATTCCTGAGCACTGAGGGCGGGAACGAAAGAAACCGCGACGCAGACGCACAAAAAGTTCAACCAGAGTAACGCAGGGTAGAGCAGTCTGGTAGCTCGTCGGGCTCATAACCCGGAGGTCGCAGGTTCAAATCCTGTCCCTGCAACCAAACGCCCCCACTCCGGTGGGGGTTTTTCATTGTTGCTGGCCCCGTTGCTGGCTGGCCCGGGAACGGCAGGGGGCTGCGCGGCGTACTGTACGGCGTGAGTCTCGCCTTCCTGATCTTCCTGGCCGCCTGGGTGATCGGCATGATCGGCACGTTCGTGCCAGCCGTGCCCGCCACCATCATCATCTTCCTGGGGTCCGTCGCCGCGACCCTGGTCGACGGGTTCCAGCCGTGGCCGGACCTGCCGTTCCTGCTGACCTTCCTACTGATCACGGTCGCCATCAGCATGGTCGACAACGTCGCCTCGGCGTGGGGGGCCCGCCGGTATGGTGGGAGCCGCCAGGCCGTGTGGGGCGCGCTGATCGGCGGTCTGGTCGGTATCTTCATTCCGTTCGGGCTGATCGTCGGGCCGCTGGCCGGCGCACTGATCGCGGAACTGCTGGTCGTGCGTAAACCCCCGCTGGACGCCGCGCGGGCCGCGTGGGGCACCCTGATCGGCCTGCTCGCCGGACTGGCCGCCAAACTCGTGCTGCACCTGCTGATCGGCCTGTACGAACTGTGGCGGCTGTGGGACCCCGCCCGGTCCATCTTCGGCTGAACCGCACCCACCACGCGCAGGGGGCCGCCCGGCAACTGGGCGGCCCCCTGCGCGCATTGTCTCAGCGCTGGAACAGCAGGGGCGCCAGCGCGATGAACCCCACCGCCAGCGCCGGCACGAGCGGCAGCAGCGCCCCCAGCAGCGCACGGCCGGGCCGCCCGGTCAACTCACGGAACGCCGGGAAGCTCAGCGCGCACTGCGCGGCCGTGCCCAGCATCGTCACGGCCAGCAGCAGGAACGCGGCGGGCGTGCGGGCCAGTCCGGCCAGCGCCAGCCGCTGCACCGCCTGACTGTCCTGCCCGGCCTGCGCCAGCGCGTCGGGGGCAGGCATCCACGCCGCCTGCGGGGTCAGGAACGCCACGACCGTCACCAGCAGGTACAGCGGCGGCAGCAGCGCGAAACTCGCGCCGTACACCTCGGCCGCCCGGCCCGCCCGCCCGGCACCCAGCCAGCCCAGCAGCCACATTAGCAGGAACGTGAACATCGCCAGGAACGCCCCGCCGATGGCGTTCGTCACGTGCACCAGCACCGGGGACGCGCCGCCCGCCACCTCGGCCGCCAGGGTCACGGACGGACGCACCAGCGCCGCGTACGCCACGCCGGACAGCACCGCGCTGAGCGCCGCGACGCCCAGGTAACGCCACGCGACCGGGTCGGTCGGGGCCAGCCGCTGCGCGAACACGCGCGGGCCGGTCAGGAACTCGGTGGGAAGCGGGGCCGCCTCGGAAGGCGCGGCCGCCGGACGGGACGCCTGCGGGCGGCGGGACGGTCGGGAATCAGGACGGGCCATAAGCTCCGCCATGGTAGCCCCCACCACCGCAGGCACCCCCGCACGGGGATGATCAGCGGCCCTGGAGAGACGCGCGGACCGTGCCCAGCCACTCGGCGACGCCCGGCACGGTCAGCAGCAGTGCGCTCAGGCCGAACAGCAGCACGACCACGTACGCCCCGCTGAGCCACGGGCCCGGCGCGGACCGCTCCTGCGGATCGGCTTTCGGGGTCAGCCACAGGTGCAGTACGACCAGCACGACCGTTCCGAACAGCGCCGCGCCGATCGCCAGCGGCACCTTCAGGGCCGGGTTCGACAGCATCTCGGTCGCCTGCGCCGGGTCGGTCGGCAGGCGCCCGGCCAGGAACGCGCCCAGGCCCAGCGCGACAGTGTTGTTCAGCACGTGAATGATCACGGCGTTCCACACGCTGCCCGTGTGCTGCGTCACGCGCGCCAGCACGTACGCCAGCGGCAGGATACCGACCACACTGACCGGCGCGCCGTGCGCCACCGCGAACGCCACGGACGACGTGAGCGCCGCCACCCCGAACCCCACCGCGCGCTCGTGCCCGCGCATCATCAGGCCCCGGAACGCGACCTCCTCGGCCACCGGGACCAGCACGCCCGCCGCCAGCAGCAGCACCCACAGGTCCACGCCGCTGCTCAGGAACTGCGGGGTGCTGCCGGCCGTCTCCGGGAACAGCGTCACGAACGCCAGCACGAACGCCCGCGACGCCAGGAACGCCAGCACGAACGCCGCCACCGCCACGCCCCACGCGGGCGGCGTGCGCCAGCGCACATCCCGGAACAGTGCGTCCAGCGGCCCCCGGAACACGGTCAGGCCCACCAGCACCACCACTGCGAACGCTCCCAACAGCGACACGCCCAGCGGCAACCCCAGCGCAATCAGCCCTGCGGATACCGCGTTCTGCACCAGCAGCAACGCCAGCGCCGCCCGGTTGCCATCCACCGCCCGCACCCCACGCGGCGCGGGCACGTCAGGCGAATCGGCGGGCGCAGGCACGGAATCCGGAACGGTCATGCCCCCGAGCCTACCGCGCCCACCCGGCACGGCGCGTCAACGGAAAGTTGAGGAGCGGGGGGCGGGAACAGCGTGTCCGCCTGCCACCCACCCCCTACGCCGTCAGGACGCGGACCGCTCCGGCCAGCGCCTCGTCGTCGATCTGGTGGTGCAGCACGAAGCGCACGGAATCCGGCCCCAGCGCGTTGCACAGCACGCCCTGCTGCGCCCAGCGGTCGGCGTGCGCGGCAGCGTCCGGCACGGTGGCGTAGATGATGTTCGTCTGCACGGCCGCCATGTTCACGTCGAAGCCCGCGTTCACCAGCGCCCCGGCCAGTTCACGGGTGCGGCGGTGATCCTCGGCCAGCCGGGCCGGGCCTTCCCGCAGGGCCACCAGTGCCGCCGCCGCCAGCACGCCCGCCTGCCGCATGCCGCCGCCCATCATCTTCCGGTACCGGTGCGCCTGCCGCATCTGGGCCGCGCTGCCGACCAGCACGCTGCCCACCGGGGCGCCCAGGCCCTTGCTGAGGCACACGCTGACCGTGTCGAACCGGGCCGTGATGTCCCTCAGCGGCACACCGAGAGACACCGCCGCGTTCAGCACCCGCGCCCCGTCCAGGTGCAGCGGCAGACCCTCCTCGGTCGCCACCGTGCGAATCCCGTCCAGCACCGCCAGCGGAATCACCGTCCCGCCCGCCTTGTTGTGCGTGTTCTCCAGGCTGATCAACCCGCTCGGGGACTGGTGGATGCTGCGGCGAATCGCGGCGCGCACGTCCTCCGGCGCGGGCACACCCAGCGGCGCGGGCACGAAGCGCGGCACCACGCCACTGAACGCCGCCATCATGCCCAGCTCCCACTCGTAGATGTGCGAGCCCTCCGCGCAGATGACCTCCTCGCCCCGCCGCGTGTGCAGCGCGATCGCCACCTGATTCGTCATCGTCCCCGACGGCATGAACAACCCCGCCTCATGCCCGGTCAGGCGCGCCAACTCGACCTGCAACTCGTTCACGGTCGGGTCCTCGCCATACACGTCATCCCCCACCCGCGCCTGCGCCATCGCCTCGCGCATGGCGGGCGTGGGGGTCGTGACGGTATCGGAACGCAGATCGGCAATCAGGCGGGAGGCAGTCATGCCCCGGATGCTACGCCGCGCCGCACTGGACCGTGTCCTACAGGTCCGGCCAGAGGTCGCGCCGCACCGCCCGCGCGACGGCCTGGACGGGGTCTTCCTTCAGGCGACGCGCGATGAACTCCGGCAGGTCAGTGCGGGAGGCAATCATGGCCCGCTGCTCCCCGTTCAGAAGCTGAGTTGTAACCAGCGTGTCCCACAGGTCCGAAGTCATGAATGGGGAGGACAGCATGACGTGAAGCAATTCCGTGATCCGCCGGTGCTCGTCGCCGTAACTGCTATTCCAGAAGCGGTGCCTGCGGACGCTCTGCGTGATCAGGGCGTGCAGGTGATCCGCCATGAAGTTCGGGTGACGCACCAGCAGGAGGTCATGCTCGGTCCCCACCAGCCGCGCCAGCATCCCAGGTGGGGTGGTCGGGTCGCTCAGCAGAGGCAGAATCCCGTCCGCCCCCAGTGACCGCAGCTGCTCGATGATCGGCAGGGGCGGCGTACACGGATTGGCGGCGAGGTTCACCAGCACATCCCCGGTGGCGACCTCGGCGTACACGCCCAGCAGTTCGGGCGGCAGCTCCGTCGTGTGGATATATGGGTTGAGCACACCCGGTCCCAGGTGGGCCAGCACCTCGCGGGCCACCCCGGGTGGCAACGTCCGGTTGCGCAGCAGCATCTTCGCCACCCAGTCCACCGGATCAGCCGCGAGGCGACGAGCCAGGGGTTCGTCCAGCGCGCCCTTCTCGGCCATGCTGGCCCGCACGGCCGGGCTGCCGTGGGTCAGCAGCTCCTCCCGGACGTCCGCCGGGAGGTCTGAGCGCGTGACAAGTTCACGCTGCTCTGATTCACTCAACTGCGGCAGGAGCGTTCGGAAGAACGCCGGGGGGAAGGTCCGGTCCGGCAGCCTGACCACCCACTCGTTCGCCGGTCCACTTCTGGCCATATGGAGCACTTCGTCGTCGGTCACGTCATCGCGGCAGAGCAGCGCCCAGTACATACCCGGCTGGGTCAGGAACAAGGCGCGAATTTCGGGCAGGAGGTTGGGGGCCCACGCGAGCATCTGGAGGTCGTATCGTCCCCACAGTTCGCCGTTGCCGGGCATCTGTGCGACCCGCCACTGCTCCTCGGGCGGCCAGGACTCATCAAAGGAGTCCTCCTCTTCCAGGCCGTTCTCCGGGCGGTAGGTCAGCGCCTCCTGCACGAGTCGGTGTGGGTCGGACTTCATCTTCTGGAGCAGATCGCCCGGCAGGTCGGCGCGGCCCATGACGGCGGCGCGGACGGTGGGGTCCGGGTCGGTGGCGTATGCGCCCAGCAGGTCCGGGGGGATGGGTTCGTTCCTGGCGACCGTGCGGCGTAGGTTCACGTCCGCTCCGCTGAAGAACGCCAGCAGCGCCGAGCGCACGTCGTCCCCCACCGACGGATTACTCAGCGTGGCGAGCCGGATGCGCCACTCGGGGTCGCCCGCGAGGTCGGCCAGGGTGCGCCCCGGCGTGCTGGGGTTCGCGGCGACCGCACGCCGGACCTGCGCCCACTCGCTGCGGGCCAGGGTGTCCAGCGCGCGGGGCAGAGTCATGGGGTTCCCAGCGTCGGTCAGGTGCGTGGACAGCAGAGGGGCACGGCCCGGACGCGCCGCCATGACCTGCACGACCAACGGGTCCAGGTCCCCGAGCAGCGGCGTGACCCAGGCGTCCGGCACGGACAGGTTCCCGGCGACCGCCACACGCAGCTTCGGGTCGGGCGAGGCCACCCAGGCGTTCACCTGTGCCCGCGTCGGATCGGGGGTACTGCGGGCCGCCAGCGTCTTCTCCGGGTCGCCAGTGAAGGTCACCTGATAGGTGCCGCCCAGCACGTCACCCGTCAGGTACGTCAGCTGCCCGAACGGCATCACTTCACCGCTGGCGAGGTCCCACAGGTAGGTGCCGAACGTGCCCAAGTCTGCGTTCCACACGGCTTCCCGGATCTCCCCTTCCAGTTCCGACGTCAGGGTCAGCGCCTGACCGTCCTCGTCAAGCACTTCCAGATCCAGGTGCCTCTCGTCGCTGTGCCAGTGGTACGCGAACTGCACGCGACCCACCCCGGCGCGCTGCAGGCGGCGGGTGAAGTCCTGCGGGAAGACGCTCACGGGCTATCCTCCTGTTCGCTCAGGCGGGCGGCGCCGCGCGCCATCCAGGGGCGCAGGGGCAGGTCGCCCAACCAGTCCTGCACGGTGGGGATCTCGCCGCCCATGTCCTCGCGGACGTGCTGCTCGCCGATCAGGCGTACGGGGACTTTCTTTCCGGTACTGAGGGTCAGCGTGGGGCCGAACACCTGTTCGCACAGGAAGATGCCCAGGCTGGAGTGCAGGACGGCGCGGTGGCGGACGTCCGGCAGGTGCGCCTTGGTCTGGTCGAACCAGTTGTGGATGGGCAGATACTCGTCGGGCGTCCCGCCGAACTGACGGCTGGAGCTGATCGCGTGGTGGTACGGGTGCGCCATGCCCCAGGGTAAGCGGGTGGAGCGGGGGCCGCGCGCCGACCGGCCCAGTTCATGCCTGTGCCAGTTCTTCCTGCCGGGCTTCGATGATCTTCTTGGTCAGGTGGTCCGGGACGGGCTGGTAGGGGCCGCTGGTCACGCTGAAGGCGGCGCGGTCGCCGGTCAGGGAGCGCAGGGCGGCGCTGTAGTCGTGCAGTTCGGCCTGTGGGACGAGTGCGGTGATGGTGGTGACGGTGCCGGTGGTGTCGATGCCCTGTACGCGGGCGCGGCGGGTCTGGAGGTCGCCGAGGAGGTCGCCGGTGAAGCGGGCGGGCGCGCGGACTTTCAGGTGGCGGGTGGGTTCGAGCAGGCCGGGGCGGGCGTGTTCCAGCGCATTTTTCAGGGCGAGGGCGCCGGCGGCGCGGAAGGCGAGGTCGCTGCTGTCCACGTCGTGGTAACTGCCGTCGAGGACGGTGACGTGCAGGTCCTGGAGGGGGTACCCGGCGAGCGGGCCGCGTTGCATGGCGTCCTGCACGCCTTTCTCGATGCTGGGCAGGTACTTGCCGGGGATGGCGCCGCCCACCACCGCCGAGCGGAAGCTGTAGCCCTCGCCGGGTTCGATGCGGAGGTGGCAGTCACCGTACTGGCCGTGCCCGCCGCTCTGTTTGCGGTGTTTGCCCTGTGCCTGGGCGGGCGCGTGGATGGTTTCGCGGTACGGGACGCGGGGGGTGGTGGCGGTGACGTTCACGCCCAGCGCGGCGAGGCGTTCGGCGGCGATGCCCAGGTGCAGGTCGCCCATGCCGGACAGCAGGCCCTCGCCGGTCTGGGGGTCGCGGGCGTAGTGCAGGGTGGGGTCCTCGTCGGTCAGGCGGGTCAGGGCGGGGCCCAGGCGGTCCTCGTCGGCGCGGGTGGCGGGGTGGATGGCGACGGTGTGGGCGGGTTCCGGGAGCCACAGCGGGTCGTACAGGATGGGGTCGGCGGGGTCGGCGAGGGTGTCTCCGGCGTGCAGGTCCGGGAGTTTGGTCAGGACGCCGATGCTCCCGGCGGGCAGTTCGCCCACCTCGGTCAGGTCGCGGCCGTTGGGGAGGTACAGGTGCGCGGCGCGCAGGTCGCCGCCCTGGGTGGTGTTGCGGATGGTGTCGCCGGGGCGCAGCGTGCCGCTCCAGACGCGGATGAACGCCTGTTTGCCCACGAAGGGGTCGAGGCTGACGCGCCACACGCGGGCGCTGAAGGGAGCGTCCGGGGTGGGGTCGCGGGTCTGGCCGTCCACGCCGCTGACCGGGCCGCGTTCGCGGGCGCTGCGCAGACCCGTGACCATCAGGTCCAGCAGGGCGTCCACGCCCACGCCGCTGTGCGCACTGACCGGAATGACGGGATACAGCGTCCCGGCGTGCACGGCGCGCGTGAAGGCGGCGTGCAGTTCGTCGGTGCTGATGGGGCTGCCGTCCAGGAAGCGGTTCATGAGGTCGTCGTCGGTCTCGACGATGGCGTCGGTCAGGGCGGCCTGCGCGCCTGCCAGGGCGGCGCGGTCGCTGGGCGGCAGGTCCTGTGGGGGGCTGACCTCGCCGGTCAGGACGTCGATCACGCCCCGGAAGTCGGCGCCCTCGCCGAGCGGCAGGAAGGCCGGGGCGACCGGCCCGCTCAGGCTGGCGCGCAGGTCGGCGAGGACGGCGTGGTAGTCGGCGCGGTCGCGGTCCATCTGGTTCACGGCGATCAGGCGCGGCATGCCGAAGCGGTCGGCGGTCGCCCAGACGCGTTCGGTGCCGACCTCGACGCCGCTGACGGCGCTGACGACGATCACGGCGGTGTCGGCGGCGCGGATGCCGCCCCGGATCTCGCGCACGAAGTCCGCGTAACCGGGCGTGTCGAGCAGCGTGATGTCCGTCCCGCAGTGGGTCAGGCGCAGCACGCCGGTCGTGACGCTGAAGCCGTGGGCTTTCTCGATGTCGGTGTGGTCGCTGCGGGCGGTGCCGTCCTCGACGCGTCCGGCGCGTGAAATGGCCCCGCTGCGCAGCAACAGGGCCTCGGAGAGCGTGGTTTTACCGGCGCCGCTGTGGGCGGCGAGACTGACGATCCGAACGGGCACACGAACCACCGATCCTTTGTGGGGGACTGGGAGGCGGGCGAACGCACACCGGCAACCGTGAACGCGCAAGCTGGGTACTGCCGAGTGTACACCCCGCGTCACGGGCGCTTCCTCACCCCGGCCCTCCCGTATCGTGGGGGGTGATGCCGGACGACGCCTCTCCCCTGCCCACCCTGCCTGACGCCGCGCCCGGCGGGATTCTGCTCACGCCGGACGGGTCGCGCACGGCGCATAGCGTCCGTTTCGGTGAGGCGTACGGGTCGCGGCACGGCGCGGCGGCGCAGGCGCGGCATGTCTTTCTGGAGGGCACGGGCACGCACCTGCACCCGGCCCCGCGTGTGCTGGAGGTGGGCTTCGGGCTGGGCGTGAACTTCCGCGCGACGGTGGCGGACGCGGCGGCGCGCGGCGCGACGCTGGCCTACCACGCCTTCGAGTTCGACCCGGCCCCCCGCGCCCTGCTGCGCGAGGTGGGAAGCGGCGGCCAGGGCGCGGCGCACCCGGTCTGGGAGGCGCTGCTCGCGGCGTGGCCGGAATCGGGCCTGGGCCCGCAGGACCTGCCGCAGGAGATACAGGTGCAGGCGGGCGGCGTGAGCGTGACCGTCACCTTCGCGGACGTGCTGACCGCCGCGCTGCCGGACGCCTGGGCCAGCGCGCTGTACCTGGACGGGTTCTCGCCGTCCCGCAACCCGGAGGTCTGGACGCCGGAGTTCGTGGCGCGGGTGGCGGGCACGCTCGCGCCGGGCGGGGTGCTGGGCACGTACAGCGCTGCCGGGCACGTGCGCCGTGCGCTGGAGGCGGCCGGGCTGCGCGTGGAACGCCGCCCCGGTGCGCCGGGCAAACGCGAGTGCCTGCGCGCCGTGCGGGAGGGCTGATGCACGTCATCGTGATCGGGGCGGGGATCACGGGGGCGTCGGTGGCGTACTTCCTGGCCCGCGCGGGCGCAGGGGTGACGGTCGTGGACGCCGCGCAGCACGCGGCCAGCCGGGTACCGAGCGCGCTGGTGAACCCGGTGCGCGGGCAGTCGGGCGGCGTGGACGCGCGGGCGCTGGAGGGCATGGCATTCACCTGGGCGCTGCTGCGCGACCTGGGCGCGGCGGGCTGGGCCGTGCCGCACGGGCAGACGGGCGTGCTGCGCCCCATCCCGGACGACCGGACGCGGGGGCGTTTCGAGCGGAACCTGCCGGCCGCGCTGCGCCACGAGTGGCTGGCCCCGGCCGACGCGCCGGAAGCCCTGGCCCCCAGCTGGGCGCACGCGCTGCACCTGCCGGAAGGTGGCTGGCTGGACGGCGGGGCGCTGGCGGACGCGCTGCTGGGCGCGTCGGGTGCGCGGGTCGTGCGGGGGCGGGCGCAGGAGTGGACGGCGCGCACCGTCACGCTGGCGGGCGGCGACACCCTGCCCGCCGAAACCCTGCACGCCGACGCCGTGGTCTTCTGCGGCGGGTCGGTGGGCAGCGCGTGGCGGGGCGAGGCGGGCACGCACCGCATGGGCACCCTGCTGACCCTGGACCGCGCCGTGACCGGCGTGCCCGTCAGTTTCGGCTCGTACCTCGCCCCGGCAGCGGTGGGCGGGGTGCTGGGCGCGACCTTCGAGACGCCCGCCCCCACCTGGGCGCCGGAGGCGTTGCCGCTGGGGTCGCTGGGCTGGCTGCTCGGCAAGGGTGAGGCGCTGACCGGGCTGCGGGGCGCGCGGGTCACGGGCCGCTGGACCGGGTCGCGTCTGTCCGGGCTGCGCGCCGGGCCGCAACCCGACGGTTCGTGGCGACTGACCGGCCTGAGCAGCAAGGGCTTCCTGCTGGGGCCACTGCTGGGCCGCGAACTGGCCGCTCAGCTCATGACCTCCCCGGAATCCCCGCGCCCAGCCGGTTGAAACGCTTCCAGTCGGGGGTGCGTCACGCGGCGGGTGACGTGCCGCGCCCCCCGCAAGGGTGAACACGAATACAAAGGTGCATTAGACTGTGCAGGTTATGGCGACTTACCGCATCTGTTTAATTGAAGGCGACGGCATCGGCCACGAAGTCATCCCCGCGACCCGCCGCGTGCTGGACGCCGCCGGCTTCAGCGCCGAGTACGTGCACGCCGAGGCCGGGTACGAGTACTTCCTCGACCACGGCACCAGCGTCCCGCAGGCCACCTACGACGCCGTGGAGAACACCCACGCCACCCTGTTCGGCGCGGCCACCAGCCCCAGCGGCGAGAAACCCGCCGGGTTCTCCGGCGCGATCCGCCACCTGCGGCAGAAGTACGGCCTGTACGCCAACGTGCGCCCCACCAAGACCCGCCCCGTGCCCGGCGCGTACGAGAACGTCGACCTGGTGATCGTCCGTGAGAACACCCAGGGGCTGTACGTCGAGCAGGAACGCCGTTACGGCGACACCGCCATCGCCGACACGGTCATCACCAAGGGCGCCAGCGAACGCATCGGCAAGTTCGCCGCCGACCTCGCCATGAAGCGCGGCAAGCGCCTGACGGTCGTGCACAAGGCCAACGTGCTGCCCGTCACGCAGGGCCTGTTCCTCAACACCATCCTGGACCACGCCGCGACCGTGGACGGCCTGAACACGGGCACCATGATCGTCGACAACGCCGCCATGCAACTGGTCCGTAACCCCCAGCAGTTCGACGTGATGGTCATGACGAACATGTTCGGCGACATCCTGAGCGACCTCGCCGCCGGACTGGTCGGCGGTCTGGGCATCGCCGCCAGCGGCAACGTGGGCGACAAGTTCGGCATCTTCGAATCCGTGCACGGCTCGGCCCCGGACATCGCCGGTCAGGGCATCAGCAACCCCACCGCGACCATCCTCGCGGCCGTCCTGATGCTCGACCACATCGGCGACCACGAAACGGCCCGCCGCATCGACGCGGCCGTGAACAAGGTCATGGTCGAGGGTCCCCGCACCCGCGACCTCGGCGGCACCGCCGGCACCGAGGAATTCACGAACGCCGTCATCGCCGCGCTGGCCTAAACGCAGCGCAACGAGAAGGGGGCCGGACACGCTGAGCGTCCGGCCCCCCTCCTGTGCACGGGTTCCGTCTGTTTCGTGGACAGATCGGAAGGTCACCGATCTGCCCACTCCACGTCCGGAACCCGTTTCGGCTCCTACTCGCTCCGCTCGGATTGAATGGCTTACAAAGCCATTCAATCGGAGTCCGTCTTACAGCTTGACGATCATCTTGCCGGTGTTCTGGCCCTTCAGGAGACCCATGAACGCCTCGGGCGTCTGGTCGATGCCTTCCACGACGGTCTCGTCGAATTTCAGTTCGCCGCTGGCGATCCACCCGCCGACTTCCTGCGCGAAGGTGTCGAACAGGTCGTAGTGGGGGGTCACCAGGAAGCCGCGCACCGTGAGCTGCTTGCCGATGATCTGCACCATGTTGCGCGGGCCGGGGGTGGGTTCGGTGGAGTTGTACTGGCTGATCATGCCGCAGATGGCAATGCGGCCCATGGAGTGCATGGCGCTGATCGCGGCCTCGAGGTGCTCGCCGCCGACGTTGTCGAAGTACACGTCGATGCCGTCCGGCGCGGCGGCCTTGAGCTGCTCGGCGACGGGGCCTTCCTTGTAGTTGAAGGCGGCGTCGAAGCCGAGGTTGCCGGTCAGGTGCGCGACCTTCTCGGCGCTGCCTGCGCTGCCGATCACGCGCGAGGCGCCCTTCAGGCGGGCGATCTGGCCGACGGCGCTGCCGACCGCTCCGGCCGCACCGGACACGAACACCACGTCGCCGGGCTTGAATTCAGCGGTGCGCAGCAGGCCCGCGTAGGCGGTCAGGCCGGGCATGCCCAGCACGCCCAGGTACGCGCTGAACGGCACGCCGTCGAGTTCCGGCAGCACCTTGACGCGCCCGGCGTCGATGTTGGCGTGGGTGCGCCAGCCCTGGTCGTGCAGGACGTGCGCGCCGACGGGCACGCGGGCGTCCTCGCTGTGCGTGACGACGCCGACGGCGCCGCCGGTCATGGTTTCACCCAGCGCGAAGGGGGGGGTGTAGCTCTTGACGTCGTTCATGCGGCCGCGCATGTACGGGTCGACGGTCAGGAACAGGTTGCGCACCTGGATCTGGCCCTGGCCGGGGGCGGGCAGTTCGATGTCAACGATGTTGAAATCGCTGTGCTGGGGTTCGCCCTGGGGTCGGGCCGCGAGTTGCACTTCACGTGAAGTCGTCATGCGGCCCACTGTGCACCTTCATGAGAACCCGACACGGTGAGGCAGGTGACGTTAGGGGTGTTCCGCACCCGAGGACACCCCCCTGAACCACAGATCTTTTACGCGTCCAGCGCGGCCTCGAAGTCGCCCAGCAGGTCGCCGATGTCCTCGATGCCGATACTCAGGCGCAGCAGGTTCGGCGTGATGCCCAGGCGGCGGCGTTCGGGTTCCGGCAGCGGGCGGTGCGAGGTACCCCACGGCCAGGACAGCGTGGTGATCACGTCCGCCAGCGAGGGCGCCAGCGGAATCCGCCCGGCCAGCGCCTTCACGAAACGGGGCGCGTCCTCGATGTCGGCACTCAGCATGCCGCCGAAGCCCTGCGGGAACAGGTCCATGGCGAGGTGGAACTGCGGGTGGTCACTCAGGCCCGGGTGGTATACGGCCTTCACGCGCGGGTGGTTGACCAGCACGTCCGCGACCGCCTGCGCGTTGCCGCTGTGGGCGCGCATGCGCAGGCCCAGCGTCTTGAGGCCCTGCATGGTCATCCAGGCGTCGAACGCGCTGATCGTGCCGCCCAGCCGCAGCAGGCGCGTGCGGGCCAGCGCGACCAGTTCCGGCGAGGCGCACAGCACGCCCCCGAACGCCGTGGAGTGCCCGCTGAGGTACTTGCTGACCGAGTGCGTCACCAGATCCGCGCCGTGCTCGGCCGGGCGGAACACGGCCGGACTGGCGAAGGTGTTGTCCACGCTCAGCAGCGCGCCGCGTTCATGAGCAAGGCGGGCCAGGGCGGGCACGTCCGGCACGGTCAGCAGCGGGTTCGTGAGGCTCTCCACGTGCACCACGCGGGTGTTCGGCCGGAAGGCGTCCTCGACCTCGTTCAGGTCGCAGGCGTCCACGAAGGACACCTCTATGCCCAGGCGGGGGAACTCCTCGGCCAGCAGCGCGTACGTCACGCCGTACACGCGGGCGTCCGTGATCACGTGATCCCCGGCCTTCAGGACGCCCAGCAGCGCGGCGCTGATGGCCGCCATGCCACTCCCGGCCACCAGCGCCGCCCCGGTGCCTTCCAGGGTCGCCAGGGCGCGTTCCAGGGTCGCGGCGTTCGGGGTGCCGTTGCGGTAGTAGAAGCTGGCGGGGTCCTCGCCGCTCATGGCACGGTCCAGGTCGTCCAGATCCGCAAAGGCGTACACGGTGCTCTGGTAGATGGGTTCCACCAGCGCGGCCGCGCGGTTCGGGCGGGCCTCCTCGCCCGCGCGGGCGGCCAGGGTAGTCAGGTCGTACTTCACGGGCGCAGCGGGTTCGCCGGGGGCATCGGGATTGGATTGGCTCACGTGCGCATTGTACGGAGCGGCGCGCCCACGCGGCCCGCACCGGGGCAGGCAGGTGTGCGGCCAGAGGGGAATGCACCACCCTTCGATCCGGGCGGATGCGAGTGATACGGACTCCGATTGAATGGCTTATAGAGCCGTTCAATCCGAGCGGACTCGTAGAGCTGCGAAGCAGAGCGAGTAGGAGTCGAAGCGGGTTCCGGACGTGGAGTTGGCAACCCGGCGCCCCTCCGGGTGGAGGGCGAAATAAACGGCAGTCCGTATCAGGCCAGCCGCAGGGCGTACTCCAGCAGGAAGCAGGTCGCGGCGGCGGCCAGCAGGCGCAGCAGCGGACGCATGGCTGTCCGGACCGGCGCGTGCCCCCGGCCCAGACCGGCGCTGACGGCCGCGTCAGCCCCGCCACTCTGGAAGCTGCCCCAGGCCAGCAGGCCTGCCAGGATCAGCAGCGCCACGCCCGCGCGGTCGGCTCCCAGCGCGGCCCGCGCGGGATCGGACCAGCCGGTCAGGGCCGCGCCGATCAGGCTGGCCAGCACGCCCAGCGCCGCGCCCTGCCCCGCCAGGGCCAGCAGGGCCTGCGTGCGGCTCTGCGTGGCAGGTTCAGCGGCGAGAGCGGTGTCGGCGCGGCGCAGGGGTGATTTCATCATGCTCATCGGTACGTGCCGGGCGGCGGCGGAGTTCCCGGCCCGCACGGCAAACACCCCGCGCCGGACAGTTGGCGCGGGGTGACTGCTGATCCTGGGACGGCGGTTTTACACGGACTGCCGTTTGTTCCGCCGACAATCCGGAACTTCACCGCCCCTGCCGGCTCCACGTCCGGCAGCCCGCTTCGGCTCCTGCTCGCATCCGCTCGGATTGAACGGCTTTATAAGCCATGCAATCGGAGTCCGTATTACTCGTTGCCCGACCAGAGGCCCTGTTTCTTCAGGGCGGCGACCAGGCCGGGTTCGCGGGCTTCCATGCCGCCGCCCTGCCCGAAGTACATGGTGAGCAGGCGGGCCCAGTCGCCGGGCTGATCGCCGCGCGCCGCGATGGGGTTCATGACCTGCACGGCCTCGCGGATTTCCTCGTCGCTGCCGTCGTGGTACGTGTCGGTGTGAATGACCAGCGGGCGCGGCACGCGGGGGCGGTACGGGGCGTTCTCGGCGGGCGTGCCGATGGTCAGCGCGGCGAAGGGCAGCACGCCCTGCGGGAGGCCCAGTTCGTCGATGATGGCGTCCAGGCCGTTCAGGACGCCGCCGATCCAGCAGCCCTGGTAGCCGAGCATCTCGGCGGCGGTCAGGAGGTTCGTGCCGGCCATGACGGCGTCCCCGATGCCGAAGTGAATGGCGATGGCGGGCCACTGTCCGGCCTGCTTGCCGCTGACCTGCAATACCCGTTCGACGCGGCGCACGTCGGCGCACACGACGAACGCCTCGCTGGCGGTGGCGATGTGCGCGTTGGTGGTCAGTTCGGCCATGCGGGCGCGCAGTTCCGGGCGGGTGATGCGGATCAGGGAGTACAGCTGCGCGGTCGCGTCGGTCGGGGCGCGCTGCGTGGCGTGCAGGATGGCTTCGAGGTGATCGGCGGGCAGGGGCAGCGGTGAACCGTCCGCCGTGGTCTGGTACTGGCGGACGGTGCGGTGCGCGTCGTAGAACGCGGTGACTTCGGCTGGGGTGTAGGTCTTCGTTGCAACAGTCATGCGGGCAACGATACGCGCTGCGCCGCGCGGGAACGGGAATCTGGATTACGGCCCGCCTGGGTTACGGTGCGCCTGGATCACGCTGCGCCTGAATCACGCTGCGCCGCCCGCCCCAGCCAGAGGGGACCCTACCGGCTGGCCTGCCACGCCAGCAGCACGGTCAGGGCGGCGCCGACACCCATGACGGTCAGGGCCTGCACCCGGGTCTTTTTCAGGTACAGCAGGATGCCCAGGCCGGTCAGTGAGATGACGGTCAGGAACACGGCGCTCAGGTCGATCACCCATTTCCACAGCGGGCTGGTGTCGCGGCCCTTGTGCAGGTCGTTCATGACGGCCACGGCGCCCTGCGCGAGGATGGTCGTCTCGTACCGGCCGGTCTGCGTGTCGATGAAGGTGTCGGCGCTGTAGCCGGGCGCCAGGAACGAGATGCTGGCCTCCTGGCCGTCCACGCGGGGGTCGCTGGCGCGGCCCTTGAGGCCCTGCTGCGCGCGGAGTTCCTCGGCGACGGTCAGCCAGTTGACCTCGCTGCCGCTGATCCAGCCGGCCGGGAGGGTGCCGGTCACCGTTTTCGTGGTTTCCTGCGTGCCGAACACCCAGTCCGGGTGGTTCAGGGTGATGCCGGTCAGGCTGAAGAACAGCACGACCAGCAGGCTGATCATGCTGGTGTACGTGTGTGTCCAGCGCAGCCAGACGTTCATGCGGGCTTTCAGGGTGCGGGGGCGGGGCGCGGGCCGGACCCGCGCGGCCCCGGTGTCCCCGCCCGGCTCAGGCCTTGCTGAAGGTGACACTGGAGGCCTCGATGTCGTTGTTGGTCCCCAGGGTCTTCTTGAAGGAAGCGGCGCCGACCGTGACCTTCTCGCGGACCAGCGAGTACGGGCCGTGCTCGCGGGCCGCCTCGACGCACACGTAGTAGGTGCCCTGGGTGGCCATGGCGCCCTTGTCGGTCTTGCCGTCCCAGGCGACGGCGTACGTGCCGGGGTTGCGGGTGGCCGAGGACACGGTGGAGAGCATGCCGCTGTTCTGGCGGGTCCAGCGGCGCAGTTCCTGCAACCAGCGGGGGTTCATGCGGGACTGCTGCACCCAGACGGTCAGGGTGCGCACGGTGTTCCCGGCCTCGTCCTCGATCCAGACGGCCACGTAGGGGCGTTTGACGCGGCCGGTGGCCTTGGTGGCGACCGTGAAGTTGATGTCCAGGGTCATGCCGGTCGCCCATTTCCTGGCGGTGCTGGCGGCGGCGGCCTGTGCGGGTGCGACGCGGGAGAGGGTCAGGGCGGCGGTGGCGGCGGCCAGCGTGCCCAGGAAGCTGCGGCGGCCGCTGTTGGTGGTGCGGCCGGTGGTCGTGGCAACGTCGATATCGGTCGGGTGGGCGTCGGTCTGGTCGGTGTGGGTCATGGCGGGTCTCCTTGCCAGCGCAGCATGCCGCAGCTCTGCTAAGAAACTGTTAACGACGCCCGGCGCGCGCCAGGACGGGTTTCAGCCGGGCCGGTCGTGGGCCTGCGCAGCGCCAGCCGCTGGTGGCGTGCTGCTCGCCGCCCGCCGTGATGATCAGCGCCTCGCAGCCCGGCAGGGATTCCGCCAGGGCCAGTCCCGCCTGGAACGGCAGGACGCTCAGGGTGGTGGCCAGGGCGTCGGCGCTCACGCATTCCGGCGCGATGACCGTCACGCCCGGCACGTCCCGGACCGGTTGCCCGCTGCGCGGATCGATCACGTGCGAGTACCACTGGTCGCCCACCTGATACCCCCGGTGCGAGGAGCCGCTGGTGGCCAGCGCACCCCCGCGCACCCGCACCTGCGTCAGCGGCGGGGCGTCGTCACGGGCAGTGAAGGGGTCGGCGACGGCCACGGTCAAGCCGCGACCGCCGATCACGCGCAGGTCACCTCCGGCGTTCACGAGGACGCTGCGCACGCCCGCGCAGCGGGAGGCGACGGTCGCGGCGCAGTCCACGATGTACCCCTTGGCCAGGGCGTTCAGGCCGATGGGGTACCGGGCGATCAGGGTGCCGCTGCCGTCCGGGTGCAGTTCCCACGGTTCGGCGCGCAGGGCGCTGGCCTGCCGGGCCAGGGTGGCCGGGGTGGGCGGGTGCCCGCTGAGGCTGGCCTGCTTCCAGAGTTCCCCGAAGGCGTCCGCGCCGGGGTGCAGCGCGCCGCCGCTGAGGGCGTTCCAGTGGTCGGCGAGGCGCAGGACGTTCAGCAGGTCGAGGCTCAGGGGAACGTGCGGGGCGTGCGCGGCCTGCCAGCGGGACAGTTCGCTGTTCGGGTCGAAGCGGTTGAGGATCAGGGTGAGGCGTTCGATCTCGGTCAGGGCGGCGTGTTCGGCGTCGCGGGCCTGGGCGTGCGTGGCGGCGACGATCTGAAGTTCCACTTCTGTTCCAAGGAGTCGTTCGTAGGTGCTGTGCAGTCGCTGCGGGGGGCGCAGGACGTTCAGCAGGGCGGCCGGAATCACGAACGGCATTCTGACCGAGATTGTTTTGAACCGGGTTAAAAAATGAGAACCCCCCCGTCGGCCCCCCCCGCCACGCCGGGCCTGCCGCGCCGCCGCACGCCACGCCGCCCACACCACCCCGGCCCCCGCCAGGGCCAGCAGGCCCGCCAGCACCACCCGACCGCGCCGCATCATACGGACTCCGTTTGTTTCGCTGACAACCCGGAAGGGCGCCGGGTTGCCAGCTCCACGTCCGGAACCCGTTTCTCTCCTTCTCGCATCCGCTCGGATTGAACGGTCTTTGCCGCCCATTCAATCGGAGTCCGCATCAGGTGGGCGGCTGGTTGCTGGCCGAGTAGAAGATCAGCGCGATCAGCAGGATGTCCAGCGCCCAGCTCGCGGGCCGCCGCAACCGCTCGTCCCGGCGGGACCGCAGAAACTGAATGCCCAGCCGCACCACCAGCAACCCCGCGATCAGGTACGCGCTGGGCGCCGGACCGCCACTGATCAGAGGCCACAGCAGCAGCCCCGCCAGCACCGCCAGCAGCGCGAAACTCGCGGCCGTCAACGCGTCCGGCGCGGGCCGCTGCGGTCCCGGACCACCGGAACCGGAGGAGGGAGAAGGAGAATCCGTCACCGCCGCATTAAAGCAGACCCGCCACAGGCGCAGGTCGCCCCGGCATCCGTTCTCTCCGGGGCGACCTGCGCTCAGGGGGCAGGATTCAGCTGTTCAGTCGGCTCAGCTGTTCAGGGGGCGAGGCCCGGATCCGTCGCGCCAGCATCCTGACCGGCTGCCTTCCCGGTGGTCTGTACCGGCACTGCATCTGCCTGCGCCGCCTGTGCCTGCGCTGCCCGTGCCTGCGCCGCGTCGTCGGCGGTCGCGGAGGACAGCACCAGCACACTGTTCGGCGGCAGATTCAGCCGCAGGTGGTGCGGCTGCCCGTTCCAGCCTTCGGCGTGGGCGGTCAGGTCCGGTTGCTGCGTGCCGAACCCGCCGTACCGGCCGTCGTCGGTGGACAGCAGCACGCGGTACTCGCCGCCCACCGGCACACCCACCGGGTACAGGTCGCGGTACACGGGCGTCAGGTTCGCCACGATCAGACTCCAGGCGCCGCCCACCGGGTCGCGCCGCAGGAAGGCGTACACGCTGTTCTCCACGTCGTCCGCGCTGATCCACTGCAGGCCCTCGTCGCGGGTGTCGGCCACGTGCCAGTCCGGGCGGCCCCGGTACAGGCCGTTCAGGTCCCGCACCAGTTCCAGCACGCCCCGGTGGTCCGGCTGGTCGGCCAGGTGCAGCGGCAGCGCCTGATCGTGGTTCCACTCGGTGGGCTGCGCGAACTCCTGCCCCATGAACAGCAGTTTCTTGCCGGGCGTGGCCCACATCAGCGCCAGGAACGCGCGGTACCCGGCGCGCTGCGCGTACCAGTCGCCGGGCATCTTCATGACCATGCTCTTCTTCAGGTGCACGACCTCGTCGTGACTGATCGCCAGGACGTAGTTCTCGCTGGTGCGGTACGCGTTGAAGAACGTCAGCGCGTGGTGATGGTACCGGCGCCACAACGGGTCCTCCTCGAAGTACCGGAGGTTGTCGTTCATCCAGCCCATCGCCCACTTGTAATCGAAGCCCAGGCCGTGCGGGCTGGGGGTGGTCACGCCGGGGAACGACGTGCTCTCCTCGGCCACGATCATGCAGCCCGGCGCCATGTGATGCACGACCTCGTTCAGGCGCTTGAGGAACGCGATGGCTTCCAGATTCTCACGGCCACCGTGCACGTTCGGAATCCACTCGGTGCGCGAGAAATCCAGGTACAGCATGCTCGCCACGGCGTCCACACGCAGGCCGTCCACGTGGAAGTCCTGCAACCACTTGAGGGCCGACCCGATCAGGAACATCACGACCTCGTTCCGGCCGTAATCGAAGATGTACGTGTTCCAGTCGTAGTGGTACCCCTTGCGCGGGTCGGCGTACTCGAACAGCGGCGTGCCGTCGAACCGGCCCAGGCCCGCCGGGTCCGTCGGGAAGTGCCCCGGCACCCAGTCCAGAATCACGCCGACCCCCAGCGAATGCAGGTGATTCACGAGGTACTTGAAGTCCTCCGGGCTGCCCATGCGGCTCGTGGGCGCGTAGTACCCGGTCACCTGATACCCCCACGACCCGTCGAACGGGTGCTCCATGACGCCCAGCAACTCCACGTGCGTGTACCCCATGAACGTCACGTACTCGCCCAGCCGGTGCGCCAGATCACGGTAATTCAGGAACCAGCCGTCCTCCCGCCGCGCCCAGGACGGCAGGTGCACCTCGTACACGCTGACCGCATGATCCAGGCCCGCGCTGCGCTCCGCCATCCACGCGCCGTCCGTCCAGTCGAACGGCTGATCCCACACGATGCTGGCCGTCGCCGGACGCACCTCGAAGAACGACCCGTACGGGTCCATCTTGTCCTCGGTGCGGCCGTCCGGGCCGGTAATGCGGAACTTGTACCGCTGCCCATGCCGGGCCGACGGCACGAACACCCCCCAGAACCCGAAGTCCAGGCGCTGCATGGGGTTATCGAACCCGTTGAAGCCGTTGAAATCGCCCACCACGCTCACGTGATGCGCGTTCGGAGCCCACACGCCAAAACGCACGCCCGTCACGCCGTCCTCGGTCACGACGTGCGCGCCCAGCAGGTGATCGGGCCGCACCAGATCCGCCGTGACGAGCTTCTGAAGATGACCATGATCCAGCGGAAGCGCTTCACTCATGCCCCCGAGTGTAGCCGCGCCCCACGCCACACACGCCGCCCATGCGGCGAACATGAAGGAACGGTCAGAGCGTGACCGGGGCGGCATGTGCGCCGTGAGAGGCGAAACCTGCCGCGTATGCTGCCCGCTGTGACACGCCTGCCAGCCACCCCACCCGACGCGGCCCTCCCGGCCCTGGCCGACCTGCTGGGATGCGGCGCCGACGACCTGCGCCCCCTGCTGCCCCAGCTCACAGCCGCGTGGCTGGCGGCCGATGACGCAGGCGTGATCGCGCTGCGCCGCACCCCCCGCGCGGACCTGGAAGTGCTGGGCGGCGCCCGGCCCGGCCCGCGGCAGGCAGAGGTCGCGGCGGCCCTGCTGCGCGCCGCCTCGGCATCCGGCACACCCCTGAGTGCCTACGCGGACGACAGCCTGCTGCCCGGCAGCACCCTGCGGACGCTCGGCTGGCAACACGCGGGGCAGTACACGGAGTGGCACGGACCCCTGCCCACCCCGGAAATGTCAGTCCCGGCGGGGCTGCGAGTCCTGCCGCTGGCCGCCGTGTCCGCTCTGACCGTCCGGCGGGAGGCGCAGGGCACCTACGCCGACCGCCTGGGCCACACGCTGGTCAGCGACACCGACATCGTTCCGGACGCCCACGGAGCCGACGACCGCGTGGGGTACATCGCGCTGGACGGGGCCGGTCGGGGTGTCGGCATCTGCCGCGCGTGGCTGGACGGCGACACCCTGACGGTCGGCAGTCCCGGCGTCCACCCTGACCTGCGACACACCGCGCTACGGCACGCGCTGCTGCGCGCCACCTGCGACGCCGCGCACCTGCAAGGAGTGCAGCGACTGGTCATGCAGGCCTGGGGCGATACGCCCGCAGAAACGCAGGCGGACACAGATCTGGGCCTGCAAGCCGTGACCGTCACCCCCATCTACCTCTCCCGGCCAGCATGAGGCGGGGAGCGGCCCGCGCACTGCGAACCCGCCCCCCGCCTCCGGTGCCGTTACACCTTGACGATCCAGCCTTCCGGGGCCTCGCGGTCGCCGTACTGGATGCCGACGAGTTCGTCGTACAGGCGGCGGGTGACGGGGCCGACCTCGGTTTCGCTGTGGAACACGTGGAAGGTGTCCTCGTGCTGGATACCGCCGATGGGCGTGATGACGGCGGCGGTGCCGCACGCGCCGGCCTCGGCGTACTCGTCGAGGCGGTCGATGAACACGTCGCCCTCGACGACGTTCAGGCCCAGGCGGTGTTCGGCGAGCCAGAGGAGGCTGTACTTGGTGATGCTGGGCAGGATGCTGGGGGATTTGGGCGTGATGAACGTCTGGCCGTCACGGGTGATGGCGAAGAAGTTCGCGGCGCCGACTTCCTCGATCTTGGTGTGCGTGGCGGGGTCGAGGTAGATGGCGTCCGCGAAGTGGCGGTCCTTGGCCTGCGCGCCGGGCAGGAGGCTGGCGGCGTAGTTCCCGCCGACCTTGGCGGCGCCGGTGCCGTGCGGCGCGGCGCGGTCCATGCCGGACGTGATGAAGTTGTGGGGGGTCAGGCCGCCCTTGAAGTACGCGCCGACGGGAATGGCGAACACCCCGAAGATGAATTCCGGGGCGGTGCGCACGCCGATGTTGTCGCCCACGCCGATCACGTAGGGGCGCAGGTACAGCGCGCCGCCCGTGCCGTAGGGGGGAATCCAGTGTTCGTTGGCTTTCACGACCTGACGGCAGGCGTCGATGAACTGTTCGGTGCTGACTTCGGGCATCAGGATACGGCGGCAGCTGGCCTGCATGCGCGCGGCGTTCTGGTCGGGGCGGAAGAGGTTGATGCTGCCGTCGGCGGCGCGGTACGCCTTGAGGCCCTCGAAGCACTGCTGGCCGTAGTGCAGTGCGGTGCTGCCCTCGCTGATGTGCAGGACGTTGTCGAGGGTCAGGGTTCCGTGGTCCCACGCGCCGTCACGCCAGTGCGAGAGGTAGCGTTCGTCGGTGCGGATGTAACTGAATCCCAGTGTGTTCCAGTCGAGGTCCACGGGCGGGCGGGGGGTGTGGGTGGTCATGCCGTTCATTGTGGCTCAGGCACGGGCGGCGGGTCTATTGCCCGTTGCGGATAGCGGGACGGCGCCCACGGGGTCTACCGGCCGTCAACCCTCCAGCACGTTGCGGCGGAAGCGTTCGAGGATGGCCAGTCCGACCTCGCCGCTCTTTTCCGGGTGGAACTGCGTGGCGTGCAGGTTGCCGTGGCTGAGCGCCGCCCAGAACGGCACGCCGTACTCGGTGAGTGCCCCGGCGTCCACCTCGACGGTCAGGGGCACGTAGTACGAGTGCACGAAGTACGCGTAGGCGGGGCAGGCGAGGTCCGCCAGCAGGGGGCTGTCGCCGACCTTGTCGAGGCTGTTCCAGCCCATCTGCGGCACCTTGCGCTGCGTGTCCTGAGGGAAGCGCAGGACGGTGCCGGGAATCAGGCCGAGGCCCGCCACGCCCGGCGCTTCCTCGCTGCCTTCGAGGAGCATCTGCATGCCCACGCAGATGCCCAGGATGGGCGTGCCAGCGGCGGCGGCGTCCAGAACGGGCTGGCGGAAGCCGCTGCTGTCGAAGGCGTCCATGACCTGCCGGAAGTGCCCCTGGCCGGGCACGACCAGCGCGCGGGCGCCGGGCACGTCGGCGGGGTCGCTGCTGACGCGCACGGTCATGCCTGCGCGTTCCAGGGCCTTGGCGGCGCTGCGGACGTTCCCGGCGCCGTAGTCGAGCAGCAGGACTTCCGGGCGTTCGGAGGCGGGGGCGGTCACAGGCTGCCCTTGGTGCTGGGCATGGTCTGCGAGGTGACCTGCACGGCGTCGCGCAGGGCGCGGGCGACGGCCTTCACGATGGCCTCGATGACGTGGTGAGCCTCGCGGCCCGCGAGGAGCCGGACGTGCATGGTGATGCCCGCGTGGTTGCACAGGCCGCGCAGGAATTCGCGCAGGTGGTAGTGGGTCATGCCGCCCGCGTCGCCCCAGACGTTCAGGGTCTCGGGTTCGAAGGCGAGGTGTGCGCGGCCCGACAGGTCGAGTACGACGTGCGCCAGCGTTTCGTCCATGGGCACGAAGGCACTGCCGTAGCGTTCGATGCCCCGGCGGTCGCCGAGCGCCTGCGAGAGCGCCTGCCCGAGGGTGATGCCGGTGTCCTCGATCAGGTGGTGCGGTTCGATGTGCAGGTCGCCGGTGGCGCGCACCGTCAGGCCGATGCGGGCGTGGCGGGCCAGCGCGTCGAGCATGTGGTCCAGGAAGCCGTGCCCGGTGTGCGGGTGCTCGTAGGTGGTGGTGTCCAGGTCCAGCGTGACGCTGATGTCGGTTTCGCTGGTGGTTCGGGTGACGGTGGCCGCGCGACTCATGGCACGCATGGTAGAGGGCGCGGCGGGCCAGGAGTGTGGGGTTGTCGATGGAAGGGGCGCGGGGAGGGGCGGTGCTGGGGAGCAGATGCGGGCTTCCAGACACCCGGTCATTCTGTCTTGACCGTAATTGCATTCTGTTATAGACTAAATCCATGAAACTGAGCGATGTCCAGAAACGACTCCAGTCCCCGTTTCCCGCTCACATGGTGGCGTGGAAAGCCGTCGCCATCAGCAAGGATCGCAGCCGCGCACTACTCCTGGCCCACATCGACGCCCGCGCCGTTCAGGACCGCCTGGACGCCATCTGCCCAGACCACTGGGAATTCAGCGTGGAAGTCATCCCCGGCACACCCATCCCCACCGTCAAGGGCCGCCTGACCGTCCTGGGCGTCAGCCGCGAGGACATCGGACAGGCCCCGGACGGCGACCTGAGCACCCTGAAAGCCGCCGCCAGCGACGCCCTGAAACGCTGCGCCGTGCACTTCGGCATCGGCCGCTACCTGTACGACCTGCCCCGCACCTGGGGCGACTGGGACGACACCAAACGCCAGCCCACCCACACCCCGGAACTGCCCGACTGGGCGCGCCCCGACCACGAACGCACGCCCGGCGGCGCGCACCTGATGCAGGCCATGGACCAGCTGCGCTACGAACTGCCCGAGGACCTCGACCTGCAACGCGAGGTGTACCGCCACCTGAAAGCCGCGCTGGGCAGCCTGCACCCCGACCAGCAGCCCCCGCTGGGGCAACCGAAGAACGGCCACACCGGACGGGCCGCGTGACCAGCGGCGACCGGCGCCGCCCGGACGCCCGGCAACTGCTCGGCGCGACCCTGACCCTGCTGCTGCTGATGCTGCTGAGCGGCACCCTCGCCCGCCTGCTGTAGACACTCTTCAGCCTTCAGCCCCGGCCCGCCTCTCCCAGCGGGCTTTCTTCTGCCCGGCTCTCCCCTGCCCGCCTCTCTCCTGCACGGCTCTCCCCTGCCGGGCGCAGGTCGAACAGCGTGTGCCCGGTGCGCACGCCCAGCGGGCGGGTCGTCCAGTGCTCCTGCGCGTGCAGCTGCAATCCGGCGGCGCGGAACAGGGCGTGCCAGTCGGCCTGCGAGCGGTGCGCGTGCGGGTGCCCGGCCTCCAGGTTCAGCAGGGCGTCCAGCCACTGTCCGGCGCGGCCCGGCCTGCACCCACCCGCCTCCAGGTCCTCGATGACGATCACGCGGCCCGAGACGCGCGCCGCCTCGCGCAGCACGGCCAGCGGGTCCGGGCAGTGGTGCAGCACGAACGCCAGCAGCGTCACGCCGAACTGACCGTCCGGGAACGGCAGGCGGCCCTGGAACAGCACGCGGGTCAGGCCGCCGCGCCGCGCCAGCGTGCGGGCGCACGGGTGCGCGATCAGGCGTTGCCCCCACGCGCCGGGATGCGGCGGCACGTCCGCCAGGGTGACGGTCCAGCCCCGCCGGGCCAGCAGCGCCCCGGTGTGCCCGGTCCCGGCCCCCAGGTCCAGCAGGGTGCTGCCAGCGGGGACATACGGCCGCAGTCTGCGCGCGACCCCCCGGGCGCGGGGCCAGCCGACCGGGCCGTACAGCGCGGCGATCAGGGCGTCCAGACGGGACGGCACGGCCTACACGCCCCGTTTCTTGGTGCCTTTCATGGGGGCGTGCGTCCAGGGATCGTCGGGCCAGGGGTGTCTGGGGTAACGGCCGCGCAGGTCCTTGCGCACCTCGAAGTACGAGGAGTTCCAGAAGGAACGCAGGTCCTGCGTGACCTGCACGGGCCGCCCGGCAGGCGAGAGCAGGTGCAGCAGCACGGGCGTGCGGCCCCCGTTCACGCTGGGCGTGTCGGCCAGCCCGAACAGTTCCTGCAACTTCACGGCCAGGATCGGCGCCTCGCCGGGACGGTACGTCAGGCGCACGCGGCTGCCGGTGGGCACCGTCAGGTGCGTGGGTGCCAGTTCGTCCAGTCGGGCCGGGAGCGGCCAGGGCAGCAGCGCCTGCACGGCCGGCAGGAGGTTCAGGCGGCCCAGGTCCTCCCGCGAACGGGCCGCGCCCAGGTGCGGTCCCAGCCAGTCCTCCAGGGTGTCCAGCAGCGCGGCGTCACTGAGGTCCGGCCAGTCGGTCTCGTCGGGCCGCCACGCCCGGACGGACCCTACGCGGTCCCGCAGTGCCTGCGCCTCGGCGCTGAAGGTCAGCAGGTGCAACCCCCCCTCGCGGATCGCCCCGGCCAGTGCGTCCAGCCGCGCCTGTGCGGGCAGGTCACGCAGGGGCCGGGTTTCGAGGACCAGCGCCCCGAAGCGCCGCTCGCGCTGCGCGACCAGCGTGCCCGTGCGGGCGTCCCAGCGCACCTCGTCCACCCACGCGGCCCCCGCCTCCAGCGCGGCCAGGTCGAGCGGCGCCGCGAGAAAGATGCGCCCCTCGGCCTGCGCGGCACTCAGGGGGGCGGCGTCCAGGTGCGCCACCGCCAGCGCCTGCACGCCCGCCAGACCGTCCCCCTCGGGCAGCGCGGCCCCCTGCCCGCCTGCCAGCAGGAACCGCCCCCGGCGCAGACCGCTGGTCTCCTCGCGGGCGAGCGCGGCGCGTTCCGGGTACGCCCGCACGATCAACGCGCCCACCGCGAACCCGTCCGGGGCCGAGTCGTCCGGCCGGACCTTCAGGAGGGTGCGCCACTGCCGGGACAGCCGCTCGACCCGCTCCAGCACAGCTACGTCACCGGGCGTGCGCCCACTGCGCCGCCACGCACGCAGGGCCGCCACGCGGTCCGTCAGGTCCGCACCGGACCCCGGCGGGAGCGGGTCGCGTTCCTCCAGCAGGGCCGCCACGTCCGCCGCGAGCGCCGCGTCGCCCGGCGCGGTCAGCAGGTGCGCCAGACGCGGGTGCGTGGGGAAGTCCAGCAGCCGCGCGCCCTCCGGCGTCACGCGGCCCGCCGCGTCCAGCGCGCCCAGGTCCCGCAGCACGCCCCGCGCCGTCTCGATGCGCCGCGCCGGGGGCACGTCCAGCCAGTGCAGGTCCGCCGGGTCCGGCACGCCCCACTGCGCGAGTTCCAGCGTCAACGGCGCCAGGTCCGCCTCCATGACCTCCGGCGGGCGCGCGGCAGGCAGCAGCGGCTGCGTCCGCTCACTCCACAACCGGAACGCCACGCCCGGCGCGGTGCGACCCGCGCGGCCCGCCCGCTGCGCCGCCGCGTCCCGCGTGACCCGACCCGTCACCATCCGCGACAGCCCACTGGCCGGATCGAACTGCTGGGTGCGGCTCAGGCCACCGTCCACGACCACCCGCACCCCGTCGATGGTCAGCGACGTCTCGGCGATGCTGGTCGCCAGCACCACCTTGCGCCGCCCACCCGGATCGGGCCGCAGCGCCCGCGCCTGCTCACGCACCGGCAGGTCCCCGTACAGCGGCAGCACGGCCGCGTCCACGTCCGACAGCGCCGCCGCCGCCGCGCGGATCTCCCGCACGCCCGGCAGGAACGCCAGCACGTCCCCCGGCTCCGCCTCCAGCGCCACCCGCACCTGCCGCGCCACCAGATCCTCCACCCGGCCCACCGGGTCCACCGGCAGGTACCGAACCTCCACCGGGAACGCCCGCCCCGCACTCTCGATCAGCGGCGCCCCCAGCCGCCCCGGCAAACCCGGGTCCAGCGTGGCACTCATCACCAGCACCCGCAGGTCATCCCGCAGCGCCCCCTGCACCTCCCGCAGGAGCGCCAGCGCCAGATCCGCGTTCAGGCTCCGCTCGTGAAACTCATCCAGAATCACCAGCCCCACCCCCGCCAGCTCCGGATCACGCTGAAGGCGCCGCGTCAGGATGCCCTCCGTCACCACCTCCAACCGCGTCGCCGCCGACACCCGCGAATCGAACCGCACCCGGTACCCGACCGTCCCACCGACCTCCTCCCCAAGCCCCTCCGCCAGCCGCGCCGCCACCGCCCGCGCCGCCACCCGCCGAGGCTGCAGCATCACGATCCCACGCCCCGCCAACCACGGCTCCCCCAGCAACTCCAGCGGCAACCCCGTACTCTTCCCCGCCCCCGGAGGCGCCTGCACCACAACCAACGAATGCGCCGCCAGCGCCCCACGCACCGCAGGCACCACCTCCGCAATCGGCAACACGAAAGAACTCACACCCCCGATGGTACGCGCCGCAGGGGTACGGAGCGTGGGAAGGGAGCGTGGGAGGGGCGGCTGCTTCGCAGCGGAACACAGCTGCTTCGCAGAACCCCTCAGTCAGCTTCGCTGACAGCTCCCCTTAGAGGGGAGCCTTGAAAGGCGACCGTCGTCGCCACGAGGCCCGTCGTGCGCGCAGCGCGCGGGGCGCATGGCGCGGGTGCGAAGGATGGCGTGTGAGGCGTGGCCGTAAACGCCCAATCCCCACCACGAACGCCCGCGAAATACCTGCCCAGTGCCAACGTAGGCTCCCCCGCTGCCAGGTTCCAGGCGCGGGTGTAGATCTGGCGTCAACGCGCAGGCCGCCCTGCGCGGCGAAGACGTGGCCCCCCTGGGGTAGGGGGCTGGGGGGTGGGGAAAGCCCACCTACAACTCCAGCACATCCCGCAGATCACGAAGAACTGCGTCCGGAACCTCGCCCTGAAGCGGGTGCGTGGTGGGGAGCCACGCGGCGCGCAGCCCCACCGCCTGCGGCCCGGCGATGTCGTTGCGGGGCGAGTCGCCCACGAACCATGTGTGCTGGGCGCTGACGCCGAGGCGATTCAGCGCGAGCTGGTAGATGGCGGGGTCGGGTTTGCTGAGGCCGACGGCTTTGCTGATGACGAGGTCGTCGGTGAGGGAGGTGAGGCCGCAGCGGTCAGCGCAGGTGCGCTGGAGGTCTTCCCAGCCGTTGGTAACGACACCCACCCGCACGCCCCGCGCGCGGAGTTCGCGCAGGACGGCGTGCGCGTGGGGCATGGGGACGGCGTGCCGGACGTGGTGGGCGTAGGTGTCGAGGAGGGTCTGGGGGTCGTGTGGGAGGCCGAGTTCCTGCACGAGCCTGGGGATGACCTGGGCTTTGGGACGGTAGCCGTGATCTTCGAGTTCGAGGAAGCGGGGGGCGTAGGTAGCGGGGAGGCTGAACTGCCGGGTGTGTTCGGCCAGCCACGCGCGGAGGGTGGCAGCGCGGTCGTGGAGGGTGCCGTCGAGGTCGAAGAGGATGGCCCGCGTACTCATGCGGGGATGCTACTCATCGTCAGGTTCGGGGGGGCGGGTCACTTCTGCCCTGTCACCGGGGGTCTTGTGGAACGCGGCGCCCAGGGAATGCACGGCCGCGTGGATGAGGCGGGTGTTGATGACCTGCGCGGCGTGCATTCCGGCGGCGGCGGCCTGCACCACGTACTGCGGGGCGCCCGTCATGTCGCCAACGGCGAACACGCCGGGGACGCTGGTTTCCTGCTGGTCGTCGACCTGCACGCGGCCCCGGTCGCTGAGCTGGCAGCCGAGCGAGGCGGGCAGGTGGCTGCCCTGCTGCTGTTCGGGCGCGAGGAACACGGCGTCCACGCTGAGGGGCGGCGCGCCCCGGAACGTGACGCACACCGGCTGGTCTTCGAGTGGGCCGCCGCGCAGGTGCCGGACGGGTTCCGTGCGGATGCGGACGCCGACGCGGCGCAGGTCGCGGGTCTGTTCGGGCGTGAGGGCCGGGTCGCCGTCGCACAGGAGGGTCACGCGGTCCGACCACGCCCGGACCGTCAGGGCGAGGTGGTGGGCGCTCTGGCCGCAGCCGTACACGGCGAGGGCGCGGCCCTCATGTTCCCAGCCGTCGCAGTACGGGCAGTGGAACACGCCCTGCCCCCAGCGTTCCCGCAGGCCCGGCACGGGCGGCAGGACGTCCCGCACGCCGGTGGCGAACAGCAGCACGCGCGTGCGGTGCCAGTCCTGACCGACCCGCACGGCGAACGCCCCGTCCGGCTCACGGCGAACCTCGCGCGCACCGTCGGAGCAGACGGTCACGTCGTACGGCGCGAGGTCCGCCAGCGCCTGCGCTTTCAGGTCCGCCGGGTGCATTCCGTCGCGCGTGAGCAGTCCGTGCCCGGCCGACACGCTCGCGTTGCGGGGCGGCCCGCCGTCCAGCAGCAGCACCCGCCGCCGCGAACGGCCCAGCGTCAGCGCGGCACTCAGGCCCGAGGGACCAGCCCCGACGATCACCACGTCCAGCAGGTCCGCCTGCACCCGACCCGCCCGTGGGGGCGGCAACTCCGCCACCGAATCCGCCATCAACGCGGGCCGGGGCGCACGCTCACGTCCGGCAGCGTCGCGTCACGCGGGGCGTTCAGCACGAACTCGATGGTGGCCGCCACCGAATCCGGATCGATAAACGCCTCCGGCGTGTACGCCGCGCCCTCCTGGGAGCGCACCTTCGCCTGCATGGGCGTCGCCGTGCGGCCCGGGTACACGCTCGACACGCGCACCCCGGCGCTCGCCTCCTCCTCCCGCAGCGCGTCCGCCAGCGCCTTCAGGCCGAACTTGCTGGCCGCGTAACTGCCCCACCCCGCGTTCGCGCGCAGGCCCGCGCCGCTGTTCACGAACACCACCGACCCCCGCTCGGCACGCACGCGCGGCAGCAGCACCCGCGTCAACTCCGCCGGGGCGACCACATTCACCGCCAGCGTGTGCGACCACACCGCATGCCCCTGCTCCGCCACCGCACCCAGCTCCACCACACCCGCGTTATGCACCACGTTCGACACACGCCCCACCCCCGCCAGCGCCCCCTCGAACGACTCCGGGCGGGTCAGGTCCAGCACCAACGCCGAACCCCCCACCTCCGCACACAGGGCCTCCAACGCCCCCACATTCCGCCCCGACAGGATCAGGTCATGCCCCGCAGCCAACCGCCGCGCCAACGCCGCCCCAATCCCACCCGCAGCTCCCGTCACCAACGTCACCGGCCGAACGACACTCATAACCAGATGGTACGGGAGGCTGCTCCGCAGCGGAACACAGCTGCTACGCAGGACCCAGCTGCTTCGCAGGCGACCCCTCAGTCAGCTTCGCTGACAGCTCCCCTCAAGGGGAGCCTTGAATGCGACCGTCATGGCAACCAGGCCCGTCGTGCGCGCAGCGCGCGGGGCGAACGCAACAGGTGCGAAGGATGGCGTGTGAGGCGTGGCCGAACCCGCCCGACACCCACAACGAACGCCCGCGAAATACCTGCCCAGTGCAACGCTGCTCCCCCTGCCCCCCTGGGGTAGGGGGCTGGGGGGTGGGGAAGCCCGCGGCAGGCGCCCACCTACAACGCCTACCGCCCAAGCCCCCGGTAGTACGCCACGACCCCCGCCGCGATGGCCTGAGCGAGCCGTTCCTGCCCGGCCGGGCTGCTCAGCAGGCGCAGGTTGCCGGGGTCGGTCAGGTACCCGGTTTCGATCAGGACGCTGGGCTGGCTGGTGGGTCGGGTGAGGGCGAGGTCCGCGCCGGGTTTCAGGCCGGTGCCGGGGCCGAGGTCGGGGAGGCCGGTGCGCAGGGCGGTGAGGAGGGCGGCGGCGAGGGGTTGGGCCTGGGGGTGGGTGTAGTAGATCTCGGGGCCGCGGATGCCGCGTGGGTCGCGGCCGTCGGGGAGGGCGTTGGCGTGGACGCTGATGAGGAGGTCGCTGCCCGTGTCGTGGGCGAGCTGGCCGCGTTCGTACAGGCCGACGGTGGTGTCGGTGGTGCGGGTGAGGTGGATGGTGGCGCCCTGGGCACGGAGGAGTTCGGCGGCGCGGAGGGTGATGGGCAGCACGAGGTTCTTTTCTGGGGTGCCGAGGCTGCCGGCGCCGCCGCCCTGGGTGCCGCCGTGGCCGGGGTCGAGGGTGATGGTGCGGCCCTGGAGGGGCCGGGTGGGGTCGGTGGTGGGGGGCGTGCGGACATTCAGGCGCAGGTGGGGGCCGTCGTGGTCGGCGGTGAAGCCCCAGACGGGGGCGTTCAGGGTGAGGGTGAGGCGGGTGGTACCGGGGGTGGTGTTCAGGTCGGTGCGGGCCAGCAGGGGGTGTGGGGCGGGCGGGGTGAGGGGTGTGATGGGCGGGCCGAACAGGGTGAGGACGAGGGTGCGCGGGTCGGTCTGTTCGAGGGTGAAGGGGGGCCGGGCGGGGCCGGTGGGGATCAGGAGGGTCAGGTCGCTGCTGGCGCTGGCGGGGGTGGGTGCCGGGGGGGCCGGTACGGGTGCCGCTGCCAGTGTGGGCGGCGCGGCGGGGTCGCTGGTGACGGGCAGGGCGGGCACGCCGGGCACGGCTGCCGGGGTGGGGACGGGTTCCAGGGCAGGTGGGCTGGTCAGAGCGGAAAGGGGTTCGTCCAGTTGGACGGTCCCGCCGGTCCAGGGGAGGGGGGCGGTGCCGGGGGCGCCCAGGTCGAGTTGCGTGGCGGTGATCAGGGCGCTCTGGCCGCCGCTCAGGCGGACGCGCAGGTCGCCTTCCTGCCGGCCGACGACGGTGAAGGTCATGCTGGTGCGGGGGTACAGCAGGGACTGGCCGGTCAGGGTGGTCAGGACGGTGCTGCTGGCGTTCAGGGCGGGGCCGGGGACCTGTCCGGGGCGCTGGGTGCCGGTGCGGGCGGCGCCGCTCTGCACGGTGACGCGGCCGGGTGCGGTGGCGGTGACGGTGCGGCCGTCCGGGCCGGTCAGGGTGACGGTCAGCGGGGTGCTGGCCTGCGGGGTGGCGGGAACGGTCAGGTCGGCGCGGTACGTGCCGGGCGGCCCCTCGCGCAGCGGCGTGGGCGCGGCGCTGCCCAGGCGGGCGGTGGCGCGCGCTCCGGCGCTGCCCTGCACGCTGACGGTCACGCGGCGTTCGGCGGGCGTGTCGCCGGACGCGTCCCAGAATTCGACCGGCCGGGCGGGCGTGACGCTGCCGGGCAGGATGCGGGTGGGCCGGGCGGGCAGGATGGGCGCGGCGGCGCGGGTGACGCGCAGGGTGCGGCTGCCGGTCACGCGCCCTGCCTGCCGGGCGGTCAGGGTGAGGGTGTTCACGCCGGGCTTCAGCGGCCACCACTCCATGAACAGGCCGTCCGGGCCGGTGGGTACGGCGCGGCCGGACACGTTGAGGGTCGAGCCGGGCGGCACGCGGCCTTCGAGGATCACGTGATCGAACGGCACGCGGTGGTCGTCCGGGGGGTAGGCGACGAACACGCCGGTCGGGGCGGGCGGGGCGGCCCGGCCGGTCGGCGTCCCGGCGCTCAGGAGGACGATCAGGGCCAGCAGGGGCGGGGCGGGGCGCATCTTCAGGGTGTAGCACGGCCCGGCGGGGGTATGCTGGGGGTATTCATGAACGACGGGCTGGTCAGTGAGTACAAGTCGAACCTGCCGCAGTTCGAGGCGTTGCGGGACGCGGCGGTGGCGCACACGCTGGCGATGCTGGAACGCGCGGGGCTGGGCATTCATCACGTGACGGGCCGCGTGAAGAAACCCCTGAGTCTGGAGGACAAGTTGCGCCGCAAGCCGGGCCGGTACCGGTCGCTGCCGGACGTGACGGACCTCGTGGCGGTGCGCGTGATCACGTACTTCGAGTCGGACGTGGGGGCCGTGTCGCGCCTGATCGAGGCGAACCACACGGTGGACTGGGAGCATTCCATCGACAAGAGCAAGATGCACGACCCGGACCGGTTCGGGTACATGGGCGTGCATTACGTGGTGCGGCTCACGCCGGACACGCCGGGGCTGGCGGCGTTCGCGGGCATGGGGTTCGAGGTGCAGATCCGCTCGATCCTGCAACACGCCTGGGCCGAGATCGAGCATGACCTGGGGTACAAGAACCGGGACGCGATTCCGCGTGAGGTGCAGCGCCGCTTCTACCGGCTGGCGGGCCTGCTGGAAATGGCGGACGAGGAATTCATGGCCCTGCACCGTCTGTCCCGCGATTACGCCGCGACGCTGCCCGAGCGGGTGCAGACCGAACCGGAGGGCGTGTTCATCGACGCGCAGAGCATGAAGCACCTGCTGAACATCCCGCCCGTCCGGCCGCTGGACGAGGACGTGGCCGGGGCGTTGCAGGTGCGGCTCCTGGTGGGCTGGCCGGACCCGGACCGGCCGCAGCGGCTGGCGCGGCTGCTGCATTACGTGGGCGTGAACTCGGTCGGGGCGCTCCAGAAGGAACTGGGGCGTTCGCGGGAGGACGTGCGGCGGTTCGCGCGGCAGCTGATGCCGCTGCTGCGTGAGGCGTGGACCCCGGCGGGCGGCGTGCGGCCCGGCACCAGCGTGGTGCATTACGCGCTGCTGCGCGCCTGCGCGAATCCCAGCCTGGACCCGCACGAGATCGTGGCGATGCTGGACATGCGCGGCGTGCTGGGCAGTCAGGAACTCGTGCAGGCCGTGCAGGAGGCGTACCGGGCGTTCCTGAACGAGGCGGCCCCCGACGCCCGCACCCTCCCGGAGCTGCCACCGACTGAACAGACGCCCCCCTGAACGTGAAGGGTCCGGGGGCAGCCCGGCCAGGGAGGGCCTGACGGTCCGTTGACAGGAGCGGATCACGCTGCGATCAGCAGGAACCCGCGCGGGCGGCCCCGCCTCCGCGCCCTCCAGGCCGCCCTTCCTCCGGGGTCCTGCCAGGAGCCGGGTATGACACGAACAGCCGGGATGTCGCCCCCTAACGGTCAGGGGACCGTCAACTCCGTCCCCATGATCCACGCCCCGCACAGCCCGCTGGCCGGGTACGCGTTCCCGCCCGCCATGCTGCGCCGCGCCGCGCAGGAACACGGCTGGGGGCCAGCCTTCACGGAATGCGTCGCGCAGGAGTACCGCCGGTTCCTGATCCTGGCCGCCACGGCCGGGCATCCGGTCACGCCGTCACGGGCGGTGGACGCCCTGTGGCACGAGCACCTGACCTTCACCCGTGATTACTGGGAGCGCCTGACGCCGCTGCTGCCCGCGCCGCTGCACCACGAACCCGCCACCGGCGAGGCGGGCGACACGGACTTCGCCGCGCAGTACCGCCGCACGCTGGACAGCTACGCCCGCGTGTTCGGCGAGGTGGCCCCGGTCGACGTGTGGCCCGACCCGGCAGTCAGGGCGGCCCCAGCCGCGCACACATTCACGCACACGGCCAGCACGGCTGGGGGGGTGAGGTTGTCGGCGCTGCTGCTGGCGGCCCTGGCGGGCGGCGTGGCGTTCCTGACGTTCCTGTCCACGCGCTTCGGGGTGCTGGCCGCGCTGGGCGTATTCGTGCTGGCACTGATTCTCCTGACGACCGCACAGGCGACCCCGGCGGGCACCAGCTCCAGGCAGAACCGCAGCGGCAGTGACGGTGGCGGCATGGACATCGGCGGTCTGGACGGCGGGAGTTCGGACGGCAGCGGTTCAGATGGCGGCAGCAGTTGCGGAAGCAGTTGCGGAAGCAGTTGCGGTGGCGGGTGCAGCAGCTGAAACGGACTCCAGTTGCGTGGCTGACGGAACGGCCGGGTCACCCGTTGAGCGGGTGCCATCCGGTCGCCTCTGCGCTGGGTGTGCGCCATCCAGGGTAGGCCAGACGGCGAATACTCTTTCCGTTCAGCGGGTTTTACGCTGCGGTATGCGCTTTGAACTTCCAGGATGGCAACCGGGACCTTCCGACCGTGATCTGGAACGCCTGTCCCGTCATCAGCTGGTCGTCACGACCGGGAGGCCGGACGAGCAGGCGACCGCGTCACGCCTGGGCCCTGACCGCCTGACAGATTTTATGAGATGAAGTGAAAACTGACGTGCCAGCCGTTCTTGAGTG